>JALIDQ010000026.1 GCA_022865275.1 Candidatus Nanohalarchaeota archaeon QJJ-9 | reverse complement strand
AGACACTACATTGGACACTATCCAAGATGGTGCTGTCGTAGAAGTAACAGCTGCAGATGGTTCAGGAACACTTCAGTGGGAGGAAACTTCTAGTGGCACACTGTCTGACCTAGTATCAGTCAGTGATGTAGAGAGGACTGCTGAGCTTCCGAGCGGCGTTGCATCCAACGATGCAGAAGTCACTTGGACGTTCAGTTCAACATCTGATTACGTTGGAGCTTCGCTTGAAGACTCTGACATCCAGTACGGTCTTTCAGTTTCAGCCAACGCACTGGAAGTCACCGAAGGTGACTCTGACGCGAAGGTTCTCTTCACTCAGCCGGAGAACGACGATGAAGTTGAAGAGGCTTACGCACTGGACATCACTCTTGGAGAAAGTGCAGCAAGCATCGATAGCACCTACACAGGCGATCAGCTCAGTAGCAGCCTTGACGGTGTAGACGTTGACGTTGCTTATGACGACTTCGGTGCTTACTCGGAAGAGGACTATGACAGCGACGATTCGGAGACTTTCACTCTGAACATGCCTGCAGCTCAGGCTACTGCTGGAATGGCAATGACCGGTCCTGATGGAGAGTTGAGTGCATCAGGAGTGACTTCAAGTGACGAGTCTGTGACTTACACTGCAGTCAAGAATCCGGACATCCTCGGAAGCTTGACAGACAACCTTGGAGTTGTCGACGCAGAAGCTGACTCTGTCAAGGACAGCAACAACCTAGTCCTTGTAGGAGGACCTGCTGTCAACAGCCTTGTACAGGAACTCGCATCAGAGAACAAGACAAGAACACTAGAAGAATGGAGAAGCGGAGACTACGACGGAGAATTCCTACTCCAAACCGTAGACAACGCATTCAGCGAAGGCTACAACGCAATGATCGTAGCTGGACACGCAGCAGAAGACACCAAGGCAGCAGCAAAGTACATCGGCAACTACAAGTCTCACGCAGACGAGCTAGAAGGCAAGAACAAGCTCGAAAAAGGAACCACATCAGTAATGAACTAAAGCCTGTCACACAAAAAGAGTCGATTAAAACCCGGCTCTTACCCTTTTCCTTTTTCTTTTTCTATCTAAATTCTCAAAGAACAAAACCCAACAAGCAAGATATAACGCCGTTATACAAATCCGAACGTTCGGACCTTATTCCATTTCAGTCCAAGATGGAAGAAGGAAAAACCTTAATATCTTAAGAACTAAAAACTTCCACAGGGAGAACTGATGACTGCAAAGAAGGAAGATTTTTCCACCTCCAGATTCATGGAAGTCTACAACAATCTGCCAATGGAGGAAAGAGATCAACCTGTCGTTGTAATAGACGGAGAACCAGTATCGTGGAAGATGGCAAGGCGCGAGATAGCAGGAAGAACCGACCTTGGAAAGAGGATATTCAAAAAACTCAAGAAACTTAAGATAATCTGACAAAGATGGAAGAAGACGAAAACCTGCCGGAGGAAGTATACAAGATAGCAGAGTTCAGGCTAGACAGTATGCCTTCCGATATGGAAGTATCGATAGGACTTGAAGGCTCCTACAACAAACAGGAGATAAAAGAACACCTTGAGAAGAGAGACAAGATAGGCAAAACATTTGCCAAACTCCAGCTAGAAGGTTTGAGAGCTTTCAAAGAGGTATAGAATGGATAAAATTCTTTTTACAAGACCTGATCACGAAATAGTAACTTCATACTTGCACAAATGGACTGAAAAACTCGTCGACAAAGCAGATGAGCTAAACAGAAAAATATTCGACCTAGAAAAAGAAAAAGCAACAAAAGAAAACTTCGAAAGCTACATAGAGAACAGACCAGACCTAATACTGATAAACGGCCACGGAAACGAGAGAAAAGCATGCGGACACAAAGACCAGCCATTACTGATAAACGGTGAAAACGAGGAACTAACAGAAGGAAAAATCGTATACGCAAGAACCTGTAACTCCGCATCAGTTCTAGGAAAAAGCTGCGTAGAAAACGGTGCAAAAGCGTTTTTAGGTTATAAAAACAGGTTCATACTTCTAAGAAATACAGACAGCACTGCAAAGCCCTTAAAAGACAAATATGCGTCTCCTATAATGGAAGCGTCAAACGAAACTCCAAAAAACCTCATCAAAGGCAAAGATCCAGAGAAATCAATGGAAAAATCAAGAAAAAAATCTAGGAAAAAAATAGAAGAAGTACTTACCGATTACCAGATAGGAAGCGACAAGATAATCGGAGCTATAAGACACAATATGGAGAGTCAAGTGGTTATAGACTAAAGATAGGTTCGGACATTCTCCACTTCATCTCTTCTCTGGAAACAGTTCCAAAACTTTATGAAATATAACACCGTTATATAGGCTCAAGCCCCAGGCTTATCTTTAGTGCCCTATCCATCTCTTCTTCTTTCTCCGATGGAATAGTTCCGATTTTGTTCCGTATCCTCTCTTCCTTGTCCACGGTTACTATCTGGTTTAGAAGGATTACCGAGTCTTTTTCCAGACCTGTGTCTTCTGCTTTGACCTCTACGTTGACAGGATAGACTTTATCGTAGCTGGATGTGAGCGGAGCGACTATAGTGGTAGGTGAGTGTCTGTTGCCTACATCGTTCTGTAACACAACAGAAGGCCTTATCTTCCCCTGCTCAGAACCCTTTGTAGGGTTCAGATCTACAACCACTATATCTCCACGTTTTATATCCATCTTTACTCCTCCAGTACCTCTCCCGACGCTTTTAACATCTCCTCGCTTATGTTTCTGTCCCTCTCCTTCGTTTTCCTGTATCCCTCTACAAGTTCTTCCTTCCTGTCCTTTTTCTCAACCTCTATCCTACCGCTTTCTTCTTGTATTACTACCTTGTCTCCACCCGCTATACCAAGCTCTTCACGCATCTTTTTCGGCAGGGTTATCTGACCTCGTTCTCCGACTTTTCTCTCATAGGACATACGATTCATATCTGATTCATATCTTATAAACCTTCCCGTCTCATCTATGTCTCAAAAAAAGAGCTATATGTTTTCAGCAGATTTAGAAGTGGAACTAGAACTCTGGCCTTAATGTTATAAACTTATAAGTTGATAAGTTCATAGTGTATTTCTCTGATAGCTGTATCAGGTATCCAGGAGAAAAAGTAAATCCTACGGAATCCAGGGAAATGATAGATTTTGCGGAAAAATTTCTGAGAACTGTGAGGAAGGAGATAGAAAAAAACTAGTCCATCTCGTATCTCAAGACTGCTGCGACTCCTGAAAGGGATTTTAGCTTCCTCCCCGCCTCGTGGTCGGTATGGATTATGTTTATCTCCCCTCCCTGGTTCTCTACCGCTTCCATGACCTTCTCGTACCGTTCCTCCGTTATCAGATCATCGTTTATCAGAAGCTTCTCAACCGCTCCTATCTCCGCAGCTCTTGCAACCTCCTTAGGCTTGTATATCCCTTTCCCGTCCTCTTTGTTGAGATGCTTAAGAAACTCCTCCATGAGCTGGACCTCCTCGGATACGCGCGACTCGTCTATAACCTTGTCCACTGCTCCACGCTTTATCACTTCCTGTATGCCTGTATAGCCGGTAACCGAGGTGTCCTGGAGCATTACCTTGTCCTTAAGCCCAGGATACTCCTCCTTAAACCTAGAATACACGTTCTCCTTCTCGAACCCAGGCCCTGCAAGGATTATGCGGTCGACCTTCTCTCCGTTCCTTGAGAGTACAGACATCAGCTCGCCGTAGAAGACTTCTTTCTCCTCTCCCTCGGTCTTGTACATCTTACCTGGAATATTGACGTCCACATCCGCTAAATCCTTTATCCCTGTCTCTGTTATAACCGCGAAATCCGCCTCTCCTTTGTCTACAAGACATACAAGAAGCTGGTAGTTCTCTATCCTCGCAGCTTTCTTAACCCGCTCTATCTGAAACTCTTTCCATTCCTCTTTCCAGACCTCGAACTCCTTGCCTGGCTCGAGGTTAAACGTGTGGTATCCGTGTTCTACGTCTTCTGGCGCCTCTATTATCTCTCCTGTAGTCCTTAGGCGACTCCCTTGGAAGTCCGTCTTCTCTACTTCCAGCTTTATCATGCATTTCTTCTTCTCCCTTCCTTCTATGATAGTCCTGGGGCTGAGCGTCTTTATAAGGTCTCCTTCCTCTATAACATACTTGAGATGCCAGAGATCCTCGTCCTTCTCTACTTTAAGCTTCATGTAGCCTTCCTTGGTGTCCTGGTCGATTATCTGCATGGGTCAATCCAACCTTCTTGACTTAATTATTTATTAATCGAGGGTAGTATGTCAACCACCCCCTCCGCTGACGCTTTGTGAGGTTGGGGCTTGTCAGTGAACTCTTCTTCTAACCCGTGACAGGGTAGGCGGTGTAGTCGCCGTTCAGATTCACCGTTCCTGACTTGAGAGCCAGTTGACTGTGGCTCTTCCGCATCGAGGACTTTTGCCCGTTGCGGAGAAACTTATTACCGATGTTTTTGGCTGCGTTGTAATCACTGTGGATTTCTTTCCCGCAGTTTACGCATTTGAACTTGCTTCCCTTCCTGTTTCCTTTTGTGGTGTGTCCGCATTCACTGCACTTCTGGCTGGTGTAGGAGGACTTGACTTTCTCAATTCGGATTCCTTTCTCTTTTGCTTTGTATTCTACATACTTGAAAAGTTTACGGAAGCACCACTCCTGGAACTTTTTCCTGTTGCTGATGTCTTCTCTAATCCCTTTCAGGTCTTCAAAGACGATTACATCAACATCTTTTCTTTCTGCGTGTTCTACAATTTCTTTGGAGATTCGGTGGAGCGTGTCACAGGAGTAGCGGTTTTCTCGCCCTTCCATATGTTGAATTGTTTGGTGTGCGGAGCGAGTGCCTTTTTCCTGTAGCTTCCCACGAATCTCCTCAAATCTTCGGCGTTGATGGTTAAGCTTGTTTCCTGACCAGAATTTCCCTGTCGAAGTTACTGCCAGATTATCTACACCAAGGTCTACACCCATCACTCTCGGTTCTTCAAATTCTTCTTTCCTTTCTACTTTTTTCTCCACTCCAAGATGCAGATAGTAGGGTTCTCCGTCTTCGTAGCTGTGTTTTTCGAGTGTGGAACTGGTAATGTTCCAGCTTTCTGACAGGTATTTCTGGTAGTATTCTTTTTCTTCATCGTAGAGGAGTTCTGCTTCTATCCGTCTATCTACTGTGGAGAAAGTTGCTCTCTTGTCTTCGAGCCATATGGAGAATGTTCTTTTGTCGTATTTTATTGAATCAGACGTAAATTCTGGTTTAGAAACTGTGTCTCCATCCTTTAGCTTTTCTACGCATCCTTTGATGGCTTGGCTTGCTCTGTCTCTTGCCTGTGTAACAAGATTTGCTGGTAAATCTGTCTCCTCTCTAATCTGATAATATGTTTCTTCGTGAAGCTTGTTCTTATTGTAGGTCTTTAATCCTTCTTCATTCCATCCTTTTTCTACTACTTGGTTACAGGCGTATTTGAACTGCCGTATCGTTTCCTGTAGTTTCTCCTGTTCTTCTACTTCTAACTTGATTTTAACAGTTCTCCTCACAACCTCATTAAGATTGCTTAATTTTAAAAGAGTGTTTGTTTATACTTACAGTATGGCTCTTCCTCCCTCTAAATCCGTCAAACACGGATTGAGGAAAGGATCTCCGAGCCGAAAAAGATAAATCGTGGTCACGATGAGAAAAGGCCTAAGCTTTGGTTATGTTTTGATCGTTGCTATCGGAATATTCATAATAGGAGGTCTCCTCGCAGGAGGCGGGGATCTTGGAGTAAACCTAGGTGGCGAAGGAGATGGTAAAGTCGTCTTCAGCCAGGACATAGGTGCGGTAGGCGATGTAAACCATACAAGCAAGAGTTTCAACATCGGAGAGGTAGAGGTCAAGGAAAGACCGCCTAACAGGTCTGTAAAGAACTTTTCTTCCCTAGAAGTTACAAGAGGGATTCTAGGCGAAGGTAGTTCCGAAGCTCTGACGTTTGAAGCAAACAATCCTAACGCTTTATATGTCTCCTTCACTGTAGAGGATGCGGTAAGGTCGGGTAAACTAAAATTCAGGCTTAACGGTAACGTGGAAAAAGAGTTTGAGCCCAAGCCAGGAACCTACCATTCCATAAAGCTTACAAACCTTAGTAAAGGTACTAATACCCTACAGGTAGCGGCTGGCTCGCCTAGCTTAAAGTTCTGGAAGAAGACCTCGTATAACTTAAAGGATGTAGAGATCGTTCTCTCCGACGAGTTCGTGAGCAGGAACACCAGGACTTTCAGGCTGTTCGACTACCAGGTAAAAGGTTTCGACGAAGCTACCTTGAGAGCGGATATAGGTGAAGCAAAGCTTAACAAACCTCTTAAAATAGATATAAACGGTAACGAGGTCTACAGTAACTCTATCAGGGACAAATCCATCAAGATTCCTTTCACAAAGGCGGATACCGGTCTCCATCCTGGAGAAAACACCGTATCCTTCCTTACCGAGACAGGTGCGTTTTACAACCTTAACAGTGTTGTATTAGACGTTAAGTTCTACTCGGGAACAGAGCAGAGATCGGTTAAGAAGGAGTTCGAGGTCTCTGGTGCGGACTACCAGCTTTTCCGTGGTAAGAACGGAACTATAGGCTTTGATGTCTCTTATGTCGGGGTTCCTAGGGCTGATATGACGATCAAGCTCAACAACAGGACTTACAGTTTCAAACCTGAATCAGGAGAAAACCGCTTGAACTTTACAAGAGAAGATCTCCGTTCAGGTACTAACACCCTAACCCTAACTTCGCCGGGGAGCTATAGGATAAACGACTTCGAAGTAAAGCTTGGTGAGGATTAAACCCCTAGCACAGCTCTTAACAAGTTTCTTACCGCAGGACCTAGAGCAACCGCTGTAACCGCTATAATCAATAGGATCTTGAACCTTCTATCCCCTTCTCTAGGCATAAGACCTAGTACTAAAAATATTACTGCAGTTTTAAGAGCTAAAAACGCGTAAGGCGTTCCTGAAAGCTCTATAACCAGGTTGGAAACCACGTGTTTCTCCACGTAGTCTAGAGACGATACTGATACCGCTGTAACCGACCCGTCGAGTATGTGTGATGCAGCGGCTATCCTACCTATTGAAGAGTTGAGGAAGGTTTCCGGAAACTTCCGAGAAGCCAAGGCCTGTAAAGCGAGTCCTACAGAAACCGCTAGTATAGGAACCCCGAATAGCGGAAAAACTCCCTGGTTAAAGCCGTTCCTGAGTCCAAACCTTACCAGGAGAAGGAGAACAAGTATGAAAGATGCTGTACCTCCTGCAGCAACTGTTTTACGGAAGTCTCCTGTTTTTCCGGTGGTTTCGAGTTTTTTACCGATCAAAATCGTCCCTAGTGCAAGTATTATAAGTGTAAAGTATATGAAAGGGGTGAAAAGCGCTGCCTTCCAGGGAAGACCTAGCGTTGCGGTGTCCTCCAGCGCTCTCAGTGCTCCACCAAGCAGCATCCAGGGTACAAGGCTTAGGGCGAACTTTTCATCGACCTCTATACTGTATTTTTTGAAAAGCTTCTTTATCCCGTAGAAGACTAAAAGGGCTAAAAAAACGTATACCGCAGTATTGAACCAGTTATATCCTTTTAAAGCTTCTACTCCATTATATGTAGCGGTTTCAACTCCTTTAGCCTCGGCTATCCATCCACCTATCAAATATTTCCATAGGAAGGCTATCAATTCCATCAGAACTCACCTAAAGATTTCTGGTTGCCTCTGTATTCGCAGTTTAGCTCTGATTCTCTTTCCTCGACTATCCTACGCCTTTCCTCCTCGTTCCGCGGTATTATAAGTTCGCCGTACTCTCCTCCCCCTCCTGGAACCATCACAGTCTTACCTTCCCTGAACTTTTCTACCGCCGCACCTACCTTTTGATTGACTTTTTTTAGCTTCTTGGCCGGCTCGTCTACAAGTATATCCGTCTCTGAGTCGAATTTCTCCACGTAACGGTCGTATATACGTTGTACTTTCTTTGTTGTGACGGATGAATGCCCTACCACCTGCTTGATTATCTCTGCGAGAGGTACGAGGTGCATGTACTCTGGACGCCAGTTAGGTGATTTTCCACCGTCGCTTAGCTCTTTTATACGGTCTTTTACACCTTTTTTTACCGTTCCACCGCATTCAACGCATTTCCAGTCGTTTCTTCTTGCCTGTGCGAGACTGTATTTCTGATAGCATTCCTGGCATGCGGAACAGTGATACTTCCCTTCTCTCGGGTTGAAACCCACGTTTAACTTGATTTTGTTCTGCTTTATAGCCTTTTTTATCTCTTTGAAGCTTAACTTGTCGACTTCGATCCGGTTGAACTCTCTTCCTATCCTATGAGGCCAGGGTGAGTGAGAGTCTGAGTTGCTCAGGAAGGTTAAACTGTTGTGCTCGCTTATTTTATCGGCTAGCTCTGTATCTGCGGAGAGCCCTAGCTCTAGGAAGTCTATATCCAATTCCCCGTAACAGCTCTCAAGCGAACCGTGTTCTTTGTAGATGGAGGTCCAGGGAGTAAATGCATGGGAAGGGCCTATCAACGCGTCGACTTTCTTAGCTTCCTCGGCTATCTTTTCCCCGTCCAGTTCTACTCTAGGCCTCCCTTCCTTGTCTATATCTGAGGAAAAGTTGGAGAGCTGGGAGTAAAGCTGTTCCACGGAGCTGGGGCCGGGAAAGATTATTACGTGGTGGACGCGGTTTTTATCCTCCACCTCTGTGGTAAGGATGAATTTAGTATCTCCGTGAGAAAAAATACCTTCTTCTCTCTCCTCTGTCTGTTTCTCCACCTTCCTCCTCCATTCCGGGTGGAGTATGTCTCCTGTACCTATAAGATCAAGGCCTTTTGTCTCTGCCTGCTCCGCTATTACAGGAATCTCCATTTTTTCCGAGACCCCGCCTGAGAAAGGGCTGTGTACGTGGAAGTCGGCGTCTATTTCCATAGAAACTGGTTAGAGTCCTACTATTAAACGTTTTTCCGCTCAGTTCTCCTTCTTTCCAGGACTCTTGTGTTCCGGTTCCTCCTTTTCCTAGGTT
>JALIDQ010000025.1 GCA_022865275.1 Candidatus Nanohalarchaeota archaeon QJJ-9 | reverse complement strand
ACTATACTCCGCCGGAGGAAGAGGCAGAATACCAGTTTAAGATATATGCAAGAGACAATGCGGAGCCGGATCCACTTGTTACAAGTACAGACACAGAGACTTTCTATGTAGTTCCTGATACTCAGATAAGCACAGGGTTCAACCAGAGCGTGTTCAATATGGATGAAATCAGCGCAAGTCAGGGAAGTTCGTTCAACGTAGAGACTGTTTTCGCCAATACGGGTACAGGAGACAGAGGACAGACCGCTGAAAACGTAAACTATGAAGTCAACCTTCCTAATAGTACTTGGAACGCAGAACCGTCTTCTAAGGAGTTAGGATCTATTGAATATGGTGAAAACAAGTCTGAAAACATTAAAATAACTATACCTGCTGGAACAAGTCCTGGAACATACCGTCCACAGGTTATTACGGAATGGAAGAACGCTGACGGAAATATAAATACTACAGAACGCAGGTTCAAGGTTGTAGTCGAAGAAAATCCGGAGTTGTCGGTATCAGCCGATCTTAAGACTGTAAGTATGGAGAACAACGATACATCTGAGTTTTCCACGACAATAACATCCAGCGGTAACACCCGGGTAGAGAGTATTTCAGTTGACTGTGAAGAGGGTGAAGCCTGTGAGGACCTTTATATAAGCTCGGAGACTCCGGTCAGTCTTGCTCCAGGTGAAGAAAGTCAGCTGAATGTTACTATAGAAGCTCCTGCAGGAGTTCCGGATAAGATATACGAGGGAGAGCTTGTTGTCGCAGGTCTTAAGGCTAAGGACAATATGTCGCTGAACGTGGATATAGCGAAGGAGCTTGACTTTAAGAGCAAGCCTTCGGAGACTAATATAAGCGCTGGACCGGGTGCGGAACTGATACTGGATTCTATAGTTCTTCAGAACACCGGAAACCAGCCTCTTGAAGTATCAGCTCCGTACAGCGAAAACATTGTTTTTGATCCTTCGGATATGTCGCTAGGAGTAAACGATGAAGAGTCGATGGATGTCAGGCTTTACGCTCCAGAAGATCCTGGCAACTATGCCTATAACCTTACAATAGATTTATACGACCATCAGACGTTTGAAAAGTTGACAGCCCCATATAACGTTTCTTTAGAAGTATACGACTATACAATCTCCCTTCAAGATATAAGCAAGGAGAAAGAGATAGTTCCAGGGGACGAAACAACTATGGAGGTTGAGGCGCAGTTTGAAGGAACTGAGATAACCTCTAACGTGAACTGGGATGCGTATATTGGAGAAAGAAAGGCGGATATAGTTGGATCTTCTTATAACACAGACAAGGGAGTCTGGGAGGTAACGGTTGAAGCCCCAGAGCTCCAGCAGGGTAGAAAGTATACCTTGCATCTGGAGGGTGAGTGGCAGGAGAAGAATGTAAGAAACAATGTAGAGAAGGAGGACAGGATCTGGTACAAGGACACGGAAGGACCTGTATTCTCATACCTAGACGCGGAGGATGTAAAGAACACTGACTCAACGATAAGAACGGAGATAACTGATCCAGGGGAAGTAGCGAACGTATCTACAGTTAACGCAACTGTATATCAACCTTCAGGCGGGGAACTTGAGCCTGAAATGACTAGGGACGATGATCTTTGGAAAGGAGAGGTTACAAGCGGGTTCCTCAGTGAGACTGGCTATTACGATGTAGAGGTTTCAGCTGGTGATACAGCAGGCAATGTAAACAGTAACTCCACGTTCATCCAGGTGTACGAAGACCTACCTGTTTCAGGAGAGATCTATGCACCGGATGGAACAGGGGTTCCTACGACATTAAAGCTCTTTAGACCTAATACTTCGGCGGAAATCCATGAGATAAACGCTGAACAAGGAAACTATAGCAAGACTATAAGAACAGGAACCTACGATCTCCTAATAGAAGCAAACAATACAGCCCATATACAGCTATACAACGTTACAGGCGAGGATTTGAAGGGTAACATGATTAATATAGATCCTAATATTCCAAACGCGTATGTAGATCTTCCAAACAGCTCAAATGAAAACGAGCTGTATGGGGTGTCTGTAAATACTTCAGAGTTCAAAAACGCTCAGGGAACAATTGCGCTAGACTACCGTGACTACGAATACCAGCTCGAAAATGTGAGATATCTTTCCCTATACAAGTGTGAGAACTGGGGATTCGATGATCAGGAAAAAGGTTGCCAGTCAAGCTGGGAGAAGGAGACAACAGCTATTGTACCTGATGAGAAGTTAGCTATAACGGATTTAGACGGATTTTCCGCCTACTATCTAGCAGAAAAAGGAGGATACGACGATCCTAACGCTACAGAACCTCCAGCCGATGAAAATGAAACTACTGACAATGAGACTTCTACAGATGATGGAACGTCCGGTGGTAGTGGTGGAACTATCGTAAATCCAGGCAGTGGCGACGATGGAGGGCTGGAAGAGGATGAGTTCCAGAGTGGTATAGATCAGCTGTTGGATGCTCTTAAGGACAATAGATCGGAATCGCTTGTAGACTTTACAAACCAGAGGATAGACGCTACATTAAAGCCTGCGCAGGAGAGGACTACTGCTGTAAACATCAAGAACAACGTAAACGTTTCTCAGATGCTTGAAACCGCTCTTTCCTCCAGCTTACAAAAGTATGTTTACGTGAAGGATTCTTTGAACCTGTCTGCGGGAGAAACTGAGGAGCTTCCTGTGGTTATATCGATACCTGGAGATGCGGAACCGAATACTTATTCAGGTTATCTTACAATAACTGGTTCAGCGGTTGAAAAAGAGATTCCGATAAACATTGAGATAGTTCCGAGGGAGAAAAAGCTCCTTGATCTTGTTATCGAGCCTGTTTTCAGCTCAATAACGCCTGGAACCAACCTTAGAGTCCAGGCCTCACTCTCCAACCAGGGATACAGCAGAAACGTGGATGTAGATCTTAATTTGGAGATGTTTGACCCTGAGAGGAATATGACGGTTGCGAAGACGAGTACTACTGTAGCGGTGGCGACTACTGTGGATAAGGTCCTGGAAATTGAGATACCTGAGGATTTAATGCTTAAGACATACGAACTAAGGGCTACCGCGTCTTATAGCAATAAAGAAGCTCAATCAGTCGCTAGATCGATTAAAAACATAGATGTGAGAAAGCCTTTCTGGGAGCAGAGGATACAAGGAATACAGCACCGAACTTTGGCGCTTGCAATAGTAGTCTTGCTGATATCCGGCCTATCAAGCTATGCTTACTATCAGAGATGGAAGCAGAAGATGCTTAAGAAGAAGAGGTATACTGAGAATATTGATCTAGACACTATACCAAGCGGAGGAGAGAGACAGGCTTTCGTAGGAGAGCTTGCGGAGATGGGAACCAAGACATACGCTAAGTTAGATGATCTAACAACCCATACTCTTATCGCAGGAGCTACTGGATCTGGAAAAACAGTTACTGGTCAGGTAATGGTCGAGGAAGCGTTGAAGAAAGGTGCTACAGTTATAGTCCTCGATCCAACCGCCCAGTGGTCAGGTTATCTGAGAGAATGTAATGATAAAGGAATGCTTCAGCATTATGACAGGTTTGGAATGAGTAAAGACGAGGCTCAGGCCTTTGACGGAAATATACGAGCTATAGAACCGGGTGAGGAGATAGATATTACACCTTACCTTGACAACGAGAACAGTCAGGGTGAGATAATAGTATTCAGTATGCACAAGCTGGATAGTAAGAACCTCGATGAGTTTGTCAACAATACTATACAGCAGGTATTCGATGCTAATCTACCAGAAAGAAACGAACTGGATACTGTAATTGTGTATGACGAAGTACACAGGCTATTGGACAAGTTTGGAGGCTCAGGTAAGGGACTCAAGCAGCTGGAGAGAGGAGCACGAGAGTTTAGGAAGTGGGGAGTTGGAATGATTCTCCTTAGCCAGGTTATAAGCGACTTCAGCGGAGAGATTCGTGCGAACATCGGCACCACAATCCAGATGCGTACACAGTATGAGAACGATCTTGAGAGGATGAAGGACAAGTTCAACATGGACACGGTGAAGTCGATAGTAAAGGCGGAAGTAGGTTCTGGGATGCTTCAGAACTCGGAGTACAACCATGGAAGGCCGTATTTCGTGGACTTCAGGCCGCTTCTCCACTCACCCCACAGGCTTACAGACGAGGAGCTTGAGAAATACGAGGAGTACAACAGGAAAATCGACAGCGTGGAAGAAAAGATTCAGGAGCTGGAGGATCAGGGAGAGGAAGTATACGAGTTCAGGAGCGAGCTTAAGCTTGCAAAGAGGAATCTGAGGAAGGGAAGCTTCAACCTTGTAGATATCTATCTGGACGAGCTTAAGGAAAATGTAGAAGAAAAGCTATAGCCCGTAACTATTTTAATCAGAATCAATCAAGACTATTTGGAGGGTCGTAAATGGGTATATTGGAGTCAATTCTAGGAGAACCGGAGGAGCAGGGGAATGATGATTCTGTTGAAGGAGCTATACAGAATGTATCTGGAGAAGTGGACCCATTAGACCCGGACGAGGCTGAGTGGGGGACCCAGCAGGAGGCTGATACTGTAGAAAAGGAGTCTGAGGATTCTAAAAGCGGTGACCAGCTTTCAGCCGAGATACAGAAGCTTAAAGCGAAGCTTGAAGCTGTTAAGGAAAGGCAAGAAAGTGTTTCTGACCGGAATGAGAGGTTTTCTGAACGAATAGGTAGTCTTAGGGAGAGTATAAAGGAGATACAGAAGCAGATAGACGAGACTGAGACCCAGGCATCACAGGCTTACCAGATGATGGAGGAAGTAGAGCCGGATGAGATAGAGAAGAAGCTTACTAAGAGAGATATGGAGCACGAGCAGATTAAGGACGAGCTTAAGGAGAAGGACCAGAAGCTCCAAAACTTGCGAAAGCAGATAATGGATTTGAGATCGGATTTCAAGGAGATAGGAAGTATAGAAGCGATTAAAGAGATGAAAGAAGAGTCTGAAGATCTTTTGCAGACTATAAGACGGTTGGAAAGCGATTCTGAGGTGAAGGCTAACAAGGTACAGGACATGTTCTACGAGATGGAGGACAAGTTTGCGAAGATTGAGAAGATACAGGAGAAGCAGCAGGAGATTGGTGAACAGTTTACAGATATAAGAAAGAGATTCGACGATCTCCAGATAAAATACGAGACACTGCCTGAAAAAGAGAAATTCGACCAGATAAGAGAGGAGTTTGAGAAAAAGAAGAAAGAGCTGGATTCTGTTGTTCCTATGGTAGAGAAGGCTTTTGAGGATATAGGCGAGGTAGAAAAGAAGACTCTTGTTACGACAGACGATCTGGAGGAGGAAGTAGAAAGTAAGATGAAGGAAAAAGAGGCGGATATAGAGTCTTTAACCGATGAATTAGAACAGGAAATAAAGGAGAGGCTGGAGGAGAAGTTAAAGGAGAAGGAATCTGATATAGAGTCTTTAACCGATGAACTAGAGCAGGAGATAGAGGAGAAGTTGGATGAGAAGTTAGAGGAGAAAGAAGAGATTATAGAATCTATTCAAGGCGAGATAGAGGAAGAAATAGAAGAGAAGCTGGAGAATAGGCTGGAAGAGAAGGAAGAAGATATAGACGCTCTAATCGACGAGTTGGAACAGAAGATACAGGAAAGCCTGGAGGAGGAAGGACCGGGAACGGAATCTATAAAGGATACGAAACAAGGGCTCAGGGAGCTTCATGAGCGGCAGGAAGAGGTAGAGGAAGACATAGCTAATATAAGACAGCAGCTTAAGGGATTAGAAAACCTAGAGGCTGAAAAAGATATAGGGGATTTGATAGGGAAGATAGAGGAGCTCAAAGGACATAAAAACTCTATAAAGCATGATATGGAGCAGTATGAGGGCCGGATTACTCGGCTGGAAAAGATTGTAGAGGCCCGGTTCCTTACAGAAGACGATACAGATCTTTCTGATATAGAGAAAAGACTGGAGAAAAGAGATTCAGAGTTTATGAGGGAAATAGAGAATCTAAAGGACGAGATAGGCGAACTAAAAGAGGAGAAAATCAGGAAAGAACCCGATACAGTTTCCAGAGAAGAATTTGAGCAGCTAAAGGAGAACCTTATAGAACTCTCAGAAATGATTATAGAGCTTGAAGGGACAACTGAAGATTAGGAAACTCTCTTCGAACTGGTTTTACTTCTAGGAAACGTATATCGGAACTCCTATAAAAATCAGACCATAGAAAGAATAATGATGAAAAAGATTCTAATTATTCTAGGGATACTAGCTTTCTTCACCATCGTTGCACAGGGGGTAGTATCGTCCGAGGTAGAGGTAAGAAACAGTACAGCGCGTGTAAACTCTACATTCAATCTTTATGCGGAGGAAGAGACGAACTACTGGAATACAGAGTGGCAGATACCAGAAAAAGCAGAGATAATTTCTATAAAAGACTCTTTAGGAGAGATAGAAAACTATGAGAGGATAGGCGGAGCGATTAGCTTCGAGACGAACAGGGGTGATAGGAGAAACAGGGAGACCGTAAAGGTTTCCTATAAGATACCCAACGCGATAAAAACCTGGCAGGATGAGGTAAAAGTCCTCCAACTACAGATATCTGGCTTCAACGATAGGTACGAGGAATATGACGAGGAAAAGACCTATGCGAGAGTAGAAGTGCCGGAAAAAGTGCTTGGAACCTCGGAAAACCTTGGATTTAGATCAAGTTTTGAAGGTGGGGCGGCGAACTTTTCAGGGGAAGGTCCTCTAAACTTCAAGGTTACCTATACCGACCTCGAAAGCAACTACACACATTTTATACCGGTAAGTCCGGTGAACCTCTCGGAAGCAGATAGGCTTTATCCTATTCTAGAATCTTTTACAGGCAGAAAAGCGGATTTTAGGAAGTTTGCAGTCATGACCCTTCCGGAAGGAGAGTACGGAGAAAAACTGGAGGCTTGGAGTGATGGAAGGTATAAAAAAGGAGGTTTAATATTCATAAAAGAGTCAAGGGCTAATGACAGCCGTTTTACAGGTCTAGTCCTCCACGAGGCGATGCATGGGTTTAACCAGCGACCTATGAAATGGGTCAGGACGCGTTCAACAATGTTTGACGAAGGTTCTTCACGCTTCATCGAGACCTACGTGAACCAGAAGAAAGGTCTACATACATCAGAACTTTTTGGGAACGATACAATCTGGAGAGGCGAGTGTGAAGGTAAGGAAGGATACTGTAGGCTCACTCTTCCCCCAAGAGGGACTTCAGAACAGCTATGGGAATACTACAAGGAAAACAAGAGTTTTATGATGGGATGGACGCCCTCGGAAAGCGGGAGTGTCACGTTCGGATACGCTTACGGGGAGCTCATTGTCAGGCAGTTGTTTGTGGAGAAAGGAGCTGTAGGGATTAGGGAAGCTTACAACCGGTTAGAGGAGGTGGAAACACCGGTTAAAAACTCTGAAGAATACTGGCAAGGGCTTAAAGAAACTTTAAAAACCGACCTAGAACCCTGTAAAAGTTCAGAGAAACAAAAACTCGTTCAGTGTATAAAGGAAGCGAATAGCGAGCTTTCAAAAATTCCTAGCGATGTAGATATAGGGGAAGAAGAGGAGAATGTAAACTACACAGAGCTAGATCCAGAAGGTGCAGGTGAAACAGGGGAAAACGTAGCAGAAAACAGCACACGGAATATTACAGAGCCTGATATGCTGGAAGAAGGGATAGAAAGTTTTCTGGAAAGGATTCGGAACTGGTTGCGGAAAGTTCTCAAACTCTTCAACAGATAGATTTTTCAAAAAAGGAAACTAAACAGGATAACGATGCAAGAAATCGACCCGGAGAAAGCAGATCTGGACGAGGAAAAGCTTGAAGAGGTAGTAGAGGAACAGCTGGAAGAGGGTAGAAAATCAAAGGGAGATTTTGAAGATTTTGAACTCCCCGAGGATCCTGATATAGAGCCCTTCGACCCGTTCGATAGAAGGGGATTATAGAAACATCCCAAGACGGGATTGGCTCATACTAGACTTCTCAAGGTCTTTCACCCTTAAACCAATCAATCGGTAGTAGTCTCCCCCATAAAGTTTCTCTAAGAGTTCGCATCCTGTTTTGTAAGCGGTATCCACATCTCTAAAACAGGAACCGAGCGATCTCTGGCGTGTAAAAGTTTCAAAATCCGACCTTCTTAACTTGACTACCACCGTACTGTAACCGTAACGCGAACCGTTCAGCTCCGAGCCTATTTCCCGTTTAAGGATTCGGAGGTGGGACTTCAAGGTCCGGAAATCGTTTATATCCTGCCTAAACGTGGTCTCGCTCCCAAAACTCTTTTTTCCAGAACCGCCACCCACAGAGGAATTATCTATACCTCTTGCCCTCCTCCTAAGCTTTAATCCATGCTTTCCGAACCTTTCCCGAAGCTTGTCTCGTTTCATGGAAGCCAAGTCCTTCACCGAGGTAACACCAATTCTCTGGAGCTCCTTCCATGTTTTCTTTCCCACACCAGGAATTACTTTCGCCTTTTTAGGGTTGAGGAAGTCTCTTACCCCAGAAGGCCTCACCACAACAAGACCTCCAGGCTTTTCCTCGTCAGAAGCAATCTTAGAGACAAGTTTGTTCGGTGATACTCCTACAGAACAGCTCAAATCGAACTTCTGATTAATACCTTGGCTTATCTTCTCGCCTATATCCTCTAACTCCTTGAAATCATCAGAATCGAATCCGAAAAAAGCCTCGTCTATCGAAGCCTTCTCAAAAGAATCGCCAAAAGAAGAAAGATAGCGCATAACCTTCTTAGAAACCAGGTTATACTTCTCCTTATCCACCGGAACGAACTCAGCCCCCTTGCAACGCTCGTAAGCCTTGGAAACAGGCATTCCCGAGTTTATACCATACCTCCTCGCCTCGTAGTTGCAGGTAGACACCACTCCCCTACCGTTCCCCGACTCAGGGTCCGCACCCACGACCACAGGCTTTCCCTCAAGCTCAGGGTTGTCCCGAACCTCTATCGAGGCGAAGAACGCATCCATATCCACGTGGATAACTCCCATAGAAAAGAAATCACATAAAAGAGACTTTATACTAAGCGGCAAAGTTCCGGAAGTTCCACAAAAAGGATAAGAGTAGAGAAACAAGGCCTAGATATGGACCAGATAAGAGACAAGATATACGTGGGAAACCTCTACGACGGTAAGAACAAGGCAGAGATCAAAGAAAAAGGTATAGACCTAGTAATCAACCTCTCAAAAGCTGAAACACCTGAGATAGAAGAAACAGAAAAATCACACATCCCAATGGACGACTCAAAGCTCAACGAACAGCAAGACTTT
>JALIDQ010000024.1 GCA_022865275.1 Candidatus Nanohalarchaeota archaeon QJJ-9 | reverse complement strand
AGAACGTCCATGGTTTCGCCTGACTGTGATACAGCTATCACAAGCGTGTCCTCGTCCACCCTCTCGTAGTTCTGGAACTCGGAGGCTATAAGCGCTTGCGCCTCCACACCGGCTTTTTGGAGGTAGTAGACTCCAAGTAGGGAAGCGTGGTAGGAAGTCCCTGCAGAGGTAAAGATTACCTTTTCATGATCCTCTATAAGGTCTAAAAACCGGTTTAAATCCTTTTTCTGGGAGGTTTTGAACGTCTTTAGGAGTCTTTTCGTGACCTTGGGCTGCTCTTTTATCTCTTTGATCATATAATGGTCGTGTTCTTCTTTCTCCCCTTCTTCCTGCGTCCAGTCGAATTTTTTGACTTCTTTCTCCTTTTTCTCTCCGTTTTTACTGTATACCTCGTAGCCTTCTCTGTCGATCACAGCGAACTCATCGTCCCCTAGAAAGACTGCTTTATCGGTATAGTTGGAGAAAGCGTAGATATCTGACCCTATGTAATACTCTCCCTCACCTAACCCCAGAGCCAGAGGGGATTTTTTCTTAATCGCGTATATTTTTTCCTCTTCTGAGTCGAGTAAAACTATCGCGTAGGTCCCTTCCGCTTTACCCATAAACTTCTTTATAGCTTCCCTGGTTTCCGTTCCTTCTTCAAGCTTCTCCTCGAAGAAGTGTGCAACTACCTCTGAATCAGTCTCAGAGGTGAACTCATGCCCCTCTAACTCCGACTTTATCTCTTCATAGTTCTCTATTATTCCGTTGTGAACCAGTGTTATTCTCCCGTCGCATGAAGTATGTGGATGGGCGTTTTCTCGGGTTACTCCGCCGTGTGTAGCCCACCGGGTATGTCCTAAACCTATATCACCTTCCATAGAGGTAAGATTATGCATTTCATCGATATCTTCTATTTCTCCAGTATCTTTTCTCACTTCTATCCCGTTTTTTAGGGTTGCGACACCGGCTGAGTCGTATCCTCTGTATTCAAGCCTCTTTAACCCGTTTACAAGTTTCTCCGATGCATTTTTGTTTCCTATGTAAGCGGTTATCCCACACATGATTCCACGGTAACAGTTTTTCTCCTGTTAGAATTATAAAACCCTTTTAAAAGAAGTTGTAATGTATTAAAAAAACTTTTTTAATCGTGGAAAACAATTCTTTCCCATGGCTAAGCTAGTGGAGAAGAAGTATGGGAAAACTTATTCAAAGGATGTAAGGCTTTCGGAAAACCCTGAAGAGCTTGAAGGACTTTTTAACGATACTCGATGGCGGATTCTTAAGCTTCTTGCCAAAAGACCCCTTTATCCTTCCAGGATAGCGGAGGAGCTGGATATGGAGAAGCAGAAGGTGTACTACCATGTAGAAAAGCTGCGGGAGAACAATATCATAGAAGAAGAATCCCGTGAGGCGATAGGTGGTTCTGTAGCGAAGTTTTACCGGCCTAAGGACTATGCTTTCGCGGTTGAACTGCCTCAAGGTAAGGAGAAAGTTGCGGATCGTTCTTTTGAAGGGGAGGACAAGAACGTTAAGGAGTTTCTACATCCGTTTGTGAACAATGGAAGAATAGACTGTAAAGTGGTGGTCGGCTCACCTGATCCCCACGGGCCGCACCAGGTTCGAGGAAGAGACGGTCATCTAGGGGTTAACGTCTCCGCTCTCCTAGGAAACTACGGTTCTTTCAAAGAAAGTCTGGTAGATCTGGATGTGAATATAGCGAACCAGGAGTCCTATGATTCAAATATGGTCCTTGTGGGAGGCCCTCTTACAAACACTATCACTTCCAAGTTCAACAACCGACTCCCAGCCAGGTTCAAGAAGGAAGAGTTTCCTTACCACGGTATTGTCTCGGAGAAGACTGAGGAATACGATGAAGGGTCGATAGGATTGATAGCTAAGACAAGGAACCCTAAAAACACTGAAAAATTTCTTCTGGTCCTAGCAGGGGTTCAGAAAGCTGGTTCAAAGGCAGCAGTCCTAGCATTTTCGCAGGAGCTGGAGAAAATCGTTGAGGAATACCGGGGTGAGGACAAGTGGTCGACTATAGTCAAAGGAAAGGATCTTGATGGAGATGGGGAGGTTGATTCTTTTGATATACTTGAGTAGACTTTAAAAATATTATAACGGTGTTATATCCTATGCTGAACCCAGTTTCTGAACCTATAATAGAGAAGATACTTCCCGCTTTGAGAAGCGTTGTAGTACAGGAGTTGGATAACCGGGGCTATAACCAGGATGAGATCGCGGAGATGATGGATTTGACCCAGCCTGCTGTTTCCCAGTATTTAAACAGGCGTAGGGGGAATCAGATAGAGGCTATAAGGAGTTACGATGATTTAAGGGATAAGGCTCTTGATATAGCTTCTCTTATATCTCAGAGTAGCTATGGGGAGGTGGAGGATGCCTACAAGGAGTTCTGTTATGCTCTTATTGAGAAGGATGATTTTGAGGAGATTGTTGACTATGACCGTTCTTTTTTTGTTGATTTATGATGGGGTGTAACCGTTCCAGGCTTCTTTTTCTTCTTCGCTGGTTTCTTCGCTCTTTTTCGCGTTGCTTAACTTTTCTTTAATCTTTTCTATCTTCTTTTCCAGTTTTCTCTTTGTTCTCTCTAGTTCGCCTTCTATGCGGTTTCTTGCGGGATGTTTTCCTCCTGGCCTGAAAACGAAGCCTTCTTTCCCATACCCTTCTTCTGGAGGGATTAGGCTGTATCCTATCACTACTGCTGAAGCGATAATCAGACCTATGACTATCATCAAAAGAGTTTTCTGCCACTTGCTGTTCTTGTACGCTTCTATACTTCGGTTAAGTATGGTTTCTGTTGTGTTTATGTGTTTTTCTGTTTCTGGAATCTTTCTGTCGGCGAAACGGTAGTTGCCACCGTCTATTTTTTCTTCTATCTTCTCTATGGTCTGGTTTAATCCTTCTAGCTCTTCTGTGATGTTCTCTGATTTTTCACTGCTTATCTGTTTTTCCCATTTCTCTTTCCTATCTTTGAATTCTTGATACCGGTTTTTTATCTGTTCCAGATTTTCTTCTATCTCTTCCTGTGTATCTATATCAGCTTCCGCTACTAATGTAAGCTCTATTTTTTCTATTGTGGTAGGACTGGATGCTATAAGGGTTATTGTGTGATTACCTATTGTTGTGTTGTTTCCTATTTCTGCTCTTACTGTGAATGTTTTAGATTCGCTTTCCCTTATTCTCTGCGAATCTGGCTCTATCTCGACGTTAAACTTTGAATCTGCGGTAAGGTTAACCTTGCAGTCCACCTTCCCTGCATTGGTTACTGTTACTGTTTTCTGGCCTGAACTCCCTTGTTTAGCCTTCAGCGGAGGTTTCTCTGAGAATTCTAGCTCTGATTCGAGGCTGCGGTTTATCTCTAGTTCTATCTCTTCTAGCTCTGACCAGTGCTGTGCCTGGTCTTTTACTCGTACGCCTAGCTGATACTCGCCGTTCTCTAGCTCGTTTATATTTAGAGTTTTCCTATATGTGAACTCGTTTCCGGAGTTTGATTCTGTTTTAAGGCTTTTACCGCTTCCTTTTCCTGGGTCGTTTTCTATAAAGTATTCTGCCTCGACTATCTTTGTCTCTTCCTCTTCTGCGGTTATCTCGAGTATAGGTGGAACGTTTGTAGGGTTGGGGAAGAGTTTGGTATAGGTTATCTCGGGCTCTTGGTTGTCTATAACGATTTGTTTTGTCTTTTTGTTTATGTTTCCGGCGATGTCTTCTACACGGATTTCTAGTTCGTGTTCCCCGTCGCTGAACTCTTCTGTATCGTATTTTCCTATGTATTCTCCACTTACTGGCTCTTCTATAGTGATTTCCTCTCCTTCTAGCTCTAGCTCGACTTTATTTATCCCTGAGGTTTCTGTATCGTCTTTTTCATCGTTCGCTTCTATGTAGACAGGCATGTTTCCTGTGTAAACGTCACCATCAGATACTGAGATTGATTCTATTTTTGGTTTTTCAGTATCGACTGTGAAGTTCCATGTAAACTCTTTGGAGTTGTTTGAATCTGTTCTATCGACTGCATGTATCTTTACGTGGTGTATACCTTCTTCTAGGACGTAGGGATTATCAAACACTATTTTAGGTGTTGTGGAGTTCTTGTCTTCTACCTGGAACGAGGAGGAGTTGCTGTAGACTTTTTCCTGGCTGTCTATCTTTAGCCATGTCTTTGAGAAGTTTATCTTTGAGGGATCTCCTAGCTCTGCTTCTATTTCTGGGCTTTTCTCTGTTACGAAGGACTCTTTTTCTGGTTTTACGGTTTCCCAGTCGATTATTGGTTCTACTGCGAGGCTGAAGCTCCAGTTGTATTTTTTGCCGTTACTTAAGCGGTCTTCCAGGTATAGTGAAACGTTGTTCTGCCCTTCTTCAAGTTCTGTTTTGCTGGCTGTGTAGCTTATTTCAGTCTCTTCGTTTCTTTTAACCTGTTTGCTATTTATTGTTAGGTTGGCTAGGGAGATATTTGAATCGTCTGTATAGCTTGCTTCTACTGTCTGGCTAAAGCTTGTGAGGCCGGAGTTTTCAGGGCTTTTGGAGGTTATTTCTGGGGGTTGGTTGTCAATTAGAACGCTGTAACTATATTCTTCGCCGTTAGAAAGCTCGGAGTTTATTGTCTTTGTGCCTGATGAGTACAAGTCAATGGATATATTGAACAAGATATACTCTGAACTGTTAATGCTGCTTTTTAGGTTTAGGAATGCTGTATCGTTTGTTCCATCTTCTCCGTCACGGGAGGTTATGTTCTGGCTTTCTATTTCTGTTGTATCTGGATTGGATATATTGATTGTGTGTGGAGGTATGTTGAACGGGTCTGAACTACCTTCTCCACCGGTAGTTGGTAGTTTAACTGTTATGTTTTGTGCTGAGTTTTTTCCTTGATTTGTGATGTTGAACTGGAATTCTATGGAGTCTTTTTTACCGTCTGCGGGGTCTGGTGTTACTGTAAGTGAGGCTGAAGCTACTGTTGATGTTATTAGAAGTAGGGTTGTTATGAGGAGGAGTTTTTCTGTTCTGTTCTGCATACTATTCTTTTTGGGTTGCTGGATTTTTATGTTTTTATAGTGCGGGTTTTCTGTTGCCTGTAAATGTTGTTTTCTACTTTATTTACTAAAACGAGCAAGTACAGTTTGGGTTTAAGTTAGGTGAGAGGAAGTGTTGGGAAGGTTATTTTAATCTAAGCTGTGAAGGAGGTTTTGTTGGAAGGGCCCGTAGCTCAGCTGGACAGAGCGTCGGACTCCTAATCCGAAGGTCGTGGGTTCGAATCCCACCGGGTCCGTAGCGAAATTTTTGAGCGGAGGAACGGTGGTTGAGAAAATCTTTGATTTTCGTGTCCCACCGGGTCTGTATCAGGTTTTTTGGTTTCTACCCAAGTTATTTTAATCCTCCAGTTCAATTTTTAGTCTGCTATGATGGAGAAAAATGTAGGAAATATGGATAGGATTGTAAGGCTTGTACTGGGAGTCCTTTTAGTAGCTTTAGCTGCTGTCAGCTATTTTGGCGTTACTGAGATGGTTTCTTTTGGTATGGAGATCAATGCGGTAGCAGCTGTTGTAGGCGTGGTCCTAGTTGTTACAGGATTCCTTAAGACCTGTCCACTTTACAGTGTTGTAGGTTTTGACACGAGGGAGTAGTATTTCCCTCTTTTTTTATTCTCTATCCCAGACTTGGTGTCTCTTGTAGGTGTGGACTTCTGGATAGTTGGGATTTTCTCGTGTACCTGTCTTATTTGGGTCTTTTACACATACTCTGATCTCTTTTTTACCGCGTTGCTTGAGAACTTCTCTGAAGGATTTGCCTGAGGCTACCTTTCTGTCTAAGAAAGCTTTGACTGCTTTTTCTTTACTTTCGGCTTGGAAGTTGAGTCTTCCCTGGTTGCCGAATCCGTATTCCCAGACTTGGTATGTTTTCATCTAGGGTTTACTTGACTTTCTGTACTAAAGTCTCTTTCCCTATATGAGGTATTTGTTCTTCTTTTCGTCCATGTCCAGGAATTTGTTACAGGCTTCTTTGAGCTCTTTGGCGGTTGATTTTCCGAAGCTCATGACTTCAACTCTTACACCGTTTGCCTGTAGGTGCTTAACCAGGCTTTTGAAGTCTCCGTCTCCTGTGACTAGGACTACGGTGTCTACTTTGTCTGCGATCTTGATAGCGTCGATTGCCATTCCCATGTCCCAGTCTCCTTTTTTCTGGCCTCCGTAGAATTCTTTGAGCTCTTTTATCTTTACTTCGAAGCCGATCTGTCGAAGTGCTTCGAAGAAGTTGTCTTCATCCGGCGTATCTGCCTTTATAACGTAGGATAGGGCTCTAGTAAGTTCACGATTTGCTACTGCGCTTCTAAGCAGTCCTTTGAAGTTTACCTTTGTGTCGTATAGATTCTTAGCGGAGTAATACATGTTCTGAACGTCTACAAGTACCGCTACTCTTTGGTCTTTGTGTATATTTGCCATATTTATCATCTCTTATCTTTTTGGTAGGGTTTCTGCATATCTGGCCTGCATCACTCAACTGTAGAAATACAGTCCAGCCCTGACAACCTTACCAACTATGTTTTATCCTGTGTTTTTAAACATTTTATATCTGGGTATCGAAACCTTAGTTATGCCTGAGAGTGATGATGGTTCAAGCGGTGAGGAGAAGGCTAGTATAAGACTGGGCGGAGAAGTTTCTATCGACTCCGGCGAGCCTGTTGTTAGGGATGAGATGGATATTGATAAGCTGCATCCTAGTTTTCCTGAGAAGCATGGATACCTCAAGGATTCTCTGAAGGATCTGGATGAGGTAAACAAGCAGCTTGATTCTCTGAAGGAAGAGGGTTCTGAGGAGGTTCTTATCAGGGAAGAGGATGAGGAACCTCCTGACTCTGTAAGCGAGGAGGAACTGGATAGTTATGATGAGTTCAAGAGGAGAAGGATCCGTAACAGAGCGATAAAAAAGGTTAAGGAACTTTTGAGGGAGAAGGATATGTCTGAAGAGTCTATAAGGAATAATAGAGATGCTATAGAATCAAAGGTGGATGATTACCTTTTTGGCTAGTTTTCGAACTCGTAGGAGATATGTCCGCATTCATGGCAGACTAGTTTGTGCAAGTCTTTTCCTTCTAGGTGATCGGAGTCTTTCTTAAGCCTTTCCTGCTTTTCTTTTTCTATCTTTCCCCTCTCTAGCTCGTTACCGCAGATGGGACAGGCGCCTTGATCGATTTCTTCTTGCATGGTTGTTTTTTTGTTTCTGTATGTTCTTAAGTTTTTACCTTTCCAACCTATCGAAACAATTATATCCGAGTCTTTCTTAACCATTATTTGTGATACCATGGTCGAGTTTGAGGTTTTGGAGAGTGAGGAGATGGAGTTTGGAGAGGACGAGTTTTTACAGGTGGCTAGGAAGAAGTCTGTCTCTGAGGAGGGAGAGGAGGTTTTTCTATCTATAACCCGCGGCTATTTTGAGGATGGTAATAAGCGTTTCAAGAATAAGATAAAGATTCCCTTGGACGAGGAGGCTGTGGAGTTTATCGTTAAGGCACTTCCTGATCTTTACAATGAGGAGTAGCTATTTACGGTAGTCTCCGTTGTTCCAGTCCTTTCTTATCCGGTCTCTTCTTTTTTCCTTCTCCTTTTTGAGCTTGTTTGTTAGCTTGTCGATTATACGATCTACTGCGTCTAATAACTCCCAGTCATCCTCTTCTATTATCGTAGTGCCTAGCTCGGAGTAGAATCTCGCGTGTATATCGTACCTTTGCCTTTGTCCGGAGGTGTTGAATCGTTTTATGTGAATATCGAGCTCTTTTGGTTTCTCAACAGCGCTGCTGAGTCTTCCCTGAATAGCTTTCTCTAGTTTGTTGCTTATTTTCTGCTTTTCTCCTACGTCTTCGACGTTGATGAGGTTGAGTAAGACTGTTTCTTTCGACTCGAGGCTTGCAAGGTAGTTGATTATGTCTTTGTTGGTTAGTATGGCTTCGGGCTTGTTGTCTTCGTCTGTTATAACTACTTCCTCGACTCCCCGACTTCTCATCTTCTTTATAGCTTCCTTGATATGGAGCTTTGGGTTGCTGAGAGTTAATGGATTGGGATTCATTATATCTCTGCACGGTATGTCTGCAAAATGATCTTTTTCTCCCACATAATCTCCCTGATGCATTTTTTCCTTCTTTACCATAGGTTTTAGTATGTCTATGCTGGTTATGAGACCTGATAGCTTGTCCTGACTGTTTTTTACAAGAAGCCTTGAGATTTTGTGTTTTCTCATTATCTCTGCGGCTTTGTCGTGCTTTTCTTCTTCTTTCAAGGTTTTCAGCTTTGTGTTCATTATGTCCTCTATATCTAGCTTCCTTATCTCGTCGATTGTCTTTTTTAGTGGTTGGACTATGTCTTTGTCACCTATCACGCCTTTTAGCCTATTTCCTTCCTGGAGTACCATCTTCTTGCTGCCTGACTCTTTTCTCATCCTTGAGAGCTCTATCAGGTTCATTTCTGACTGTATCTCGGCGGGCTGGTGCATGATTTTTTCTGCTTTTATGGTTTCTGGGTTGGCATGGACTTTTTTGATGAGGTCTCTGTAGCTTATCATTCCTTTGAATTTTTTCCCGTCTACTACAGGTATGGCACGCTCGTTTTCCTCCTCCATTTTGGCTTTTACTTTTGTAAGAGGCTGGTCGGGGTTGACTGAGTTGAAATCTTTGTCAAGAATATCTTCGGCTGATATGTCTGTGGCGGTCTTCATTTTCTCACCTTCAAAAAACAAGCTTGGATGGTATACACGGATAATTACTGGTTTCAACCTTTTTACACTTTTCCATTGCTAGGCGGAAGGGAAGAGGTTTTATTTGTGGGAACTAATTAGTTGGTTTATGCGGTGTACTGTAGCGGATTCACTGGATGAGGATTTTTATACTACAGTTGTGAAAGAAGTTTATGAGAGGATTGGGCCTGATCTAGAGTCGGAACTGCGTTTTGTGGTTGTGGAAGACGAGGAGGACTGTGAGAAGATTGTTTCTGAATCTGACACGGAGGAAGGTCTTCTTGAGGTTTGTGAAGAATCTGGTTCTTCTAGTTTTTCTGTTTCAGACAAGTCTTATGTTTTGATAGTAACTGAAGACCGGTTTTCAAAGGATAATCTCAAAGCGCTGGAGGGATTGATCGCGCATGAGCTGATGCATTCCGTGCAGAGGGAGGAAGGTCTTGAGGACGAAATTGAAGATGTAGCGGTCTCGTTTTCTGATACTGTTGTAAGGGAGCTTGAGGAGCGTGGAGTTTCTCCAGAGGATTCGGTGGATTTTATAAGCGATGTTATGGGGACGATGATATTCTGTCTGAAGGATCTGTATGTCAATACTGAGCTGGTTGAGGCGGGTTTTTCTGAGGAGCTTGCCAGCTATTACCGCCTGATACTTGATACTGAAGGCCTTGTCTCAGCACCTGAAATATATAGCAATGATGAAAATCTTGGGGAGGTTGAGGAGGCTCTTAAATTTGTTCTGGAGTTTCTTCCTGCCTGGATTCCGTTTAGAAGGGATGATGCTCGTGGAGGCGATATAGAAGAGTCTATAAGGCAGGGATATGAGGCGAACATCCCTCTTACATCTGATTCGATAAACCGCATAAGTGAGCTCTATCTGGAGGAGTTTGGAAGAAGTGAGGAGTTTATGAATAAATTTTTTGAGAAGCTTTTGAGCCTTTCCTATAGGGTTATGGATGATAAGCTGGACTAGCTATTCTGGGTTTTTGTAGCAGTCTTCTACCTGTGGGTATTTTTCCCCAAGGATTTTTTCTGCTTTTTCTCTTATCTTTTCTGAGGTTATGCAGTCTTTATTTTTCGCTCGAGCCCATTTTTCTATCTTTTCTGAGATTTTTTCGGCTATCTGTTCTGCCTGCTGTTTTTTGTATCCTGCTTCGACTGCTGGATGATGAATCGAGGCGTAGAGTTTCTTTTTGTCGAATTTTTCTGTTCTGCCTTCTCTTTTTACTACGAGTGCCATTGTTCTATTATTATGGGAGGATTTACTTAAAATCTGGCTGTGGTCTGGTAAGGGTTTAATAATTTTATTTTTTACTTATTGTGTGATGGTAACGATAAGAGATGATGTAGGGATAAGGCTTAGTAATGTGCTTGATACTGATTTCGAAGAGTTAAAGAATGAGCTGGTCTCTTGGTACAATCATGAGGCAAACAATCGTCTGCAGGTTCTTCAGGGGGATCTGCAGTTAAATGGTGACTATGAGAGGGTTGAGAATCTCAGAAATGTTAACGAAAAGTTTGTAGAGTATCTTTCTGGAGAGGAGGGTGAGGAGGTTTTGGAGGAGGTTTA
>JALIDQ010000023.1 GCA_022865275.1 Candidatus Nanohalarchaeota archaeon QJJ-9 | reverse complement strand
GTGAATTTTTCTTCCAATGAGTAAAGAATCTCCTCTGGAGCTTCAGATTCTTCAAGCATCTCTGTTATATTTTTATTCTCTTTGATATCCTCTTCTATCTCTTTTTTATAGCTGGAGGTTTCGGTTTCTTTACTTTTCATTATATCGGTATGTTGTTACCAATTATTAAAAAAATAAGGAAACAGTGGCAGGGCAGGGATTTGAACCCTGGTCCGTACCGCCCCGGGGTACGATGATACCGCTACACCACCCCGCCAGTAGCTAACTTTAATTCTTGCAGAAGGATTTAACAACGTTTCCACTTCTACAAGAAAGATCTACTGAACTTTTTCGAGAAAAGAAAAAAGAGGCTCTAAGTCTTCTTGTATTCCGCCACGTCTTCCAGAAGATCGACGTGCGTAAGGAAGACTGTTCTGCAGCAGTAGCTCTCTACACCTAAATCATCCATTACTTCTTTCGGATCTTCTTCTCCGTCCTGAGCTCTCTCCTTAAAATCTTCCCACTTGTCTCCAAGTACTCTTCCGCACGATGGGCATCTTACAGGGATTATCATGGTAACACCTTAACGATACGACTTCTGCTGTTTGTGCCTTGCACCCTTGCTTGACTGGCTCGGCTTCCTTGTCTCAGTTCTTCTAAAGTCCTCAACAAGCAGATAACGGTCATAATCTCTGAACTTCTGCCTGAGTTCTTCTCCGTTCTCTGCGTAATCTGCAAGACCTCTTGCAATAGCAACTCTTATTGCGTCAGTCTGTCCTTTCTTACCTCCTCCGTTAACATTTACCTCGATATCTACTTCGTCTGAAAGCTCTCCAGCAATTTTAAGCGGTTCCTTTATCCTTAGGCGGGACATCTCGGGCCATGTCTTAAGCGGCCTACTGTTTATTCTTACTTCTCCGTCCCCTTCTTTTATTGTTGCTCTTGCCTTGGCGGTTTTTCTTTTACCATTTGTATTAACTACCATTTTTATCAGCTCAGGTTTTTGGATATCTGTTCTATTGTCATGTAGTTTGAACCTTTGAGAGTTTCTTCCCTAGCGTCCTCGAAAACTTCTCCTTCTTCGTTGCTAGGATTGTCTTTATGGACTTTCAACTTTTTAAGCATCTTTTCTCCTTCTTTATTGTCGGGAAGCATTCCTCTTACTGTTCTTTTAACGATTTTTTCAGGATCTTTTGGGAAGTAGGGTCCGAAATGCCTAGTTCCTCTATCGTGCTTACCTTGATATTTTTCGATTATATCGTCCGGATTCCCTTTAACTATGGCTTTTTCTCCGTTGATAACGTCTATTTCCTTACCGTCTTTCAGCTCTTCTACAAGGCTTGTCGCCAGTCTGCCTAGTACGTGGTTCTCTGCATCGACTATCATTATTTGATCACCTTGACCTTTTCTCCTTCTGGGTTTTCTTCTATAAGGTCCTGTATAAAGTATGCTTCTCCTTCTTCCTCGATATCCTGCTTTGCTGAGTCTGTGAACTTGAAAGCTGATATTTTCGCGTCTTTGTTAAACTGGCCTGCTCCAAGTACTTTTCCAGGAATCAAGACAGTTTCTCCGTCTTCTACTTTTCTTTCTAGCTTGGAAAGATTTACTTCTACCTGTTTCCTCTTCGAGCTCTTCAGCTCTTCTGCTGCTTTCTCGTAGACTGGAGCGTCGTTCTTCCTAGCTGCTTTCTCCAGCTTGATGATTGTTTCTCGAAGTACTGGGTTTGTTTTTTCCATTGCTATCTTTCTCCTATCTTTAATATCCTTTTAAACCTTTCCTAGCCTATCGCAAGTGCGGGGAGAGGGATTTGGAACTGTAAAGGGAACCCTTCCTTTTAGCCAAGTTCCATCAGGTTCCACTCCAGCAGAGCTGGAGTCCCCATTATTTATCTGCCTTCCGATCGGTTCGCCTTGCGAACCGGTCATTGCGTCCTCAGAGCGTAACCTGAGTGCGGGGAGAGGGATTTGAACCCTCGAAACGCCTGTGCGTACGGGATTTCTTAATTATTTACGGCTATTGGACTTCTTAAGTCCCGCCCCTATAGCCGCTTGGACTTTGGCCTGGCTTGGGTATCCCCGCTTCTACTATTCTTACGCGGGGAACTAGCTTTATTATGCGTTTTGGATCGCTTCTTCCGCGTCTTCTTTAAACTTGCCAAGCTCTTCCTTGATTATATCGAGAGCCTTCTCGACTATATAATCGGGTTCCAATCCTGATACGGATTCTACTGTGAAGATGAACTTGTCTTCTCTCTGTTCCATCTCTACAGTATCGCCTTCGCTTATATCTACGGTTTTGCCCATTGCTTTGACTACTGAATCGTCCGCTTCTAACTCTCCGTCTGCTTTCTTTACTTTGTCCGGCGCAACTCTTGCCGCGTCTTCCTTATTTTCTACTTTTTCACCGTTTAACTTTACGATGGGATAGTATTTGTATGATGCATTAGCGGCCTGGAACTTCGCGTGGTCTTTACCTATGCCGAGCCTTGCTCTTGCTTCGAGCTCTAGTTCCTGGCCTTCGAGCAGTTCTGTTATAACTATTTCTGGATTAGGGGTCTCGACTTTTTTGTCTGTAGGCTTGAGGTCTTTAGCTCTTACCTTACCCTCGCCTTGTTTTTCAAGCACCATCTCTACCTGGCAGTCCTGGCATTTTTCTCCTTCGCAGTCACAGTCATCCGGAAGCTTGTATTCTTTTTGGGGAAACTCCCAGGGAATCATCCCTATGCGGTGTGCGACCATTTCGTCGAAAAGGCCTGAGGTGTTGTTTATGAGGTCTACTTCTTCTACCGCTAGGGTGGGGACTTTTCCCATAATTGTTCTTCTCAGTGTGTTGGCGATAGCGGGATTGGCTCCGCTCAGTACGAACTTTAGATTTTTACCATTTTCTTCTATCTTATCTATTTCCATGGATACCACAGAATCTAGCCGTTTGCTTCGCTTTTTGGAGTAGTGGAGTCATGTGGAATAGGTGTGACGTCTTTTATCTTACCTACCTTAAGATTTGAACGGGTTATAGCTCTTATAGCAGGCTGCGCTCCCTGTCCAGGGATCTTTGGCTTTGTTCCTCCTGGAGCTCTTACCTGTATGTTTACTTTTTCAAGACCTTTCTCCTTTGCTTCCTCCGCAGCTTTCTTAGCTGCTTTGATCGCGGGGAAAGGATTACCCTGAAGCCTATCGTCGTCTGTAATCATCCCTGAGGAATATCTTGCAAGTGTTTCTGCTCCTGTGATGTCTGTTATATGTATTATGGTGTTGTTAAAGCTTGCGTAGATATTTACTGTTCCTTTTTTAGCGTCTGTCATATTATCACTCTTTCACGACTTTTTTTGAACCTGGAGCTACTTTTATATTCTTTTCTTCTTTTTTCTTGACTAGGTAGCTTGGAACTGTAACTGTTTCGTCTCCTATCATTATGTGGCCGTGGTTTATGAGCTGTCTTGCTTCTTTTGGTGTGTTTGCTATACCTTTCTCGTATATGATTGTCTGGAACCTTCTTTCGAGTATGTCTTCTAGGTTGAGGTCCAGGACGTCTTCCATATCCGCGTCTTTTGTAAGAATTCCGAGGCTGTTGAGTTTTCCTATAAGGTTCTGCTCTCTCTCTTCATCCTGTGTAGCGTTGAGCTTCCTTGCTTCCCGCCTGAAGTTTCTTACCTTTGACTGGCTTTTCCAGACTTCTCTTTTGTTTTTTAGACCGTATTCGTAGACGTAGTTGGTTTCTTCGTCTATCCGATCTCCCTGCCATGCCCTTGTAGGCGTTTCATAGCTTTTTTTCTGCTTTTTCATAGCCTATCACCTACTCTTCCTCCTCTTCTTCTGCTTCTTCTTTGACTCTTTCTCTTGAGACTCCTACTTTTGAACCTGTACGGAATGAAGACTGGGTCTTCTGGCCGCGAACAGGTAGGCCTTGGTCGTGCCTCCAGCCTTTGTATGAGTCTATCTCTTTCATGCGTTTGATGTCGAACTGCTGTTTAAGTTCGAGGTCCGCACCTATAATATGCTTGTCTTCACCTGTTTCTCTATCTTTTCTACGGTTTCTCAGAAATGCGGGAATATTGTATTCTTCTGGGTTCTCTATAACTTCTTTTATCTTTTCTATCTCTTCTTCGGATAGATCGCCGATTTTCTTTTCCTTATCTATCTCTATGGACTTGCATACCGCGTTTGCGTACGCGTCTCCAACTCCTTTTATCGAGGTTATACCATCGGCTATCCTTTTCTTCCCGTTGATATCGGTCTTCGCGATACGGACTATTTCCTGAATTTTTTGTTCTGACATCTGCTCACCTTAAATAACAGCTAAAAACTCTTTTAAAACAAATGTTTTTTGGTCTAGAGACCGGGGTGTTATACAAGGTCTAAGCCAAATTTTAAATAGTAACCTCTTGTACTATTCTCCTCAAACAGAAAAACAAAAAAATAGCCCGGCCCGGATTCGAACCAGGGTCAGGGGGTCTCTCTCTTAGCCTGAAGCCTTCCACTCCAAACCCCTAAGGAGTTTGTGCGTTCACACGAAATCTTTGATTTCGGAGCAGCCTAAGTCACTCAGGCTCCACTCGCCTTGCGGCGAGTCCAGTTAATTTTTGGAGTTTAGCACCGAATGGACTCGAGCCGAAGGCGAGAGTGGAACCGTATGGAACTTGGCTGAAAGGAAGGGCTTCCTTTACAGTCCAAAGCCCCCTATGTATGGTCTTGGTGACTCCAAATTGACCGCTACACCACCGGGCTATTGTGTTAATCCTCTTTCCGGTGGTTGTATCGAGCACCGTTAGGTGCGACCTACACCACCGGGCTATTGTTTAATCGATTCTTCCTCTGAACTTCCTTTCAACTAGAGTTTTGTGAAACAGTTTTAAGTGGTTTTACAGGAATCCGATGAACTTCAGTATTATTCCCGCAGTCGGGACTAGTCCGGCTACAGCTAAAACCAGTCCGAGGATTCGGGTTTGCATAGGAACTTTCTCGTTCGAGACGAAATGTTTTTCATCCCTGCTATTTGAGGCGATAACTGTAGTTCCTGCAGCGATATCTCCCAGCCTCTGGTTGTTCCTGCTCGCTACGATAAAGCCTATACCCGTTAAATAGACTGAAGAAGCATCTAGGCCCCGTAAAACATTTCTGACTATCGATTCTCTGTATCCTATCTCCCTATTGTTCTTCTTCACAACTTTGAGCCCAAGAAACCGTTTCACAGGTGTCTGACCGTCCCTTCCCTCGAAATAGGTGAAGTAGATAAAGTTCGCTAATAGGACCCCAATAAAGATAAAAGGCGGTGTATAGTCTATAAAACCACCTTCAAGCCATAGGACTAGAGGATAAGTTAGAAAAAATCCGAATAAAGACGCTACAGCATGATCTCCAACCACTGAAGACCTGCTGATAACCGATGCAGGTTCAGCTACCATCTAACTGACCTGGAGGAGTAATCTCCGTTTTCCTGAATTCAACGGTCTTGAGCGGATAGATCTCCTTGCATTCGCTGTTTATCTCTCTCTGCATCTCGTTGTTGAATATCTGCTCCATGAACTCTTCCGTACCAAGCTTTGAAGCCTTTTCATCGACTAATTCCTCCATTTTGTTTCTTATACTGGTTATGGCCGAAGAGTTTGCCTTTTTGATAGTTACAGCGACAAGCTTTACTTTTATATCTCCACCATCTTTTGCTTCAACGTCAAATACATGGTCTATACGGTCTGTGCGACGGTTGATCATCTTGGAGATGTATTCCTTCGATACTTCATGGCCCACTAGCTCCGTCTTAGCCTTGTTACCGTCTATGTCTTTTACCTGTAGAAAAACATCCATGTAATACTTGTCCGAAGAAGGCATTACATCCTGTAGACTTACTTTTATTTGTCTGTTTCCAACCATTGAGTCTTTCTCTGCCGGTGTCTGACCCACTTCTTCGTTGTCGAATATATCTGGAGCAACCAGATCGTACCAGTTCTTTTGTAGGACTGATTTTGCCATCTTCTAATTCACCAGTTATTGTTTTCCGTCTTTTAGTCTTGTAACCGTTTCTTTGAGAGATCTCTCTATGAACTTTATAAACCTTTCTTGTTCGTTTTTTGGAATCTTTCCTCCTGCTGCTGATTTATGGCCTCCACCCTTTCCTCCGTGTTTGTCACATGCCTCTTCTAGGAAAGAGTTCATCTTAAAACCTTCCTCCACCAGTTCCGAGTCAACCCTTCCAGAGATCTTGAGATGGTTTTCCTCTTTCTCCGCGAGACCGATTATTACAGGGCCCTCAACCATATTGTTTCCTTTCGCTATACTCGCTACCGTACCGATCATATTCGCGTGTATTTTGTCTCCTGCAGTAATAGCCGTCCCAAACTCTAAATCGCGGACTACTTCGGGGTTTGAGAGGTTTTCCTCAAGATATGAAAGGTATTTTCCTATCTTCCTGCTATACCTCTTTTTCATACGGAAAGCACGTTCAAGATTCCCGTTTCTACATATTTCCACACCGGATTCAGGCTCCTCAAGCCTCCCACACGCGTTTAATACTGATGAAAACTCTCTTATTTCCCATCCGTTGTCGAGAATATAAACATCGCCTATAATTTTCTCAATATCTCCGTATCCCCGTGTAATAAGCTCGTGTACGATTTTCTTTTCCTCTTCAAAGCTTAAATCTGCTAGAGAACGCCATTCACCGTTTTTATCCTTCAGGTCTATGCCCGTAGACCTCAGTAGCTGTACTGCGCCGGACTCGTTGTTGGTTATGCCTTTGAGGAAAGGATCTGTAGTGTATTCAAGAGCCTTTACAATCTTCTTACCCTTCCTACCAAATAGTTTCAACCCTTTTTTAACTTTGATATGGCCTTTTTCTCTTGCTTTATCCACTAGTTCTTCATTATGTCCGAGATAGTCTTCATCGTCTCTCTGCCTGTCTCCTGTAGCTCCTATAAGGGCGTAAGGTAGTAGATCGTAGTTTTCATCGTCCAAATGCTCCGCTACAAGGTAGGTTATGCCTGCACCGGATATTTTTTCACCTCCGTCTATATCCACTAGGTGAGGATTAACATGAGCATCTAGATAGTCTTCCTCCTCCACCTCATGGTGGTCCATGACTAGGACGTCTCTCTCAGGGAGTACTTCCCGTATAGCTTCTACTTGACCGCTTCCTATATCTGTAAATACTACTTTATCCTGTTCATTACCTTCTATTACCTCCTTTAGCTTCTCTTCCGTAAGCTCGTCGAGGAAGACTTGTTTGAAAGGAACGCCTTCCCTCTCAAGCATTTCTTGAGCTATGACCGCGGAAGAGATTCCGTCACAGTCGTAGTGGCTGAACAGCAGGACCTCTGAATCTAATTCTTTAACAAAGTCTGCACCTGCTTCTGCCAGGTTCGAAAGTTCTTCCTTCATTTTTTCGCCTCAGAAAGGTTATTTGATAAGGAGTTCCGCCTTTTCCCTGTTGTAGGACCAGTCTTCTGGAATTCTTTCTCCTCTATGGTATTCGGCTATACGCCTTATCTTTGCTTCAGTTAGTTCCAGCCTTCTCCTTGCCTCTTTGTCCTTTGGGTTCTTATCGAAATGTTCTTTCATCCTTACAGCCTTCTCTAAGAGACTGTACAGGTCTTCGGGAAGCTCGGATGAGAGACCTTTTTCTTCCAGTATGTCCGTTATACTCTTTCCTGTAATAGCTTGGACGTCAGGAACTCCGTAGCGGTCTCTGAGTGTTCCACCTATCTCAGAAGGTTTCTTGTCCTTTTTAGCCAGCTTTTCTACCAGCTGGACTATTTCATCTTCCTCGTAAACCACCCAGTTTGTAGAAGGATTTCTTGGTTTGGTTGAGCCGGAACTTCCTCTTCCATCTGAATGCATTCTTGACATTGTTGGTCACCTACCGATCCGGGTAAGCTCTCACTTTCCCGGTCTAGAAAGACTTTGCTTACAAGTTTTTTAAACCGTTAACCTGTTTAACTTTCCAAGCTTACTTGTACCTTCCTCGACTTTCAACCTCTTCAAGCTGTTCCAAAACCCGCTCGCTTTTTTCGTATACTTTGTATCCTTCTATAAACTTTTCCCATGCCTTTCCGGCTACCTCGTTGTGCGTGCTATCCAGTACTTGCCTTAAAAGATGAATATCTACTGCCTTATCCTCTAGCCTATCCGAACGGAACGCTAGACCGAAGTCTATGAGGTATAGTTCTTCTGATACTATAGCGTTGCTGGTGGTGAGGTCTCCGTGGATTATATTGGTTGAATGGAGGTACGCTACATTTTCTCCCAGCTTTTTCATCAGATCTAGATTGTCTTCAACCTTTTCTTTCAGCTTTTCTCCTTCTATCCTCTCCATCTCTAACGCGTAATCGTCTTTTTTCTCGGTCTCAGGGGTCTTTACCCCGTGCCTCCGAGCTTCGTGGATAAGTTTTTTCTCCATATCAGTCCTTTCGCTTCTCAACTCTTTGTCCAGTTTTTTGTGCCTGTAACCTTTTGATACGCGCTTCTTGGTTACCTTTTCCCCGCTAACCTCGACTACCGCCTCGGCTCCTTGGAATTTCTTGCTCATAGCTACTCCCTCTCAAGGTATCTTCTGACTTCTAAAAGGTTTTTCCTCCTGAGTTCCTTGAGGTATTTCTTGTCTACAGTTTCACGGAGTATATGTTCTTTTAGGACCTCGGAGGTTATTATCTCAGGAACTATTACATACATCGCTCCTTCCTCTATAAATCTTTCCGCTTCTTCTAGTTTTCCTGACCTTAGTATTTTGTCTGCAGGAGTTTCCAGCTCTAGTATCTCCTCTGAAACCTCTTTAAATGGTGCTGTAGAGACTATAAGGCTTGCTGTGTGGAATTTCGCATATTCCCAGGTTTCTCTGTTCATTACATCACCGTATACGTATGGAATGTTCTCGTCTTCAAGTTCGCTTACTTTTTCAGGATCGTTTTCTATAACTACAAACTCTTCACCTTCTTCAAAGAACTCAGCGATTTCTTTACCGAGTACATCGTATCCTACCATTACTATGTGGTCGTTCTTTTCATCTCCGAAGTTTTTATCAGGTATATGGACTCTCTCTGTTGTGAAGAACCATTCGCCTTTTATTATGCTGTAAAGCCTCTGCTCGTATAGCTTAGTGTAGGAGGAAGAGATCATTGTTATAGTTGCCGCAAGTACCGCCGCCTGGAACAATGGTTCGATGAGGACTCCTGCGAGAAAGCCTTGTATCGCGATTATAAGCGAGAACTCGCTCACCTGGTCAAGAGTGACGCTTGACATGAAAGCGGTCCTGGAATCGTATCCTAGCTCTAGGAAGGATGAGGCGAGAAGGAGAGGCTTTACGAATACTGTAAGATATATTATTGATAATGAAAGAGCGATAACTTCTATACTAGGCACAGAAACTAGAGTTCCTAGTACCACAAAGAATATCGCGGAGAAGAAGTCTTTGATAGGACCGATTGTCTCTAGTACCTCTATATTGTGGGGGAATCTTGCAACAGCTATACCCGCGGCGAAGGATCCTATTATAGGAGAGACTTCCAGATATGAGGCTAGGTACATGAAACCTGCAAGGGATGATAGGGCGGCGAACATCAGAAGCTCAGGCGAGCCTTCTGACTGTCTACCAACCCAGCCGAAGAAGAATTTTCTGATAACGAAACCGAGGATTATAATAGTTGATCCTGTGCCGAGACTGCGGAGGACTGAATACGGTGTAAATGCGGGTGAAGTAAGCACGAGGATCGCTAGGACTGCGAAAATGTCCTGGTTAAGATGTACAGCCTCTGCAAGCCTTCCATGTGTAAGGTTCTTATCTATTTCGTCGGAAACTAGATCTAGTCCTACTAGCGAGGAGCTTAGAGTAGATATAACACTGAAGTATGCGGACTGTAATATACCTAATCCTATAAAATAGGCGAAAACGAAGCTTATGAAACCTATAAAAGAGATATATACGGAGTTAACCGCTACAACTCTCTTACCAACCTCTCTCAGTTTCTCTGTATCGAATTTTAGCCCGAAAACAAAGACTAGGAAGGCAATACCTAGCTGTGCTAATCCATACAAATCTTTATGGCTTATGAATGCTCCTATAATTATCCCTGCGATTATATAACCTGGAATAGCTGGCTGTGATAGTCTTTTAGATATATAAAGCATTATAGCTGCCGCTATAAATATGGCGGTGAGGGTGGTTATTAGCTCAGACAGATCTACCACCCCAGTAGATCGCTTCTAGGTCTTCTTCTACTTCTTCTTGGAATACACCCGGATCCTCGAGGTACATTTGTAGATAGTCTTTCATTTTTTCAGCAGTTATGAGGTTTTCTATCATTACGAAATCCGCTCCTCTTTCGTAGAACCCCGCTGCATTTTCGAAACTTTCAGCTTCCAGGAATTTTATAGCTTCTTCTGGCGCCTCTTCCAAAAGATGGTGCTGTGCTTCGATGTCTGGAACAACGGAAAGGATGAATGCCGCATTTTTGAGTTTACAGGACTGTCTTATGTTACCGTGTTTGAAGTCTCCGTAGATATATTCCACTTCTTTGTCCCTCAATTCCTGGGTGTTTTTAGAGTTTCTGTCGACCAGTACAACCTCCTTATACTCTCCTTTTACAGCGGGTAGAACGGTCTTTACAGTATCATTGTATCCTAGTATTACAGCATGATCTTTTAAATCCTCCATAATTTCTTTCCCTTTCTCTTCAGATTCAAAACGTTGTAGTAGGTGCTGTATTTCAATATATATCTCGTTGTTATACCTTAAAAGGTATGAAGAAGCCCCCATGGTTATTATAGCAACTATACTAAGGAATGCTACTATATCGCGGCTGATAACACCGTGACTAACTCCCATCATACCGAATATTAGGGCGAACTCCGAAATCTGTGTTTTATTAATACTTGTCTTAAACGAGGTCTCAGGTGAGAATTTGAACCAGTCGGTTAGGAAGAAAATTGTAAAGAATTTCGCGACCATAACAACCATAGAAGCGACTAATGCTTCTTTCCACATTGCTGTAAGCGATTTAGCTCCGAGAGTCAGCCCGACGTTTATGAAGAATATTGCCATAAAGAAGTCGCTGAGAGGCCTAATTCTTTCCTGAAGTTCCTCGCTGTATGGTATCTGGCCTAAGCTTAGCCCTGCAATAAACGCTCCAATCTCTATTGAAATTCCTAAGCGGGATGAGACTGCTATAAGCAGGAAAGCCCATGCAAGTCCATGTATAAAGAACGAATGTGGGTTAGAAGAGACTTCCTTGAATATTTTTGGCAAAGCATATTTGGAAAACGCGAATGAAAGAATCCCAAGCCCTAGAACTACACCTAAAACCTCTCCGAGGCTGTAGATAGCGTTTGTAATAGTTGTACTTCCGGTTGAGACTATTGCTATAAGAATTACAACTACTATATCCTCTATAAGGAGCATACCAACGTTCAGCCTTCCTGGAAGGGTTGATATCTCGTCTTTGTCTGATAGTATCTTCA
>JALIDQ010000022.1 GCA_022865275.1 Candidatus Nanohalarchaeota archaeon QJJ-9 | reverse complement strand
CCGAGATGGGATACAGAAGGAACACATAGAATGGACACCTACATGGAAGATTATGCGGGAAACACCAACAAAAGCAGGTACGAATTCCTTGTAGACGGCTCTCCTCCAGAGATAACACTTGTATCCCCTGAAAACGATACCGTAGTCAAGCTAGGAGAGAGCCTAAAAATCAACGCCTCCGATAGATGGGTTGATGCAGAAGAGGAAGGTATAATTGAGAACGGAGAGGGAGAAGAGGTAGATTTCACAGTCAACAAGAGCTTTGATCCAGACTGGAGCAGCGAAGGTGAGCACATAGTCAAAGCAAAGGTAAACGATACACTGAACCACACCCAGGAAAAAGTCTATAGATTTGTCGCGGATGATTCTCCGCCAGATTTCTACTCAAGCAACCTAAATCTCTCATACGCGAAGGAAGGGGACCAAATAGAGATAAGCGCAAACGTATCAGACAAGTATTCGGACGTTGATAGCGTAAGAGCGGAAGTAAAGGACGATACAGGCAACAGCGTAAACAAGACCCTGACCCAGTACAAGAAGACAAGCATCTACAACACAACCTACACCGCGCCAGACCTTGATTCAGAGGAAATAAGCGTAAACATAACCGCAAACGATACATTCGGATTCTCTAACACCGCTACAGAAACCTTCTATCTCGACAACAAGAAGCCTAAGCTAGACGAAGCAGGTTTCAACCTTACAAGGCCTTACAGAGGAGAAAAGATCAGGCTTAGCATAAACACCTCAGATAACACAGAAACAAGCCAAGTCATAGCAACCATAAACTCCTCGCATAATCCTCAGGAAGGAAAGAACCTAACATTATCAAAGACAGAAGGGAGTTGGACTAAAGAAATCGTAAAGGAAGAAAACGGAGACTACAACATCAGCAAAGCATATCTCAAAGATAAAGTTGGAAATTCAAAGGTAGTATCCTCTGGTCTGCCCGAATTCAAGGTCGTAAACCACTCTATAACCGTGGAATTAGGTGGACAAAGTTATACAAACGCAGGAACAGTACAGATAGCCAACATAACCGTCGAATTCAACCGAACAATAGAAAATCCAGAATCAAGAATCTATCTCCCGCCTTCAGAGCCAGAAAGCCTCAAAGAAACCGAGTTCAACAACCTAACCAGAATAGAATGCTCGTTCGGGAGCTCGTGTAGCATAGATGTGGGGAGAGTAAACGGAAATCCCTCCTACATAAACCTATCAGGCGAAGGAGAAGACCAAAAAGCCAGCATAAGCTTTGAAGCAGAAACGCCTGTACCTGAACAGGATAAAAACTATACCTGGACCTCCAATGTAAAAACAAACGAACAGGAATCAGATACCAGGGTAAAGACTCCAGACCTACAGGTCTCAAACACCTACTGCAGCGGTTCAACAGACTGCAACGTCTCACAGTTCCAGGAGTTCGATTTAGAGGTAGAGACAGAGAACAACCAGACCGAGAACCATACAGGCGAAGCATTCAACGTCTTAACCGCGGTAAAGAACTCAGAGCTAGGATTGGAACGCAAAAGCCCTGAGAAAGATATAGTCTCAGGTGAAAAAGCCAACTTCACCTTTACCCTAAACATCTCAGAAGCAGGGAGTTACAAGATAGGAACTCAGGCATACGACAACCTTACCGAAAAATACACCGCATCCAAAAAAGCGAAAATAAACGTGAAAGACATACTAAAGCCGAAGATAGAGGATTCCTGGCTTTCAAGCGACACTGTAAACATAAATGAAACCGTTTCAATCTACGCAGAAGCTTCGGACAACCAGAAAATAGAAAACGCAACATTCACTCTAGAGAACGAGACAGGAATCTACAACCTCACAGAAGAAGAGCCAGTAGCTTCAGGAGACACGATAAGCAAGTGGAAAGCCGCCTACAACAACACCTCAGAAAAAGGAGAGTACAACGTAACCGACCTCTACGTCTACGACAGAGAAGGAAACCTAAACCACACAGAAACAAACCTCACATTCCAGGTCACAGAGCTGAAAGTCTTGCCAGAAGTCAACGAGACAGGTGTAGAGATAGAAGAACCGTTCAAAATACTAGCAAACGTTACAGGAAACTCAGAGACAGTTCAAAGCGTTGAAGCAAACATATCAAAGCCTCTTGGGGAAAATGAGACTATCAAACTGCAAAGAGACGAAAACAGCACTTCAGAATACACCGCAACGTATAGAAACACTTCACAGTCCGGAGAATACCAGATAAACGTTACAGCAGAGGCAGGAGGAACAGCAACCAACCAAACAAAAAACATCTCAGTAAGCTACGGCAAGCCAGCCATAGAACCTCTGAACGGGGAGAACAGCAGCATAGAGCTTCCGCAAGGAGAAATATACAACATCACCTGGAAAATCAGAGCGGAAAACGGAGGACTGGAGGAAGTAAACACATCAATAGGAGTGGAAGAAAGCACAATAGCCTCTAATAAAACCGCATACAAAGAAGTTGGGGATATAAGATACATAAACGGTTATAAAATTGTAGAATACAAGATAGAGGCTAAAAACACAGGCGAGACGGAAATAAAGCTCAACGCCTCTAGTTCAAGGAACAGAAAAGACACCCACACCTACCAGGTAAACGTAACCAGCTCGGATAGTACTGAACCAAAAATAACTGGTTATAGAGACTATCCTAAACTCGTCAACAAACACCAGACAGTATGGATAGAGGCGAACATCACCGATAACTCCATAATAGAGAACGCAACAGTAACCGTTAAACACCCAGAAAACCAATCCAACCATACAGAAGATCCAGAAAAGATGGAACATGTCAGCCAGGACCTCTACAGATACAAGTTCACCAACACCACAGAAATAGGACACTACACCTACGAGATAGAGACATGGGACGTCTCAGACAACAAAGACAGCGTAGTCTCCCATTCCTTTAATGTTTCAGAGAACTACACCGTAGAAATGGAACTAGACAAAAACACCTTCGTCAAAAAAGACAGAGCCGAGTTCGACCTACAGGTAGAAGATGCGAAAGGCGATCCTGTAGAAGGATACAACTTAACACTTGTGCTGGACAAGAACGGTACTAATTCAACCTTGCTTCCAAACAACCAGACCTCTGGATACGAATACACCATAAAGACATCAGACCCGCCCTCAGAAACCAGCACCAATCTCCCTTTAACCTACAAAGCCCATGCAAACGTATCAAAGGACGGCAACACCGGACAAACAATCAAAGAGTTCCAGGTAACAAGACTTCTAGAGCACAAGCTAGTCTCTCCAGAAGGTCCTCTCAGCTCAGGAGAGGAGTTTGAAGTAGTAGTAGACTGGAAAGGACCTACCGGAGAACCTATAAGCACAAACAGCATCGTATACACGATATGTAACGGATGTCCGAGCGACTACAAGTACATGGACCTCCAGGAGCCAGGTAGATACAGTCAGACATTCCGGGTAAGCCAGAATACAGAAGACCTAGTAAGCCTTCGACTATACGCTATAGACGGCTACGGAAACTCCGAAAGCCAGGACGTCGGTGGACCCGACGGTAAACCGCCTATAGAACCTATAAGTGTTGGAGAGAAAGATAATAATACAGCCAGTGAGACAGGTGGAGGGGGTGGAGGTGCTATAGGTGGTTCAGCTCTCCAGATCACAAGACTTTCTCCAAGACCTTCACTTTCTTCGGATACCGAACAAGCCAATCTATCCGTAGAGACAAGCATGAAATCTCAGTGCTACTACAAGAACCAGAGCATAGAAAGGCGAGAAATGGATACAGCCAGCGGAAAAATACATTACAAGCCAGTTAAAGTAGTATCAGACCACACATACGAATACAAAATCTACTGTGAAAGCGGTTCGCTAAACAGCAGCAAATCCATAATATTTACAGTACAGCCCAAAGAGATAAGCACATACACGCTCGAATTCCCAGGCCAGCTAGGAAAAATAGAACAAGGTACAACCGTCTCACAGCCAGTATCGTTCTACAACAACGGCACCGCACCTATAACCATCGAAATGGAAGCCACATCAGACTGCTGCAGCGCATGGTTTGAAGAAGAAAAAAGTGTAAAGAAAATAGAGGTAGAGCCCGGTTCAGAAAAAACCATAGACCTCAAAGCAGATATTCCTCTAAACACCAGCCTCGGCATGCATACAGTTACTGCAGTATTTCTCAAAGGACAGACTTCTCGAGAAAAAGTCGCAAGCCTCCAAGTAACAGAAAGCAAAGAGATAGAAAAACTCCAGAACCTACAGAAAGATTTGAAAAGCCTAAAAAGAAGGCTTCAAGAATACGAAAAAGTAGGTATAGACGTTTCAGAAATTAAAGGAACTTACAAAGAAGCTTTAGAGCAGTTAAACTACTCGAAAACCGCTATAAAACAGGATAACAGAAAAGTTTTAGAGAACTCCGTAGAAGAAATAGATAACCGAGTGGAAGAAGCAAATACAAGACTCAAAGCATTAAAACTACAGAGATATATCCGAGAAAACTGGTGGAAATGGTTGCTAGGTGGTTTAAGCTTCTACATAGCATTCTTCCTAATCACAATGGTCGGAATACCTTACCTAAGACTTAAAACCGAGTATAGAAAAATCACAAGCGAGATAAACGCTTCAATAGATGCGAGAAAGAAGACAGAGAAACAGTACTTTAGGAGAGAAATTGATAGAGACACTTTCATGGAAATAATGACAGAAAAGCAGGACAAAATCCTACAGCTACGTGGAAAGAAGGAAGAACTTGAAGAAAAGCTTGACAACATATTTACAGAACTTGTAACCCTTGAAAACTTTGTAAAAGCGCCTATAAAATCCTTCCGAGAAGTCAGTCAGTGGTGGGAGTCTCGGAAAGAATAGACAATACAAACTTTATTAACCAGTCAGAACCAGGTTTATACAGGTGCAAGCACCTTGTCCGCAGAAAAACTCCAGGTAAGAGCAGTAACAGAGAAAGAAAAAGAAGATAAGACAGAGCTAGACTTCAAGATAGAGAACAGGACAGACGAGAAAATCTACGAATTCGTAAAGCTTTACGCCGGAGGAGACTACATAGACCTCAAATACATTAATTTACCTGGAGGAGGATCCGCAAAAGCTAGTTTTGAAGTAGATAAAGGAATAATGGAAGAAAATCCTAAAATAATACTTTCCACAGAAGGAAAAAACAAAGGAGTATTTCTCAAAAAAACACTTGGAGAAATAGAAGAGCTCGGGAAAAAAGAAAACCCTCCTGAAAAACCTCAAGAATCGGAGAGCAAAGGAGAAGACACAGAAGTGTCTGAAGGAATAAAAGAAGATTTAGAGAAAGCAAAAGAGAAAGGAATTCCCGAAAAGAGATGGGAAGAACTAAAAGAAGAGTATGAGGTCTTACAAAAAGGAGATGAGAAAAAAGAAGTCCTAGACAAGCTTCAAAAAGAATACAAAGACCTTAAAAAGAATAAAAAACAGGGAAAGCAAAAACAGAAATCAAAAGACAAGAAAGAGAGTTCAGAACATATAAAATCCAGTGTAGAAGAGAAAGTAAGAGATCTTAGCCAGAAAAAAGAAGAGGAAAAAGGATTCCTCAAATCAATCACAGACAAGGTATTCGGAGAAACCAAGAAGAAAGAAGAAAAAGAGGAAGAAAACGTAGAAGAAATCCTAGAAAAAGTAAAAGATGAAGGAAAAGAGCCAGACAAGAAAGAGATAAAAGAAGAAATCCAGACAGAGACCCAAAAAACGCAGGAAAAAGAAAAAGAAACACCAAAAAGACAGAAAAAGAGGATAAGCGAAGAAAATCTTGCAGAAGAGAAAAAAAGAGCGAGAGAGAAAGACTTTAAAGCCGAAAAAAGAAAAGTTGGTCGTGTACAGACCGGTGTGATAGGACTGGACCAAAAAATGCAAGGCGGGTTTGTAGAAGGCACAATGAACCTTATCACAGGTAAGACCGGTACCGGAAAAACAGCTTTCTGCGCCTCATTTCTAAAGAAAGGAGTAGAAAACGGGGAACCTGGCGTATACGTTACCACAGAGGAGAGAGAAGAAGACATAAAAGCAGACGTAGAATCGATGTTCGGATGGGACCTCGACAAGATGGAAGAAAACGGTATGGCGAAGATATTATCCATAAAACCCATCTTTCCAAGCAAAGAGATAGACAACCTCAACAGACTTGTCAGATCGTACATATCCGACCTCCTAGACCAGGTAGTAGAAGCGGTAGAAGAAATAGACGCGGATAGGGTAATAATCGACTCAGTATCCATCATAGAAATGTTTATACGGGACGAGTACATGGCAAGAGTAGCCCTAGCATCCCTACTGAACAACCTAAGAGAAGAAGACGTCACCGCTTTATTGACAGGTACTATCCCCGAAACCTCAGAAGGGCTTTCAGGAGGAGGGATAATAGAGTTCCTAGTCGACGCAGTACTGCTCCTAGAATTCGTTCCAGTTGCAGAAGACTACGATAGAACCTTAACTATACGTAAAATGCGCAGAACAGACCATGAAGTAGCTATATTCCCATTCGACATAACAGACAACGGTCTAAAGATAATGGACATACAGGGCTAGAACCCTGTATCCCTCTTAAGCTTTATACCTTGGTCATTTATCTCAAAAGGATGGGTTCCAGGTGTATGGTCAGTCCTCCTCATCTTCCTAACCTCAAAATTCCTGAAAGTGCCTTCTCCTACACCGGTATAGTACAGCACAACAACGCCGTCAGCAACGAACTCAGCCACCTTGAAACGCGAAAGCTTCGTCTCATCATCCTCAGGAATCTCTGAAGTCAGTATAGTCGTAGGGCCTGCACGCTTTATATTCCTCACAAGATCATACAGATTATCGCGCTTCTTAGCCTGTGTTCCACCGAAAGCTCCAAGCATTACAGAAACAGAATCAATAACAAGCCTATCCACGTCCCCTTCACTTGCAAGCTCGGAAATCTTGTCTATAAAACCATGTGAACCGCTTGCAGGCTTTATATACTCCATCTTAAACTGTCCAGAGTCCTCATAGTCCTCAAACTGCCATCCGAATACCTTCGCATCAGCCAGAATATCATCAACAGGCTCTTCAAGAGAGATAAACCTTACCTTTTCACCGTTCTGTAGCCCTTCCCAGAGAAACTGGTTACAGAAAATAGTCTTACCACATCCAGCACCCCCTGAGACAAGTGTTATAGAACTTTCAGGAAAACCTCCCTCCACAAGTTTATCCACGCCTTTTATTCCGGTTGAGACCCTCTTTATATCAGTCATTATTAAACGCCTCCAATACCAGAATTTCTAGATACAGCAGTTTATATCTTTCCCTTATCCAGAAAGAAGAGAAACAATCTCCTCCCTTACCTCATCGCGGTTATCCTCCACAAGCCTGAAAACCTCCCCTATCTCCTCGAACTCATCTACATAAGAAGGTTCGAGCACCATCAAAACATCTCTACCGCTTATAAGACAGTTTCTAAAGATTTCCCTTAAATCAGAAGAGTACATCTCAAGCTTAGAAACCATATCAATAACTATAACCGCTTCAATATCTACTGCAGAGCTTATAGCATCTATATAAAATTTCACAACCCTCGAATCGTTTTTCGGATCTTTGGAATCCTCCAGAACCTCTGTTTCACCTGTTTCCAAATCCTTTACAAGATGGCTCGCACCTTCTCTAGGAGAAACAACACCCCCATAACTCTTATCCAGATCCTCAACCACCTCCTGAACCATCTCAGTCTTCCCAACCCCATCCTTACCCGTCAAAAGAACATTTACCATATTACATCTCCTCAAGAGACTCTATTCCTAGTAAAGAAAGGCCTTCCTCCATAACGTTTATGTAACCGTGGACAAGAGCCATACGTGAACTAGCCAAAGCTTCATCATCCGCTCCTTTTACAGGACACTTGTGATAGAAGCTATTAAAGGTTTCAGCCATCTCCTTGAGATAATAACAGAGCTTTGCCGGTTCTTCAGCTTCGAAACTCCTCTCAACAACCGATTCAAACCTCTCTATCTCCCTTGCAAGCTCGTACTCAACCTCGTGCTCGTACCTGGTGAACTCCGGCTCAACATCTGCCTTCTCCTCAATTCCGTAGGCTCTAGCAACAGAATAGAGCAAGTAAGGTCCTGAATCACCCTCCCAGTCAAGAGCCTTCTCAAAGCTGAAATCAATATCTTTTTCACGCGTATATTTTAACAAGAAATATCGCACCGCTGCCGTACCGACCTTCTCCGCAATCTCTTCCTCCTTATCTTCGTCAAAGTCATAGCGGTCCTGTATCTCCTCAAGAGCTAACTCCCTCGCTTTCTCAAGCACTGCATCGCCGTGCTTACCTACCCAGTTGCCCTTCCTGCCAGAATAGGCGACCTTTCCAGGAAGGTAGACAAACTTGAAATGCATATGACTAAACTTCTCAGCAGCCTCCTCATAACCCAGAGCCTTCAAAGAGTATTTTATAACCTTCATAGGAAACTTCTGAGGAGCACCTACAACATTTATAACCTTACCAGCGTCCCCAAAGCTTTTCTCCTCCTCCCCGCCTGTAGACCAGAGACAATCTCCACTAGGCTGTTCGTCAAACTTTTTATAGCCGAACTCGTGGTTTAACAGCCCGAACTTCCACATCGTAAACGCAATATCCTTTGCGGTATAGGTAGCGGTTCCATCGCTTCGAAGCAGTATCTTATACGGCTTCTTCATCTCGCCTAGCTCCGATTCAAACTTAGAAAGGTTTATTACAAGGCAACCCTTATCCTCACCTTCCTCAACCTCGTAGACCTCATCAAGGCGCTTAAGCTTGTCCATCGCCTTGTCCAAAAGATCAGAAGCGACTACATCCTTCTCAAATATAAGAAGGTCGTAGAAAACATTGGAACGGTAGGCAGTTTCAAGCTGGCCGCGCAGAGACTTCCCTACCAGCTCGTCCTTAAGCTCCGCGGTATCGTTTCCTCCCTTTTCTATCTCCTGAATAATCTCCGAGACCTTTTCTTCCTCTGAAGGATTTTCTTCGATATGCTGGCCTGCTTTAGAATAAAGCTGGCCGACCCAGAAATCCGCTTTCTTAGACCTATCCTCCTCAGGCAATTCTTCAAAGAAATTCCTGTACGCATAGACGCTCCGGGCGCTCTGCCTCCCCAGATCGTTTATATAATCCTGAACCTCCACATCATAACCCAAAAAATCCGATATTCGGGCTATAGTATCCCCTAAAACAGCACAGCGCATAGTCCCCATATGAAGAGGTTTGTTAGGGTTGGGAGAAGTATGCTCAACGACAACTTTTTCTTCTCTACTATCAAAACCAAGATCCCTGGTATGCTCCAAAATATTTTTCACAAACTTTGAACGGTCCAGATAAAAATTAACATACCCAGGACCAGCGACCTCAATTCTATCCACGTCAAGCTTTTCCTCCAGAGCTTCCACAGCTTCTTCAGCAAGCTCTCTAGGATTCCTTCCTAGTTCTGCCGCGGCCTTCATAGCAGGATAAGCAAAATCCCCATGCTCCGGCTCAGGAATTTCTATATCGTTCAGACTAACATCTATACCGAAAAACTTCTCCAGCTCCTCCGCGATCTCTTCTTTCGCATTATACATCCTATCTACACCGTTATGTTTGAGGTAATATCCTTTAAGACTTTTCGCACCTTTTGAACCTCACCTTCTCGGGAAAAAGGTGGAGAATATTCTACAAGATCTGCTCCTTTCAAATTTAAATCAGAAACAGCGTTAACCAGCTTCTCAGCCTGAGAAGGAGAAAGACCTCCTTCTGAAGGGAAAGTAGTTCCCTGGAGATATTTCCTATCCAGAGCATCTATATCAAAAGACAGGTATACAGGAAACGAATCTCCGCCAAACAACTCCTGAATTCTTCCCTCAATCTCCTCTGCAGAAAGATCTTCCAGCTTTCTGGTGGTTAGTCTCTGGAAAGAATCCAACTCCACGATTTTCTCATCAGGATCGGACTCCCTCTGGCCTAAAAACACAAAATCCTCAAGCTCAAAATCCTGGTTTATAAGCTCCCGGACCACCGCATCATGAGGAACACCTCTATCAAGCCTTACCTCCTTAGCATCAGGATGCGCATCAACCCATAGGACCTTTAGCCTAGGAAACTTTTCCTTCATACGCCTTAAAGAAGGAAAAGCTATCGAATGGTCTCCTCCCAGAAAAACTATAGGCTTATCAAACTCCAGAAGTCCTTCCGCTCTCTTCCCTATCCGCGACTGCGATTCCTTCAGATCGAACTCGTCAGGGAATACCTCATCGACAAAAACATCCTCCTCGAAATTAAGACCTTCAAGAATCCTAGAAGGCGCTTCCAAAGTTCCTTTCCTATCCGTATTCCTTATACCGATATCCGAAGGGCATTTCAGCAGGATTAAATCAGCATCCTCAGGAGCGCTAGTCATAGAACGCTATTAGAAGGAAAGACTTATTTTTCTTAGCTTAAACAGAAGAGATAGAATGATCTAAAAACCCGGGAACAAAACCTTGACAAATTACTATACCTCCTCGAAACCGATCCATTCCTGATTCCTCCGCCTATCGTACTTTTCCCGCTCCTTAGCCTCTCTTCTCCTAAGATTTAGAAACTGCAGAATGTCTCTCATCTATCAAGTTATTCGGGTCGGAGACTTAAAACAGCTGGTCCGAACGCTCGGATCCACCAATCAAAGCTCAAGCAGTTCCACACCATCCAGCTCCTTGAAATGCTTCTTGTTTCGAGTAAGAACCGGTTCATTCTCCACAGCTGCAATACCCCCTATCAGAATATCCTTGACCCCGACCTTCTTCCCTTCCTTCTCTTGCTCAGCAGCAAGCCTAGCAGCCTTTTCCATACTGTCTTCATCGGAGCTATAAACCTCCATACGGTTCAAAAGGCCTTTAAGCTTTGAAAGATTGTTCTCAGTTCTCTCGGACTTGTAGGCACCGAAATAGAGCTCAAACACGTTCATATCCGTAGTTTTAACAGGCTCCGTCCTATAGGAACTTATAAGCTCATTTGCTTCGCTCTTTCCCCTTAAAAAGTCTACAAGGATGTCTGTATCTACTATCATAGCTCCCAATTCTCCCAAAGCTCTTTATAAGATTCTTTTATATTCTTAGCTTCCTTATCGGTTAACTCCCAGCTTCCAGCATAGTCTTCTATACCTCTCTCATCAGCTAGACCGTCTATAACTTCTTTAATCGTCCTATCCTCCTCTTCAGCGATTTTTTTCAGCAGACTATACGTCGATTCCGAGACTTTGACAGCTTTTGATCCCATATACATGATTTAGTAACTCAGTTACTTAAACCTTTCCTCCAGAAAACCATAGACAGGTAATAAATAAAAACCATCCTCATATTTCCAAAACCCTAGAGAACAGAACCAAGGCTGTGAAGCGGTTAATCTTTAGACTTATAGACCCTCCACCTTCCTTCTCCCTCCGAATCTATCAGGCGGTAGTGCTCCATCTTGTTGAGGTATTTCCTCAGCATCCTCTTCGTCCTAGGCTCGTCAACCTTTTTC
>JALIDQ010000021.1 GCA_022865275.1 Candidatus Nanohalarchaeota archaeon QJJ-9 | reverse complement strand
CTTCTATCCTATGAATGGATTTTTGAGGCTTATTTCAGTCCTTTTGCTTGTTTTCTGTACTTTACTTGTTGCAGCTTTTTCACTACTGTGGTTTAGGCGTGAGATAGCGGAATCAGTCATTATAGGGTTTACTAGCAGGTTAAAAAGGCTTTTAGATTCTTTAAAAATATTTAAATCTTTCCAGAAAAGGCTAGATCCGGGTTACGTAGTCGATAAGCTGGAGGCTTTCTATGCAGCTATGGAGGATGTGTTTTCAAGCAGGAAGGATGTTATAGAGGTTATGGGAACTGCTTTTTTCGCTCTTTTCCTTGGAATGCTTTCCCTATACTCTTTCTCTGTAGCGGTAAACGGGGTTCCGTCGTTCGCTGCGATAATGTTTATACTACCTGTTTCCATGGTAGCCTCGTATCTACCTCTTCCAGGCGGGATAGGTAGCATAGATCTTGTTATGATAAGTTTACTCTACTTTCTTACACCTCTAAGCTTTGCAGAGGGTTCTGCCGCGGTTATACTATTCCGTTTCACTACGTTTATCCTTCCTTTAGTTATAGGTGGAATAGCTACGTTAAGAATGTCTATAGACATTTCTAAAGCTATGGTTGAGAGTGAGACGTCCTAGAAACCCATCTGCCTCATAAGCTGCTTCATCTTTCCGCCCCCACGTTTCATACCTCCGCCTGAAAACTTGTCCATCATATTCTTCGCCTGGCGGTACTGCTTTATCATCTGCCTCACGTCTTTTTTAGAAGTTCCAGAACCTTGGGCGATTCTCTCCGCCCTGCTTGAATCGATTATCTTAGGCTCCTGCATCTCTTCCTCAGTCATAGAATCCATTATATGGCGGTAATTCTCTACCTGCTCCTCCTGCATATCCATAACATTGTCAGGAAGGTCTCCCTGTATAGGAAGCTTGTCCAGAAGCTGTGAGAACATATCCTCGCTCGCCATCTTCTCCATCTGGCCGTAGAAGTCTTTTAGGTTAAATTCTCCTTCCATGAACTTCTCCGCTTCTTCCTCGTCTATAGCTTCTTCTGCCTTCTCTAACAGCGAGGAAAGGTCGGGAACACCAAGTAGTTCGGAGACAAACTCTTCAGGATCATAGACATCCAGATCTTCTACCTTCTCTCCTGTACCTATGAACGAGATTTCAGCGTCAGTCCTTGCGCAGGAGGTCAAAGCCCCTCCACCTTTCGCTGAAGAATCCATCTTCGTGACTATAACCGAGTCTATGTCCACCGCTTTGTTAAAAGTCGAAGCCTGGTCTCCTGCCGACTGTCCTATATCCGCAGGAACTACAAGAATCTTCTCATCCGGTTGAAACGCTTTTTCTATCTCCTTAAGCTCTTTCTTGAGCTCATTATCCATCGAATCCCTTCCAGCGGAGTCTACTATTATTATGTCACAGTCCGAGAGCTCTTTCTTTCCGCGTTTAACCAGGTCTGCCGCGTTTTCCGCATCTTTGTCTCCGTAAAACTCCGCGTCAACCTTTTCCGCGTTCTGCTTCAGCTGTTCGTATGCGGCAGGTCTGTAAATATCTGCGGCGATCATCCCCACTTTCATACCTCTCTTCCTGTAGAAGTCAGCCAGCTTTGCAGCGGTTGTAGTCTTTCCCGCTCCAAAAAGCCCCAGGAGAAGTATGTTTTTCTCACGTACTTCGACCTCTTTCTTCTCCTCGCCGAGAATGCCTGCGAGCTCGTCGTATACTATGTTCAGAACATGCTCTTTCCTTGTGAGATTGGGAGGAATGTCTTCCTTAAGAGCTTTTTCTTTTATACGGTCTGTAAGCTCTTTTACAAGCTCTATATCGACATCCGCTTTCATCAGGTCTCTCTGTATATCCTTTACAAGCGACTTTACTGCTTCCTTATCCGCTACTCCTCTCCCTGCAAAATCTTTTATCGATTCCTTAAGCTTGTCGAACGCCATATACAATCACGTTTTCCGTAGACAGTTTTGAAATAACTGTCGGTAGTCAGTTAAAAATAACTGTTTAGGATTCATGACGGTTTGCTTGCTAGACCGCGAAGTAGACTATTATCGGTAGAAGATAGACTAGTACATATTTTGGCCTCTTAACGATCTCTTTCCTGTAACGGACTAGTATAGGCAGGTTGAAAAGAAAGAATACGATCAAAAAGCCTGCTAGAGGGTTGTAGGAACCTTCCTGGGAAAAAAGCGCACCCTGACTATTTTCCGCAGTATCCTTTATAAGCCCGATTATAAGGTCTTTGGAAGCTTCTGAAAGCTTTGCGGTTATAGCTAGCACTGAAGAACCTACGACTCCGGATAAGAGGTTTTTCCTATATCCTTTGCTCTTCCTCTGTATTATGATATAGGATACTCCTCCTGCTATAAGCGCATAAGCAGTGATCACAAGGTATAGAACAGTTATAGAATTGCCAAAAATCGCCCAGGTTATAGGAAGATATGCAAGCGGGAAGAAGGATGCGGCTGTTACAGGAATAACCCCTAAACACAGTGTAAGTAGGTATCCTACCGTATCTTCCTCTGTCATATGCCCTCGTTAAACTTTTAATTTTGAGGTGTTAAATGCTTACCGGTATGACCCGAGTTACTGTCGACCAGGTTGAAGGAATCAGGAAGAAGTACGATACGATCCGAAGCTATATGGGTATAGACAAAAGTATCGATGATATAGAGATCAACTACGATATCCCTGACCAGGTTCAAGGCTACTACAAGTTCGATAACTCGGATAGTTGTTCTGAATGTTCTAAACCTTCTGCTGGATTTAATCCTAGCTATCTAGGAACTGAGTATGAGAACTCTACTCTAATCCATGAAATAGGCGCGCATATGAAGCAGGATGAGGTAAGGCGGGAGTACGACGTTTCTACGGAAGAGCTTTTGTCCTATAGACCGCTTATCGAAGGGCAGGCAGACATGTTTACACCAGGGGAAGACTCGTATCATCGGGCTCAGCTCGAATACCGTAACTTTATGGAGAAGTACAGGAACGGAGATTTTGAACCACTCTCCTCGGTCAGCCATACTGTTCTAGACACACCGCTAGGAAAGTTTGAATTTTCCTATCATGGCTCTGAGGAGGACTTTGAAGACTATTTAAGCAGTTTAGACGTTCCAGTCCAGGACTACCGCATTAAAAACCTTAAAAAAGAGCTAAACCAGGTTGGGAAGGTTCTTGAAGAAGTAGAGAACGAGATGAGAGATAAAGATACTAACAAGCTCTTGGAAGAGCTAGAGGAAATAGATAAATCCGAAAGTTACAGCTACTCTGTTCCTTCTTCAGACAACTTGACTGCTATACAAGATAGTTGATAAGGAGCCAGGGGACTAAGTATGCTCCTAATGGAATTATATAGCTTGCCAGAAGTTTGTAGCTAGTTCTTTCAGCCTTTCTACTGTAGCTGTACAGGAAGGGAATCGTAAAAGCGGTTAAAGACGCTACGAACATTATGATAGGCTTGTTGTAGAAATGCGTTTGTCCCGGCACATGGGATATAGTTGAGATAAGCTGTTCCATATTTTTCAGCATCTCCACCTTGTATTTCTGAAATACCATGATCGCTGTTATCCCTAGAGAACCTATAACCCCGATTTTTGCATGTTCTGAAGGCTTTTTGAGCCTATTTTTAAGCCCTTGATTCAGTATAAACCCTATCAGAAACGCTATAACAATGTTTACAGCTGCTAGTGGTATTGAAGTTCTGGAAGTCGCGCCTGGGATAATTACAAACTGTGAAGCTCCGAAAAAAATAGTTACTACAAAAAAGACCCCTAAAAGCATCAGCTTGGAGGTAGAATCGGATGGTTTCTCTGGCATCTTGGAGAAATATTTCCCATACTCGTATATAAAGCCTGCTAAGTTATAAGAGTCTGGAGTTGGAATCTTTTCTCGGTAATCATGCGAGTTATAAAGGAAGTTGATTCTGGAAAAAATAAATGGAACAGCTTTGAAGTAGGTTTAAAGGATGGAAACATAGTTATACGGGACGAAGCAGGCTATGTAGACTTTCCTGAAGAAGCAGTGGACAAGCTTGTAGATAGTATAGACCAGGCACGAAGGAAGCTTAGAGAAAAAGAGAGAAGTCCGACCTCTGAGGATTAGCTAGTCTTGAGGAAGCCAGATGCTTTAACTGTTTTTGATTCCTTTTCCTTTTTAGGTTTTTCTGGATAGGGTAACAGTTAAAAAGAATTGTTCGGAATTTGGGTACAGCCAGTATGCGGCCTTGGTCCAGCTGGCTAAGACTCCGGCCTTCCAACACTTATGAGCGGACCCTTCCTCCTAAGTAACCATGGTTCCATCCTCGCCTTCGGCTCGGATCCTTTGTGGACTCGAACGGAGTGAGAGTGGAACCATAACTCCTAAGTCCGAAGGGCTCCGGAATTAGGGAGAGAGCCGGCGACCCGGGTTCAAATCCCGGAGGCCGCATTATATATCTCCTCTTTTCACTTCTCCAGCAATCTTTTCAAACTCCTCGTTGCTCTCTACCGCTTTATCTACAGTTCCGAGAATCCTGAAAACCTCGCTCTTGCCTATCTTCACATCTTCTTGCCTGAAAACATCCATGTTGTTCCTTGCCTCCCTCAAAGTCCCTAGAGCAAGCAGGTAGGGGACTATAGTGAAGTCACGCGCGTTTATGGCCTCTAAAGGAAGATTTTCTATGTACTCCCCCGCATCTTCGAGCTTTATTGTCGCATAGTCTATCATAACATCCATCGAATCCTTCAATCCCTGGCTAGGAGATTTAACCTCTTCAAGAACTTCTTCAAGCTCCTCCAGAGAACTTCCGTTCTCCTCTAAAACCTCTTCAGGCAGGTAAACGTTGTTTTCCACGTGAAAATCTGGATAGACATCCTTTATAATGTTTACAGACTGCAAAGCCTGTCCAAAACCCTCAGAATGTTCCTCCAACTCCTTTACAGTTTCTCGGTTCAGCCCCTCCACTTCCTTGAATATCCCTGTAAGTAACTCTCCCACGGTTCCAGCAACATAGTGGCAATACTCCTTGAACTCCCCCATATCCTGCAGCCTTATACCGTCCTTGTGCCTCTCGACTATACTGCTCATTCCTTCTACCATCTCCTGGATAGGAGAGCTAACATTCTCTTTTATATCGCTTGGAAACTCTTTGTAGGCGGTAAAGACCTTCTCTGTATTGTTTAAAAGATCCCAGTAAACACCATCCTTCCTATAAGGCCTTGCCTTCTCAAGAAAAGAGTTTATTCCACCATAGCTAGGTTCTTCGACTATATCCGCGTACTTTTTCAATAAATCCTCTTTCTTATCCGCTTCTATCCGGTTATCGTCCTCTATAGTATCAGGAATCCTACAGAGAAGGTAGCTGACGCATATATAGTCCTGTATATCTCCTTTTAACCTATTTATGCCAAGAGCAAAGGTCCTGGAAACATCCTGTATCGCTTCCATGCAGTACTCTCTGCTCTCACTGACTGAAGGTCTTTCTTCCATTTTCCTACCGAAAAGGTTTAATCCAATCTATAAAATGGTTTATCCTCGGAAAAAAGAAAGAGGAGAAGGAAGCTACTCCTCAGCAATCTCTGTTATATCCTTGCTTTCCTGAACCAGATCATCTAAATCAACATTCTCAAGGACGTTGTCCACTATGTTCTGTACAGGAGACTCCTCCTCATCCGTTGCCTCCGAAGGCATAAGCTCCGCTGGGATGGTTAAAATCGTAGAATTCTCCTGTGCCACATTGTCAAGGGTTTCAAGAGTCCTTAGCTGATAACCTCTTTTTCCAAGAATATCAGACGCGGCTCGCATCCTTGCTGCAGCCTGAAGTTCTCCTTGTGCTTCCTTGATCTTTGCACGCCTGTTCCTTTCAGCTTCAGCCTGTGCAGCCATAGCCCTCTCCATCTCGTTTGGAATCGAGACATCCTGAAGCTCCACATCTCTTATCTTCACTCCGAAATCGTTGGTAGCCTTGTCTAGGTCTTCTTCAAGCTCGTTAGCCACTTCCTCTCTCTTTTGAAGAATAGTGTCCAGCTCCTTCGAACCTACGAGATCCCTCAGCTTCGTCTGGGCGTATCTGACAGTTACTTGGTTGAAGTCTTCAACCTCAAGAAGTGCTTTAGCGACCTCATCATCTTCCTTTCTTACTCTATAGTAAACTATCGCGTCTACCTGGACGGTTACGTTGTCCTTAGTTAGTACTTTCTGTGGTTCTACATTAGTAGATTTGACTCTGTAATCTATCTTTTCAACCCACTCAAAGAAAGGTATCTTAAAGTTTAATCCAGGCCCCAGAACCCTATCATAGCTTCCTAGGCGGAATACAACAGCTCTCTCGTACTCCTGATTTATGACTATCGAGAAATAGAACAGCGCAGTCACTAAAAGACCTATAAATCCTACGATAGGTCCATAAACGTATCCTCCCCCTATACCAAGCATTACAAAGAGTAAAAAGCTTGCTACAGTTTTTGCAGATGATCCGCTCCCTCCTCTAGAACTATCAAAGCCCTGGCCTCCGATAGCTACCTGTGAATTTACATTTGGCATAACTATCCTTCCAAACCTTTGTCTACTATCTATAAAAATCTGGATATACTTTTTCTTAACAATATGCCAGAAGACCTATCAGGGTACAGGAAAGTAATCTTCCGTTCTCCATCACTCAAGAAGCTCCTAATCCTGAATCTTCTGGTAGGAATTCTCTTTGGCTCGGTAAATGGAGCTATAGCATTCCTGATTTTTGATCAAAAACTATTATGGGTGCCTATACTTTCCCTACTACTCTACATAATACCCTCAGTAATCAATGGAGAACTATTAGCCTCCCTAAGCAAACTATCCCGCAAATGGACCTATTCAATGTCATTTATAGACCAGATAACAGTCTTCGGATTCTCACTTATAATCCCGCTCCCATCTTCCCATATATGGTCATTGATGTGGCTGGGACTAGCTACAGTCTACCTTCTAGGTATCTTAGGACTGGTTGGAGGACGGGGAAGGAGGAAATATTTTACTAACTTCGCCTATCCTCTCATATATCCGTTATGGCTTCTTGCAGTATTCCATACCTTTGTAGGAAGTAATGTAGGCGTTTCCCGTATGGTTTACATCCATAACAGCACTTTGTTTTTCATTACTAGCATACTCCTCGGATTAACACTTTTGATATTTGAATTCGTGATCAAAGCCAACTCCAAAAGCATATCCGCCCTAGACTTTCTATCCAACGTAATACTGGATGAGGAAAAGGCTATAGAGGATTACATAGAGACGCACGTATACAACCAGTCCCTAGAGATAGAAGGCAAGGAGAAGGCTAGGTTTTATATCCCATGGATTCACCCCGGTCCTGTGAGCGGTTTCGGTGGAGGAAACCTTATACCAGAGCTGGTGGACGAGAGTTCTTTCTTCCTCCACGTACCTTCCGCGCATTCCATGGACCTCGCCGATCCTGAGGAAGTCGAGAGGTTTAAATCACCTCCTGAGGCAGAAAAGTCCTCCAAAGCTTCAAAGCTGCTTAAAGGAGATAAAGGAGGGTTTAAATTCTGGGGAAGAATGTACGGAGACAGCAAGATAGTCTTCATACAGAACAAAGATGTAGACGACTACGATCCATCCATGATATACGATATCAAAGAAGACCATGAAAACCTTACTCTCATAGACATGCACAACCAGCCTATGGACGGAGAAGGCAAACCAGTACAGCCGATGGATCCTAGGTCCAAGATTCTCAGAGAAGGAATCGAATCTCTAGTACAGAAGCTAGAGGAAGCCGAGCTAAAGGATTATAGAGCAGGATTCAAAATCCAGAAAGGCTATTCCATCCTTGTAGAGGAGTTAGGAGACCAAAAAACCGTTCAAATAGTAATGAACGCCAATGGAAAGCCTCCGGTCCTTAAAGAGGTAGAAAAAGAGCTCGAGTTTGACGAGAACCTGCTTCTAACCACAGACACGCACCAACAGCTATCCCTCATAGCGAACCCTCCTCCAGCAGAGAAGGAGGAGATAATCGAATCGGTTAGGGAATCAGAAGAGAATTTAGAATCTGCAGAAGCAGGTATATCAGAAGAAAAACTAGAGAACGTAAATATCCTCGGAGGAAACTATGGAAGACTTATCGCCACACTTAATGTTATGGGAAGGCTTGTACCTATCTCCCTCCTACTTTACTACATCTCACTAATCTTTATAGCACTATAGAGGTCTAAAAATGAGGAGAAAATTAAAAACAGCCGCAGGTTTTATAGCAGGACTTGCGATAATCGCAGTTTTTATATACTCCGTAGGCTGGGAAAGGCTTTTATCCACCCTTTATAGGGTCGATATAGGTCTTATGGTTCCAGGAGCGTTCTTCTCCCTTCTTATAGTATTCATGTTCGGAATTGCCTGGTGGTTTACAGTAAGGGAAACAACAGGACTAAGCTTTATCCAAGGAATAAAAACATTCTATGCGGCGCATTTCGCAAACTCGATAACACCTCTCGGCCAGTTCGGAGGAGAGCCTTTTATCGCCTATGTACTACACAAAAGGTCGGGTATACCTCTCGATAAAGCATTTGGAGCCGCAGTAGCTGCAGACGTAGTAAACGCGTTCCAGTTCTTTACCATCTCAGTCCTAGGACTTTTCACCTACACCATATACTTTGGAATCTCTGAAGGGATGGATACAGTTTTTTTAGGAGTTCTATCAGCTATAATAGCCCTATCAATCTTCCTATCCCTCCTCTGGTACAGAAAGGATGCGGTAATCGGGTTTCTAGGCTGGACAGGTTCTAAGCTTGAAGATATTGGGGAGGAGACAGCTGGATTCTTAAGCATTGTAGAACACTGGGACCAGGACTGGATGGAGGAGAAAGGAGAAAGATTCTACCTAGTGATGGAAGGGTTATTGACGCGTAAAAAAGAAGTCTCAATAGCCCTATTCTTCTCCCATATCGCAGGGTTTTCAGGTATAGCCGCAGTTTTCTTCCTGCTACGTTCGCTCGGTTCAGAAATCTCATTCATCCCCCTCATCTTGATACTTCCCGCATCAATGCTTGCGAACTACCTTCCGCTACCTGGTGGGGTTGGGGGGGTTGAATTCGCCCTTATCTCATTTCTAGTCGCTTTAGGAGGCGTTTCGCCTCCAGTTGCAGCTGCATCAGTCCTACTGTTCCGTTTGTTCTCCTACTGGGTCAATCTTTTCATAGGCGGGCTATCCGCTTCTACCCTCTCAGTCAAGGTATTCTACTCAAGCTAGCCCCCTGAAATCAGTTAATAAGTTGTGTATAGAGCCTGAGATAACATTTGTAAACAGCCTGTTTAATAAAGAACGAGTCACATAAACTATACAACCTCCTCAAAGGAGGTGGTAGAACTGAGTGAGTATTCGATCGATTGGAAGGACTTCTATAGAGGACAGTCGCTTAAAGATCTAGCAAAGGAACCGGATGAGAAAAAGTGGCGGGAGTATTTCAGGGAACTAGACCTTAAGGATTGGCCAGGAATAGACAGGAAAGCACGAGATCTAGTCCAGAAATACCACGAGAAAGTGAGCCAGAAAGCGGCTAAGACAACAGAAGACCTGATCAAGCATTTCGAGATAGAGGAAGCCCATGGATACGGTTTCCTGTAGTCTTGTTCAATCTTGAGAGGGAGAGGCAAGACAGTTTTACACTCGTTTTTCAATCCCTTTCCCTCTCTTTTTTCTCTCTTCGGTAAACTGTAAAAACCTGGAGAACAATAATCTTAACAACAGATGCAAGCAGTAAATACAGAAAACCTCGAAAAAAGCTTCGGCGAAGTCAGAGCCCTGGACCAGCTTAATCTCACAGTGGAGAAAGGCAAACTCTTCGGTTTTATAGGGCCGAACGGAGCAGGGAAGACTACTACCATAAACATCCTCACAGGACAGATACAGCCGGACAGGGGCAAGGCACGCGTGTTAGGTACCGATCCTACAAGAAAGCCCAAGAAAGTCCGTGGAAAAGTAGGGATACTTCCAGAAAGAGAAGACCCACCTTCCTTCCTAACCCCAAGAGAATACTTCGAATTCGTTGGGAATATCCGTAAAATAGAGGGATTAGAGGAAAAGGTGTCCGAGTGGTCGGACCGACTAGAATTCAAAGACAGTCTGGACAAGATGAACAAAGACCTTTCGAAAGGAGAGAAGCAGAAGGTCATGATAACTCAGGCGTTTATCCATGAGCCTGAACTAGTCTTCATAGACGAGCCTCTTATAAACCTGGACCCCGTAATACAGGAAAAGGTCAAGAGTTACTTTAAAGAGTATCATAGCGAAGGGAAAACCTTATTCCTTTCCACACATGTCATGTCTCTTGCAGAAGAGGTCTGTACCAGGGTAGGAATCCTTAAGGAAGGTAGGCTTGTCAAAACCTCTCCTATCGACGAGATAGAAGGAGACCTTACCCACGCCTTTCTAGAGGAGGTAGATACCGATAGTTCTTAGAGAAATGCTTAAAGAGGAATGGCGGATGCATTCCGAGGTCTTCGGCAGCAAAAGGTTCGCTTTATTTCCTGCTGTGATTTTCATAGTTTCTTTCCTGGTATTTTACTTTATGAACTTTCTAAGGTTTTCTATTTACGATATACAATTAGGAATGCATTTTTTAGTCCTGTTTTTTGGTCTTAACGTCGGAGGGATAGGATTCGTTAGCAGAAGCGGCATAAAGAACGTTCTAGGAGAGATGAACCTTCTTATCTTCTCCTCGAGAACTCTTCCGGTAGGGAAGGTGAGGATTCTTCTGACTTTCCTTGTAAAAGATATAATCTACTACTTCGCCTTCTTTATACTACCACTAAACCTGGGCTTTCTGGCTTTCTCTCCTAGTCCGGCTGCTTTCCTCTTGTCTCTTGTATCCTACACTCTAGCCTTTCTTTTAGGGATATCTATAACTTTTATTATATCAGTAGCCTATTCACGCCTTTCTAAGCTAGTATTTGGGTTATTGGTAGTTTTTATAGGTTTATCCGCTTTTTACACGCCCTTCAGCCTGTTGAACCTTAACATCGCCTTTCTATTTTATCTTAGACCGTCTATAGAGCTTTTTTCCTTTGCTTTGGTAGTTCCTTTACTCCTGTTCTGGTTCTGTTCAGTGTTTTTCGGGTACGAGAAGCACACAAGACCTAAGAAAAGAGCCGATATTTACCAGAAGCTTAAAAAAGCAGGCATAATCGAGGCTAAAAACCTTGTAGACCTGCAGAGGAGCAGTGGAGGGTTTTTCAAAGTAATCTTCTCCTTCGGGATGCTTTTCGCGGTCTTCTACTTCATGCTTGAGCTGTTTCCGGTGTTTAACCTCTTCCTAAGGACTCCTGTTATGGTTTTAGGAATCCTGCTAGGTATGGCTTCGCTATCTGTCTACAACTGGCTGAACCGTTTCGACTCGAAGGAAGACTATCTTTTCCTACCTCTGACAGAAGAAGAGCTTCTCCGCTCCAAGGTAAGAAGTTTCTACATCCTCGTGGTTCCTATAATCCTTTTAGTAGAAACCGCTGCGTTTATCCTACTTAACTCCTCACTTCTAGGACTTTTCCACGGAATAGTTGCGGGATTGGTCTCTTCCTCGTATATACTGGCTGTAGCAGTAACTTTAACAGGCATGAAACCTAATACAATGCTTTTCGACTCAGGAAAGCTTGTAAAGTTTGTCTTCTACAGCTCTCTGCTCTTTGTACCTCTACTGATTCTTTCGATCTCTATAGTTTCTTCCCCTATTTATTCGTCGGTGTTCGCTCTGGCTCTATATACTGCAGGAGCGGTGGTGGTATGGAAGGAAGTTTTCCGCAGGCTTGGATAAGAGTTAAAAATTTTTCTTCACACGAACAAAAACCGGTGGTTCTATGGTAGAGATAGAAGAAGTAGACGTCCAGGAAGACTTTGAACGCGTAGGCTCACATTCACACATACACGGCTTAGGTCTAAACAAAGAAGTAGAAGCTGAGAAATCTGCTGATGGGATGGTCGGTCAGGAAAAAGCAAGAGAAGCTGCAGGACACGTAGTCGACCTAGCAAAGAAAGGCAAACTGGCTGGGAGAGCGATGCTTCTTGCAGGACCTCCAGGAACAGGAAAAACCGCTATAGCTGTAGGGATGGCAGAAGAACTTGGCCAGGACATCCCTTTTGTACAGCTCACCGGTTCGGAAATCTTCTCAGCGGACAAGGACAAGACTGAGGTACTTAAAGAGAAGTTGAGAAGGGCTCTAGGAGTAAAGATAGAAGAAACCCGCCAGGTCTATGAAGGAAAGGTCGAAGAAGTCGATATACAGCAGGGAGCTGGAGGAATGAACCCTATGCAGAGAAAGGCTGTAGAAGCCTCGATAACCCTGTCTACAAAAGACGAATCAAAGACTCTTCGCTTAGGGAGAAACGTCGCGACATCCCTCCAGAACGAGGGAGTAAGGGAAGGCGATGTAGTAAGGATTGACTCGGATTCAGGAAAAGTCAACCGGCTAGGAAACGCAAGAGATGAATGGGAAGGTACAGCAGACGAGTCTGTAGCTGACCTTGTAGACGTTCCTACAGGCGAAGTGGAAAAGGAACGAGACTTTACACATACCTTGACACTCCACCATATGGACCAGGCTAACGCCAGACGCGGTGGAGGC
>JALIDQ010000020.1 GCA_022865275.1 Candidatus Nanohalarchaeota archaeon QJJ-9 | reverse complement strand
AATATCAGGGCTTTATCAAGCCGTTGAAAGGAGAAAACGGGCGTATACCCGGCAAATTCAAAGTCGAAAAAGTACCTGAAGAGGTTAAGAAAAATATTTAAACCAGCAGCTGTAAAAAAATAGTATTAGGAGAGGTGGAAAAGAAAAATGGGTTCAACAACTAAGCAGATTGAAGAATATCTTGCTGAAAACAGTCCAGCCAGCAGTAAAGAAATCCGTGAAAACATCGACAGAGATATTTCAAAAACAACTTGTAACAAGAAGATCAGGCATTTGCGGCATAATTGGGATAGAGTTGAGGTAGTTGGCTATGACTGTAGAAAACCGTTGTATAAGCTTAAGATGGATGTGGTAGAGGAATGACTGATTTTTCTGAGATGGAGAAAGCTAAATACAGTAATGGCAGTAGTAGAAGTAAGAAGGATGTAGAGAAGCTGTATATTGAGTACATCTATGGGAATCCTTACCATGCTTTTCGTTCTAGGAAGAGAGCTGAAAACTTTGTAGATGATAGACCTGGTAGAGAGATTAAGAAGGCGGTGATTCTAGATGAGTAGTATTCAAAACGCGGTTGAAAGTTATATATGTGAGAACGGTGTTTGTTATAGCCGTGATATATATGAGGGTTTGGATGAGGGGATTCCGTTGCATACGGTTCGGCAGGCTCTTCGGAAGCTTGTGAAGTGGGATAGGGTCTAAGAAGTCAGAAAATTGATTACTAATTAAAACTTGTTGGATCTTTCCTCCATGGTATCATCTGGCGAGGACGTATTCCATACTTAAAACTCCTCAATACTCTTCCAATACTTCAACCGCTTCTCCTATTTTTTCTTCCGGTAACTCTTCGTCTCCTGCTTTGTTGAATTCTTCCAGTAGTCCTGCTTCTTCTATCACGTCCACCGCTTTCTTTCCATGGTTTCTGTCGAACTCTTCTTTTATCTGTAAAAACTCGTCCACACCTAAGAATAGCGTGTTAAAAAACCGTAAACAAAGGTAAAACCATAGTTACACCAACATATAATTCAAAGCTTTTTCCCCGAAAGAAATAGGATTAAAAGAAGTTCTGGTTTATCTTCCTGGCACCTGATTTGTCTCAATATACACAACTTTTTTATATATAAGTTGTTAATATTGATACATATGTATGAATTGACAGAAACCGAGCTCAAGATCCTTGAGATACTAGAAATCAGTAAAGGAAAATCCATAGTGGATATAGCCAAGGCTCTAGGAAGCGACAAAGGACACGTTTCCAGAGTTGTAGGAAAGCTCGAAGACAAGAAGCTTGTAAAGACAGAAAGAAAAAGGAGAAAGAAAGCCAGACTGGAGAAAAGTAAATCAGCGGAGATATACCAGAAGACAACGGAAAAACACACACATATTGACTTTTCCGAACTACTCAAAGGAAAGACAATACCAGTCCTCTACTACCTGGGCCGAAGAAGAAAAGTCTCGGAAATAGCAGATGAGACAGGAATCCACAGAACCACTATCTACAGAACAGTAAGAAAACTACTCCAAAGAGGCATGGTTAGAAAGAAAAATTCGGAATACATCCTCAAAGAAGAGTTCAAGGAACTCAACGACTTTGCTGAAGAGTACGTTCACCACCTCCATATGAACAGAGCCGACAAAGAATACACGACAATCTGGGAATCACTCAACGAGTTCCTAGTCCAGAGCAAGGAAGAGATCAAAGAGGAAAACTTCCATCTCACAGGACCCGGTCTCTTCGAAAACTTCGGAATACCCCTTCTCACCAAAGGAAAGAACCATTACTTTTACACAGAAAAAGCGGAAGAGATTACACCTCAAGAACTCATATGTCATATGTTATTGATAGACAAAGGAACAAGACACCAGAGCTACTGTATGATCCTGATAAGCAAGGAAAGCCTGGACAGGAGGAAACTAATCAAAGAAGCTGAGAAATACAGAATCATCAAGACAGTCAAATCATTGCTCAGTTACTTGAAAAACAAAGGTAAAGAAAAAAATCCCGAACAGCCAGAATGGAAAGAACTGGAGAAAATAGCTGAAGAGTACGGTGTTAGACTATGAGAAAGAAATTAGACCAGGAATACATAGAGAAAGAGTTGGGTAGAGTCGGTGCGGAGTTGAAGGAAGACATAACAGTTTATCTGATCGGCGGTGGAGCCATGGCCTTACAGGGCATGAAAGACGCTACTAAAGACATAGACATAGTAGTAATCAATAATCAAGACTTCCAGTCACTGATAAAGACTCTAAAAAAATCCAACTACTCCGATATTGAAGAAATGGAGCCAGAATACAAAGAACTGGGTGCAAAGAAAATACTTGAAAACGAAGAAGGTTGTAGATTCGATATATTTAATCAACAGGTCGTGGACAAACTTATCTTTTCAGACTCAATGCAGAACAGAAGCAAGGCACTCAGAACAAAAGACAAGCTCCAGATTGAAATAACCTCACCGGAAGATATCTTCCTCTTCAAAAGCGTTGCAGGAAGAACAACCGACATAGAGGATATGAACACATTGATCCAGTCCGGGCTTGACTTTCAAACAATAGCAGAAGAGATAGAGACACAGGCCAATCTTCTCGACGAGGAACTCTTCATTACCCATATTGGAGAATCTCTCAACAAACTACAGAAAAAACATAAAACCACAACCCCTTTATCCGACATACTAGAAGATAGGATTACAAGCATCTACAATCAGCTCGAAATACTGACCAAACTAAATGGAGAAACGAATATTGATAAACTGAAGAAAAATACCGGAATGTCTCAAGAAAAGCTTGAAAAAGCATTAAATAGCCTTGAAGAAAATAGTAACGTAGAAATAGAAGGCAAAAAAGTCAAAGAAACCAAAGAAAAGAAGTTATAGAAGGTTGCCCGAGAGTTTGAAATCGACTCCTGAAAGCTAAACCATCCCAAAGACGCTACAGCCTTAACCCCAGTAGGAAAACAGCAACCAAAAGAAACTGTACAAACAGATAGCTCTAGCAAGCCCTTTAATCCCTTGAGAAAACTTTCAACTTTTTGAAAACAAAAACCACTTACCCATCCAACACATAGATGTAGCGGGTAAGGCTGCTATGCACGTATATCTCGAACTCAGGTTCTAAGTCCCGTATTTTTTCTCGGTCGGACATGAAGACTATCCTGCCGCAGGAAAGTTTCCTTGCTTCCCGGAGAAAAGCCTGGATAAGCTCGTCCTTCTCCCCCTCAGTTCTAGAAGCTCGACCGTACGGGAGGTCGCATACAACCGCGTCAAACCTCCTATCAAAAAAATCAGAAGCGTTCCTCACATCTCCCCGCCTCAGCTCCGCAGAGACTCCGTAATGCTCCAGGTTTTCCCTTGCTCCTTCAACCATCTCCTCCTCGATATCAAGGCCGTAAGGTTTAAAGCCTACAAGACCCGCTTCGATAAGAATCCCGCCAGTACCGCACATCGGGTCAAGAATCGTTGAACCTGGTTCAGCTCCAGAAAGGTTTACCAAGGCCCGGGCAAGCTTAGGATGCATCGAAACAGGAGAAGAAAAAGGCCTCAGATGCGACCGCCTATCCTCGAAAGAACCCCTCTCCCAAACCCTCCTACCAAGAAAAACCTCCCCCTGGTAGACATACGCGTAAAAAACCTCATCAGGAGAATCCAGATCAACCCCGTTTCCAGAAGCGTCCTCAACAACCTCTCCAATCCTCGACTCAAGCCCTCCAGTATCGTAATCCTTCCCGTCCAAAACCTTACAGCGTACAGCAAAGCTTCCCTCAAAAGAAGGAACATCAGAGCCTAAAGCTCCAAGACCGCCTAAATCCGCCCTAGAAACCAGTTCAGAGACCTCCCTAGTAAAAGCAAGTCGGGAAAAGTCAACCATTCCAGACTCAAAGACAACACCAGAACCCAGAGACTCCACAAAACAAAAATCAGACTGCTCCGAACCAAGCACAGACCCAAGCTCCGCAAGAGGAAGTTCATCATGTTGTTTTGAAAATTGGGCTATAAACCGCATAGAAAAAAACTTTATCGCAAAAACTTAAAACCGTAGAAAAGAGTAAAAAACCTCCCAGACAAAAACCCAACATGCCAGAACTAGAACCCCGACTAATCCTCCTATTCCTCTTCTCACATATACTAGGACTCACAGCCGCGCTAAGATTCCAAAGCATCGCATCAGTTACTCCAGAAACCGTTGCACAGACCTCAGGCCTATCAGGACCGCATATATTCCTCGCAATACTCGTTGCGACCGCAGCATTACTAGGACTCTACAAACTAGACCTAACAAAAATAGCAAAACTCTGGTTCAACACAGTCATACTCCTAACAACATTCATCTTCCTAAGCTTCTTCCTACCCTTATTCCTAGTCCTCGGAGTTACCATAGCTTTATTCGTAGTCAGAACATTCATCCCAGACCTATGGACCAAAAACCTCATAGACTCGTTCTCATACGCAGGAGCAGGAGTTCTATTCGGAACAATGATAGGGTTCAAAACCGCACTAATACTCGGAACAATCCTCACAGCATACGACTTCCTCTCAGTCTTCATAACCAAACACATGGTCTCCCTCGCAGAAAAAGGAATAGAAACAGGCTCATTCATGGGAATGGTCTACCCCAAAGGAGACAAGCAAGTCAAGACAGCAAAACTAAACAGAGAAGGAAAAGGTGAAAAAGTACAGATAGGAGTCCTCGGTGGAGGAGACATAATCATACCCATGACAGTCGCGGTAGCAGCAACCTACAGCCTAGGAATCCTCTCAGGACTTATGACCTCATTAGGCTCAGCCTTCGGACTCGCAGTACTACTCCAGAAAGGAGAAAAAGACAAATTCTATCCCGCAATACCAACAATCTTCGGAGGAGCAATGCTAGGGCTGGGACTAAGCCTCCTCACCTGCATCTAATCCTCATAAGGAAAACGTTCAACATTTCCGCATGAACCACAGGTAACAACCTTCTTAGAACCATCCGAATCAAGCCTCACCCTACAGTTCTCCCCAGGTACAAGAAAACTTCCACACTCAGAACAGATCCTTCTACTAAACTCCTTAGGAAGAGAGATATTATAGCTCATACCAATCCTCCTAGCCAGACTAACATACCTGTCAGCCAGATCCTGGTCCTCAGGAGCCGCCTCCTTAGCCTCCTCAAAAAGCAGATCCATCCGCTCCCTTGCAATCTCTTCCTCCCTCATAAGAAAAACCTGCTCAGCAAAAGACTTAAAGCTTGAACTTCCTCCACAGACGGTAACCAGAAAACAGAGTCAAACAACCGCCCAAAAGCATCAAAAGACTATTAACCATCATAAAAGAGCTCAAATAACCCATAAAAGCCAGGCCCCTCACAACAAAACCTGCAGCAAAGGCAAACAAACCCGTATAAAGCGAAACCCACTCAATCGGGTGCTTATCCGCCGCAAAAAAATCCCTATAGAAAAAATACGCCAAGCCAGACGACAAAACAAAACATCCAGCCGAAACAAAATACAGCATCCCAATCATACCACACCACCCGCAGAACGGTTATAAGCCTGAAAAAACCCTATAAGGACCAGAAAAGAAGAAAAAGCCACAAAAGCCGCGTAAAACCTAGTATAGGCATCAAAAAACAGCAAAGACTGGGAAAGAGCAAAAAGAATTAAACCCACAGCCACAGAATACCACTCAAAATCCAAAGACCCAGCAAAAAACTCTCTAGCATAGAGAAAGACAAACACACCTCCAAAACCAGCCAAAATCCCGCCAACAAGCGAAGTGATCGAAAAAAACCAGTTCACCTTTTATCCACATCCAAAACTTAGAAATCCATACTTAATACCTTTTCGGAACTAATCCAGCTCCTCAAAATACGAAAGAACGATACGCTTCACACCGATTATAAAGACAGGCCCAAGAACTATACCGCTAACACCAAACACAAGAACACCAGCAGTAAAGCCAAGAAACACAGAAATATAGCTCGCCTCCATACGGCTCTTCCCGATATAAGGCAAAACAAAAGACTCAGGAAGCACCTTAAGAAAAGCAACCCAGAAAACAAACACTCCAACAGCCATCCAGACCTCGCCAGCAACAAAATAGTACAACATCAGCGGTCCAAGCAGAACAATAGAACCAATACCCTCAACAAAAGCCGTTAAACCGATAAAAACACCCCATGCCCATGCAAAAGCTATAGGCTCACCCCTTACAACCAAACCCACAAGATAAAGACCTACACCTCCTATCACCCCCATCACAACACCAAAAATACCATAAGTAGCAAAAATATTCCTCACAAGATCCACAATATCATCCCTCATAAACCGCACCTTCTCAGCCTCCCCCTCAGGCAGGTAATCAATCATCCTATCCACCGAAGAACCGACCTTCTCCCTCTCCCTATAGAGATAGAAAGTAGTCGCAAAATAGACAAGCAACTCAAAAACCAGAACAGGAACACCCGAAGCCATCGAGATAATAGACGAATTAACATAAGACCTAAAACCCGAAACAATCCGGGTCACAAACACAGAAGAGATCGGAACATCATAAGAACCAATAAAAGACTCAAAATTTCCCGTCACAACAGCAGAAAGCTCAGAAACCTGAGAAGAAACCATACCCGCATTACTAACAACATGATAAAGACCACCAGAAACAGCAGACACAAAAACAACCATAAAAACAACCTCAGCAACACGCCTATCCATATAAACCTCCGCCCTATCCAGAAGAGAAGCCAGGATAAACGCAGTAACAGCCCCTAAAACAAGAGAATCCATCAAAGGCATAAGCAGATAGATGGAAACAGCTACCAAAACAAGGCCGACAAGGTCTCTCCTATCAATCATCGTAAAGGTTTTCTGACCGCGGATTTATCAAACTGACTCCGAGTATAACAGTGTTATATCCCAATCCAAGACTCCCAACTTCTTTAAAATCTCGGCCAGAAGGTTTTCTCTATGATAACAGAACTTCTACTATTACTAGTACTGCTTCCTACAGCCGAAATCCTTCTGCTTGTAAAGCTTGGGCAGGCTGTAGGGCTGAATCCTGCTATAGGTATAATAGTAGCGACAGGTTTTCTAGGTACTGTCCTATACAAGACACAGTCCTGGTCCAATCTGGAAAAGATGGAAGAAGCGATGGTAGAAGGCTATATACCTGACAGAGAGATAGTTGACCGCGGGCTGATAGTTGTTGGAGCTTTTTTACTCGTAGCTCCAGGGCTTATAACCGATTTATTAGGTCTTATAACCCTCATACCGTTCACAAGGCCTGTTGTAAGAAAAATAGTTCTTGGGTGGTTAAAGAGGAAAATAGGAAAAGGGCAGGTAAGAGTCCAGAGGCTATGAGGACTCGAAGAAGCCTCTAAACCCTTTAAAGGTCGAATACACATCTACCTTGGACGAGATCTCGTAGGGAGAATGCATGCTTAACAGTCCAAATCCTACATCAACGACTTCCGCTCCTCTTCTAGCGAAGAACTTTGCCAAGGTTCCTCCTCCGCCTTTATCGACCTTCCCAAGCTCTACAGGCTGCCAAGGAATATCTTCCTCATTAAACACTCGCCTTACCTTTCCTACAAACTCCGCGTTTGCATCGTTCGCAGAATACTTTCCACCGCTTCCTGTAAACTTGACCAAAGCCACTCCCTGGCCAAGGTTAATAGCGTTCTTCTGGTCGTGCACGTCCTTGAAAGTGGGATTCACCGCTGCGGAGACATCAGCAGAGAGTACTTCAGAAGAATCGAATACGTGGTTCATCGTGGAGTAACGTTCATCCACTCCTTCCAACCCAAGGAGCTCGGTTACAAACTTCTCGACGAACTTTCCTTGCGCCGAAGTATTGCCCTCGCTTCCGATCTCTTCCTTGTCGTAAAAGCAGGCTATAGCAGTCTTATCCGGTTCAGAATCCAAAATACCTTCTAACGCGGCAAAAGACGGTCCGCGATCGTCCTGGCCGTAGGAAGCAACCATAGAACGGTCAAACCCTAAGTCTCTCGCATCAATTGCTGGAACTGCTTCGAACTCCGCGGATACTAGGTCTTCTTCGCCCAAGTCGTACTCCTCGTCCAAGTATTTAAGAACCTGGAGCTTTACCCTTTCCTCCACATCCTCATCGTCCACAGGTATGTTTCCTACTACTATGTTAAGCTCCTCTCCTTCTATCGCCTCTTTAAGCTCCTTCTTGAGCTGCTCCTTTCCAAGGTGAGGCAACAGGTCTGGAACAACGAACAACGGATCGTCTTCCTCTTCTCCTATCGTTATCTCGTGCTTATCTCCTTCCCCGTCTATAACCACGCCGTGCAAAGCCAGAGGAACGTTCACCCAGTGGTAGTTCTTTATACCGCCATAATAATGCGTGTCCATCACAGCTACATCCGAATCCTCGTAGAGAGGCTTCTGCTTGAGGTCCAGCCTAGGCGAGTCTATATGAGAGATAGTAATCTTCGCTCCTTCTTCGAGACCTTCACCTAACTTAGCAAGGATTATACCTTTCTCCCTGTTTACCGCGTATACTTTCTTCCCTTCCTCAAAGCTGTCTAGGTCTTCTATAGAAACAAATCCTTCGTCATCAGCCTCCGCTCTTATAGCCTCAACAGCTTCTCTTTCAGTTTTAGCGCTGGATAAAAACTCTTTATAATCTTCAGCAAATTCTTTCACTTCTTCCTCGTCTATATCTTCAAGCCAGGCGGACTTTGACTCGAAAGAAAGCTCTTCCTCAAGCTCCTGCATCTCAGATTTTTCTTTTGACATTATGATTACCTCAGAAAAAAGTTGTTCTTCCTTACTTATACCTTTTTAGTCCGCAAAGTCTTCTACTGTAACCTCGATACCCTTCTCCTTCATAAGCTCCATCTGCCGTCTAACATAGTCCTCTTCCACACTTCCCTTTGTAGCGATGAAGTAGACTTTAGAGTTTCCTTGCGGACGCATAACCCTACCAGCTCTCTGTGTAGCCTGTCTCCTGGAACCTCCTTGACCGGACATTACGATACATAGGTCCGCATCCGGAACGTCTATACCCTCATCCCCTACACGGGAGACAGCTAGCCTGTCAAGCTCTCCTTCTCTGAACTTTTCCAGTAGCTCTTCTCTCCTGTCGTGGTCGGTTTCACCGGTCATGCATGGAAACTCGCAACTATTAGAGACCCGGTTTGCTTGCTCTATCCAGTCGCAGAAGATTATAGCCTTCTCGTCGCTGTGCTCTTCCAGGAGGTCTTCAAGCCTTTCCATTTTTCTCGGGTTTTTCGAAGCTACGATATGTTTTTTTATCCCTTCAGCCTTCTCGTACTTTCTTCTATAGCCCTCTGAAGACCAGGGAACGAACTGTATCTCTACCTCAGGCCTCAGTACATGGCCTCCTTTGAAGAAGAAACCCCAGTCACCACCTATTTCAGGCCCTATCAGAGTAAATATCTCTTTCTCCTTAGAGTCCTCCCTTACAGGAGTAGCTGAAAGGCCTATCCTTCGCGTGGACTGTAAGTCAGCTGTTTTACGGAATATCGAAGCGGGAATATGGTGACAGTTATGGGTTAGGAAACCGTCAGCCAGGAAGGTATGCGTATCGGTCTCTAAGTCATATACAGTCTGTTCCTCTTTTTCCTCTATATCCTGAACTTCAAGCAGGTTAAGGTCTTTGACCTCTTTGATTTTTTCTACAAACTTTTCAGCCCTGTCTCTGCGTTCTTCTACTATCTCTTTGAGAGAAGATAAGGCTTCTTCCTCTTTATCCTTCCATTTTCTAAAGACTGCTGCAGTTCCGAAGTCGGTGTTTTCAGAGAGTTCCCGGTAGGTGATGTTGTACTCTTCGCGGAGTTCTTCCGGTTTACGGGAAGACTCTCTCTCGTCTCTCAGAAACATTTTTTCAAGACCTTTAGCTAGCTTCTTTAGCTCTTCCTGACCTAACCTGTAGCGGTCTCGTAGCACGCTGTTTACATTACCGCGAGACATCTTCATCATATCAGCAAGCTGATACTCGGTCAGGCTTAGTTCTGACTTGAGCTTGGAAAGGAAATCTGAAGCAGGTATAGCGGTAGCAGGGTTGCCGCCTTTTTCTACCCTCTTCTCCTTGTGTTCCATCCTGAAACCGACCCATTTTTCGAAGAGATCGTTGTAGTAGGAGGGAATATAGAGCCGGTAGACGTCGTTTATTCTACCATCTTTTTCGATTTTGAACTGTCTTGTCATAATACCTAGCTTCTGAAGAAGCAGGTCAACATCCTTTGCAAGCTTATGAGAAGTAGTATCGAACTCCACCCTCTTTTTCCCTCCTACCGATCCCTCAGCGTCAAACAATCCGCGGAGGAGGGCTCCTATTCTCTCTTTGCTAGCTGTATAGAACTCTTCTGGTACCTCTACGCTGTGGGTCTTATCAGAAGGAAAGTCCTCGCATAACAACCTATCCTGAAAGTCTTTGATATAAATCGTAAGGTCACCTCTGCTATTGTCGTAAACCGAGTAGTCCGCTCCTATCTCATCACATAGGTCTTTAAGAATACCTACCTGCTCCTCGGCGTTCCTTGCAAAGGAGAACTTTGCTGCTCCGGAATCGTTCATATGGCCGTCTCCTAGGAACCATCCCATAAGCTCTGCTTTAGGGTGTTCGTCCTCACCAGGTTCTTCCGAAAGATGCTCCAGCGGCTGGATCAGGAAGTCTCCTTCACTGACCTCTTTTACCTCCTCTATCTCAAATGTCTTAGGATCGAAGACCAGGTGGGTATGGTTCGGTGTAGCTTTCAAAACCTTTCCTGTATTCGTCTCGATGCTCTCTATAGGAGCCTCTGTCTTGTATATGCCCTTCACCGCGTCCCATTCATAGCCTCCATCAAACGTCCTGACCTCAAGCTCAACATCCCGGTTCCAGCCTTTCTCGAGGTCAAGATCTTTGTCAAGCTCGTTAAATGTTTTTTTACCTTCTTTTGTCTCTATTACAGTGTCACCGGAAAGACATTCGTCAAATACGATTAAACCCCATTCCTTCCTGAAAATAGAGGTTTTACTGGACGCGATATGGTATGTGGCTAAGGTTATATCGCCAATTTCCTTCTTATCCCCGTGATACTCTCCTATCTGAGATTCATCAATCGAAAGCTTGTCCTGAAGCTCCTCCTTCCACTGAGGAATAAGCGAGCGTTGTGGAACTAGGATTAGGGTGGGAGAATCCACTTTAGCGACCATTCCTATAGCTGTAACAGTCTTCCCTGAACCGGAAGGATTTGCTAGAACGCATGCCTTCTTTTTCCATGCTTTTTCAAGCATGTTTTTCTGGTAAGGCCTTAGCTCACATTCCAACTCCGCGCCTATCGATTCCTCGACTTCTTTGAACTCGTAGTTGTCCTGTACCGGGTAGCCTTTGTCTATAAGCGCCTCCTTTATCTTCGCTCGACTGTTCGAGCCCGGAGCTATCCTCGACGTTTTGCCGTTGAGATCGGCTACAAGGTTGTTCTCTACCTCGTCAATGTTTCTTGCGTAGTTCATCCTCTCTTCTGAGGTTGATTTGAGGACGTAATAATGGCCTTTTTTCTCTATAGAAAACACTTGCTGCCTTTTGTATATTCTCTCTACCCATTCAATGAATTTAGGCCTTTCCTCGCCTAGTATTTCTTTAAAGTATTTTTCAAGCTCTTCTAGCTCGAGGTCAGAGTTCCAGACATCCATCCTGGAGACCTTGAACTTGTAGAGCTCTCCTGAAGAGGCTTCGAGGTGCGAAACTCTGCCGAGCTTTTTGAGCACCTTTTCTTCAGGATTGATAACTATTATCTCTCTGTTTTCCTCGAAGAAGTAGATCTCGTGCTCCTGTCCTGATTGGGACTCGAATTCTTCGATAAAGCTGTCGGAAAGGTTGTATTCATCTTTTAAGCGGTTCCAGTCCTGCTTATCGATTTCTAGTCTCCTGGGCATAGCCGGACTGTTTAACAACCAAACCTTTTAACTCTGATGCAGGGGGACAGAACCACCAGAAGACAGTCCTTGCCCAAAACCTTTCCTACTATAAGAAGCGTTTATCAGATCTGAAAAGTCCTAAAGAAAGTCTTCAAGGCTGTTTAGGCGAGCTAATACTGTCTTTAACCGCAAAATTCCATTAAATTTTTAAACAAGCCCTATATAACAACGCGATAGAAGGGGGTACAAAATGGCTCAAGAAGATAAGATCAGATGCCCCGAGTGTGACGAAGAGTTCGACGACTTCCAGGAGTTTAGAGAACACAGAGAAGAAGAGCACTAAGGGGTGGTTTCGTCGGCGGCCTTGCCTCCTTCCCTTTTCAACTTTCTATCCTGGGTCAGACTTAAAACCGTGGAAGTGGACTGGGAAAACAGGATGTCAATACTAAATATTCTAATCAGCCTGGTCATCGGCTTCGTACTAGGCTTCGGAGCAGCGCTGTACTACATAAGAAGAAAGATGAGGAAAGGTATGCAGAACGCTATGCAGGGGATGGAGGAGATGCAGGAACTTGTCGATACGTTCGACCAGGAAAGCATGGAAATGGAAAAAGACCTGGAAGAAGAAAAGGAAGAAAGAGAAGAGGGCTAGGAGAGCATATCGTCCTCGTACTCCTGCAGCAGATCAGCGGATTTTTCTAAATCGCTGAAATGCTCCTTAGCCTCTTCCACGTGCTTTTCCTCGACCTTTTCCTCGCCTAGTTTCTCTGATATATTGCTTGCAGGCGCTAACAGCTGTACAGCGTAACGCATAGAAGTCTCCTGTCCTATCTCCGAAAGTAGACCTAACGCGTCGTCTCCGAGCTCTACTTCCTCCTCTTCAGCTCTTATCTTCACAATCTCCTCGACGTCTTTTTTCTCGTACTGGCCTGTGTTGATTATCAGAAGACGGTCGAGCAGGTCTAGGGGAAGACCGTAGGGCGCTTCTATGTCTGTTCCCCGTATAGTAGACTTCCCACGGTTTGAGGCAAGAACTATGATAGGAGAGAACTCCTTCTCCATCGCCCTGTTAAGGAAGCTTATCGCTTCGATGTCGAGCATATGGACCTCGTCGATGAAAAGTACACCAGGCACCAGTTCGGCTTTGTCCTGCTCAATCATCTCTTTGACCTTCTTGTCCACTCCGTTCCGTATATCCTCGCTTATCCCTGACTCTCCCATCCCAAAGGCTGACATAAGGCCTCCGCCGCGTCTGGCGTTAGCCTGGTCCATATGGTGGAGTGTCAAGGTATGTGTAAAGTCTCTCTCCTTTTCAACTTCTCCTGTAGGAACGTCTACAAGGTCAGCTACAGACTCGTCTGCTGTACCTTCCCATTCATCTCTTGCGTTTCCTAGCCGGTTGACTTTTCCTGAATCCGAGTCAATCCTTACTACGTCGCCTTCCCTTACTCCCTCGTTCTGAAGGGATGTCGCGACGTTTCTCCCTAAGCGAAGAGTCTTTGATTCGTCTTTTGTAGACAGGGTTACCGAGGCTTCGGCAGCCTTTCTCTGCATAGGGTTCATTCCTCCACTTCCCTGCTGTATATCGACTTCTTCGACCTTTCCTTCATAGACCTGGCGTGTCTCTTCTATCTTTACTCCTAGAGCCCTTCTCAACTTCTCTTTAAGTACCTCAGTCTTGTCCTTGTCCGCT
>JALIDQ010000001.1 GCA_022865275.1 Candidatus Nanohalarchaeota archaeon QJJ-9 | reverse complement strand
TATACCTGTCAAACACAGCTTTCAAGCATTCCCCACCCTTTCTAACAAGTCATCCATCAATCCCTCCTCCTCAATCACATCCTCAACTAGTTCACGCAGCTCATCACGCTTCTCATCCACATCCTCAATCTCAGAAATATCCAAATGACTATTACATTCCAAACATCGATCTCTAAACCCTGGGTTAACCAAGCCACAATCCGTACATTTCAAAGGCTGCAAATCCTTTACCTCGTTTTCAGTCTCCTTTCCATATGCCTCCGCATAGTTATTATTTGCATCAGAGTCATCCAGCCTCGTATAATCCCGTGTAGTATCCGACCCAGGAATATGCCCTACACGCTTATCTATACTGGATTCAGGAACTCCCATCTTCTTCAAGATAGTTATCCTAGCCTTCCTAATCCCGCTCAACTACCGTAGAAAGGTTAGCTGGGAGTCCATGGGAATCTACGCAGCATTTATCGCCTCACTCTTCATAGAGATGTACGGTATTCCGTTGACAGTCTACCTATCCTCCACCGCACTTTCTCCCATCAACCCCACACCACCGAACTACCTTTTAAACTTTTCCTTGCTAGGTCAGAACTTTGGAATGGATCTTTGGATGCTAGTAGGTGCGGGAATAACCTTGATAGGAATGTTAATAATCGCGTTAGGATGGTACACCATCTACAACAGAGAAGGATTTGTTAGGTCAGGAATATACAGCCACTCAAGGCATCCACAGTATCTAGGAATCATTCTAATCGCCGCAGGATGGTTCATAGGCTGGCCAACCCTGTTAACTACAGCCTTGTTTCCAGCACTGGTCTACACCTACTACAAACTATCCCTAAAGGAAGAAAAAGAAGTAGCAGAAGAAGTAGGTAAAGAAAAATACGAAAAATACAGAGAAAAAACAAGAATGTTCATCTGATAGGTGTTATCTTCACGGAGTTAAAACTTTAATTATTTCCAATTCAAAACTCCATCCAATGACAGAAAAAATAATAGCAACCTCAGGGAGATTCGCACCGTTCGGAAACCAGCACGGCTCAATGGTAAAATACTTCGCAGAGGAATACGGCGCGGACCAGGTATACGTGATAACACAGGACAACCACGAAAGAACACCCAAAAACCCGTTCACAGGAGAAGAAAAAGAAAAAATGATAGAACTCGCATTCAAAGACTACAAAACAGAAAACTACCGAGTAGAACCTATCATAGCAGACAACCCCTTCCAGAAAGACGCGTTGAAAAGACTGGGAGGAAGCTTCACCTACTTCACAAGAGAAAAGAAATGGAAAAACATAGCAGAAACAGCAAAACAGCTATACAAAACCTCAGGCATAGACATAGGCGTGATATACCAGCCCAGAGAAGTCGAAAAACCATACAAAAAAATGAGAGAACAAGGATGGGAGATAACACTCTCCTCCACAGAGATAAGACAGAAAATCGTAAAGGACAAGCGGTGGGAGTACGACGTCTCTCCGTCAGTAAGAGACTACATAAAACAGCTGGACAAAGCAATAGACGCGATGAAGCCTCTAGAAGAGCAGGAAGGAGAGGAAAGCAACAAACACTTTAAAGGCGTGGTTAACCTGCTAGAACCGTAGAAAAACTCTGATCTCTTCCACCAAAAGACAGTTAAGGACTCAAACACGCCTCCTGCGACCGCCCAGACTCACCAGCCCCATTAAACGCAGCAACACTATAACACGCATATTTCTCCTCAGACAAAGTCTCATCAATAAAACTAACAGACCTCCGCCCAGTACCACCAACATTCTGAGACTCAAAACTATGAACCCTCTCCCAAGAACCCGAAGCATTACTATACACATTAAAACCAGACTCACGATCCGAAACATCCTCAAAAGACAACTCAACCCCCAAACCAGTCTCAAAACCAAAAACCTCAGAAGTATAATTACCTTTACCATTCGAAACATTCACAAACCAGCTATAGGAAGAATTACCCTCCAAACCATCCCAAAACCAAGAAGCTCGAGAACCATTCACAACACCCAAATCAGAACCCAAAAAACCCCCAGAACCATCAAAAAACCACACATCTAAAGTAGAAGCCTGACTATCAAAGACCTCAACAGAAATTTCTGTATCGCTGTCCACAACAGAACCACCAACAGGCTCCTCACCCAAAATCGAAATAGTAGAACCATATTCCCTAACATCAAAACAATTCTCAGATACATCCATCGAACTATCCATATTCCCAACCGTATCATTCACCTCCTGAACCCAACACAAAGTCCTACCACCAAGATCCGAAGTATTAATAGAAACATTATACCAAGACTCATTCGTACCGTTAAAAGAAACAGAATCCGAGACAGACCAAGAACCCGAACCATTATGCTTGAAAAATCCTTCCGAAAGATTAGAAACAGAATCCTCCCAATACACAGAAACATTAACAACCGCCCCTACAAACACAGACCCACCAGAATCATCATAAACACCAGAAAAAACAGGAGAAGAAGAATCCGGTACAGTATAAATACCCTGCGCCTCAAGCTGACTCTGCCTATCCGAGCCCTGGAGAATCGGATAACCATCCGAAGTCGCATCAGAATCAGAAGATAAAACTGTAGTCCACTTACTGGTGAAATCCAAACTACTCATATTACTTTCAGCAGCCGAACCCTGCATCTCAGAAGTAGACAAAGCAGAACCATCAACACTACCTCCATCATTGTATCCAACCAAACTACCCACCGCATAACTATCAGAAACACTGCCGCTGTTTTGTCCGACCAAACCACCCACACTAGAGTCGCCGGAAACACTACCCGTAGAAAAACTAGAATAAACACCACTACCGTAGATGGTTCCGACCAAACCACCCACCCGATGTTCGCCGACTACATTGCCTGTGGTGTAAATGTTAGAAATAGTGCCCCTATTATTCACTCCCAAAGCACCACCTGTATCACCTTTGCCGGTAATATCTACATTCGTCAAACCGATATTTTTAACCTCGCAATACTGAGTGTATCCAATAAGCCCAACATGGTCGTGGCCGCGGTTAATATATAGCTGGTCAACGATGTGGTTTTGCCCATTCAAAGAACCGTAGAACCGACTGCCACTACTACCTATAGGGTTGAATCCGGAGCCACCGTTCCAACTAGAAGTATTAGAACAGTTAACATCATCCACCAACTCATAATGAGCATCTAAATCGTTCTGCATATCCTGGAGTTCTGTACAGTTAGAAATCTCATAGGGATCAGAAGAGGAGCCGTCACCGCCTGCAAAAGCAGCTGCACTGGAGCATAGAAACACTAATATCGCTGAAACCAAAAGCATCTTAGAGATATCAAAATCCATTGATATCACAAACAAAATAAGATGAAAAACTCCTATATTTAATCTTTTTCCCCAAAAAAAAAGCGCTGAGAGCGGGATTTGACATAAATATCTAGGCTTGCAGAGGTCTGCAGCGGTTTCTTTAGATATGTACAAGTAGTAGCCAGAGCGGTATTTTGTCTTTGTCTCTGTCCAGCGTGTTTTTGGTTATCTGGAATGTTTCCGCTTCCGGGCACTCTTTTTTAAAGCTGTTGAACTCTGTTTTTCCTTCCTGGTTCCTGTATTTGACCTCAAACGCCTTCAGATTCTCACCTTGCTTGAGGATTATATCGACTTCGTCCTGTTTTTTGCGCCAGTAACCTGTTTCTCCTTTTGTTTTGAGGTGGTTGTAGGCTGCTGTCTCTGCTTTCAGGCCTTTCTTTGTTCCTTGAAGTGAGCAGAAGCTGTGTTCTCCCGCATAGATTTTCGGCCTTTTCTTGTATTCCTGTAGCTTGTTGTTCTGTAGTCTCCGGCTTTTTTCTATCAGAAATGATTGTTCCAGCGCATCAACATACTTTCTGACTGTTTTATACTGCGCATCCAGGTTTTTACCGAGCTTATTGTAGTTTACCGTGTTTCCGCTGGTCTCAGTTATCGACTTGAATATTGCCTCGAGCAGTTCTGGTCTTCCTACTCCAAAGAGCTCCACAATATCCCTGTAAAGCGTCAGGTCTAGTATGTCGTTCAGCCTTTCCCTCCTTACAGTCTCTTCCTTATCCATCAGCTCAGGGAAGCCTCCTGTCTCCAGATACTCCGGTAGCTTTGCTTTTATCCGGTTCGAGTTTTCAGGCAGAGCCAGTTTTTCGAAGTCTTTCTCCGGTATACTGATTCCGCGGTACCTCAGGAACTCTCTGAATGTGAAAGACGTTAAACTGTAGATGCTGATCCTTCCGACCAGGCTTTCTCCACCGCCTTTTCTGATATTTGCGGATGAAGAGCCGGTCACGAAAAACTTCAGATTTTCGTAACGGTCGTGGTAGGCCTTTACATGGTCGCTCCAGCCCTCGATTTTCTGCACCTCGTCCAGGAAGATGTACACGCTACCGGCTTGTTCCGGGCTTTCGTTCTCGATCTCCTGGAAGAAAGTCTCCAATAGTTCTCTTACCTCAACCTTGTCTATATCGAAAGAATAGTAGAATGTTCTTTCACCTCTCTCTTCTAAACTATCTATAATCCTCTGCATCAAAGTCGTCTTCCCCACCCTTCTCATCCCTGTTATAGCGGTCACAATATCCTCATCTAACTCCTCTCTGATCTCCTCCTCCTTTTCCCTACAGATACTTCCCCTGGAAAGCTTTTCACCTCTCCACTGAGGATTCTGCCGAACTATCTCATCTTCCAGACCCATACAGAATCTATTGGAATCTTGTATATAAAAACTTTACGATAAGTTGGAAACAGATACAGTAAATTCAGGGGAAAAAGTGGAACCAAATACACTCTTTCTTTCCGACCGTTGGGGCCCCTATCAGAGAAAAAGCAGGTAAAGTCTTGCAGTGGAGAAACAACGAAAGAAAAGTTAAATAAAAACGCATCTCCAAAAACAGGTTCACAGAAGAACTGAAAGAAAGAGAAATAGACCTTGCAACCCCTGAAAAGCTTCTCAAGGATGAAATCAACGCCGAGAGCGGGGTTTGATACAAGACTTCTCGAAGAGAAGGCATCAGTAATAGAACTGACTCAGGAATTGACTCATTTGGGGGGGAGAATCGGTTCATAGTTCTACTCTTTGGCTACATAATACCTGACCAGACCACTTCCCTTTCCACTCACTAGACCCCCTTTCCTCAAGCTTCTCTAAAACTGTGAAGAGTATAATTCGTATAAAGAGTAATCTACATCGTTATCATCCAGTACTTTCTTTACTTCTTCCATGTTCCTCTTAGGAACTACAAAACTTCTGGAAGTCAGTTTTTCACCATTCATTTCTTCAACCAGACCTTGGGAAGGGTAATCGCTTCTTCCAAATAGATTTCTGATTACTCTGTTCCGTTTTTTAACAGGCTTGATCGGTTCAAAGGTGAACAGGATAAAACTATCTCCTTCAGGAACTTCTTTATAGGAACCGTAGAGCGAAATTCCATCGCTTATAATTGAATCTTTTAACTTCCAGTTATCCAGATCTCCAATCTTCAAATTTATCTCGTTATCAATCCCTCTCAGCTCCCATTTATGGAAACTATCGGACTTGTAAAAGTTCTTAAGCCTTCGCTCGGCCTCTTCCTTAATTTTATCCCTATCTTCCAGATCATAAAGATCAATAAAGATGTCAATATCACTATCCTTATCAAAATCTCCTCTCGCCACTGATCCAAACAAGATCACACTCTTGATATTATCCTTTTCTAATTCCTGGCTCCTCAACATAAAGGATATATATTCTATTGCGTAACTTATCAGAGAGTATTTATTCAAGTTCGACACCTTCTTTCTCTATTCTCTCAATTAAGATGGATTTCAACTCTTGGAAAGATTTAAGCACTTTTTTAGTCTGTTCCTCTTCCGCTCTTCCGTAAACCAAATTATCTCTTTCTTCCTCTATGCTATATAGAAGAGAATAAATCCTCTCCTTATTTGGAAATTCCGCTCCTATTTTCCTATCTGGCAAAGGGTCTTTTTTCTGGTCTTCCTTTGGTCTCTTGAACCAGTTATGCTTTATCTGTTTTCCCATACTTATCTTGTTCTCCAAGTGAAGATAAAGTTCCAAAAGCTCTGTCGAGCAAAGAGAGGTGTGAAGTCCAATCGTAGTCGGTCTCTTATCGATTCCTATATCTAAGGCTTCGTTTATTTCATCAAGATGTTCTTTTATCTTCCTTTTGTGCTCTTCTATAGTTGTAATCTTTTTCTACCTCTCTCAATCAGACAACTCGGATATTTTATACCAAACTGGTGGTATATTTTGTACCAAAATTTAAATACCTTCTGGTATTTTTTATACCACAACTGAGGTATAGATTATACCGCAGGTCTTTCTCTTTCAACCTTGCAAACCGTTTACACATAAATTATGATAACCGTATGTCAACAGTACAGAGGCTACTGTCAGTCCAGGGAAAACACCTACTCAAGCTGGAAGGACACCCTGCTCTCAGATGATGCTTATATAGTTGAAGAAAAAATTGATGAGACTAACTGGGTGTCTGGACAAGGAATTTTACGGGTACAGACCGCTGCTGATCATAAGATTTTTCCACTCAACTATAATTTCCAGAAGACAGAAGAACTGAAAGAAAGAGAAGTAGAGCTTGTAACCCCTGAAAAACTCTTCAAGGAACGAAGTGACGCCGAGAGCGGGATTTGAACCCGCGTCACCAGCGTGACAGGCTGGTATGATGGGCCGGACTACACCATCTCGGCAAACCCTTCAGCATCCAAATCTTTGTATGAATAGTTTTAAGAAGGTTTCCAGAACTAAATCCTTTCATTCACAACCACCCAGAGAAAAACCTTCCAAGCAAAGAGGTGGAAAAAATCGAGAAAGACCAGATAAAAAAAGCCAAGGAAAAAATGGAAAACAGTCCAGGAGAATTCTTCACAAAAAAATACGCAGAGACTCTCGAAAAACGAGGCTATAACACCCACCTCGGCGACATAAAAAAAGCTGCAGAATACGTCAAACAATATTACTTCCCTCATTACATCCACAAAACCCTCCTAGAACTTCAGAAAGAGCCAACAGGAGCAGATTCAAGCTTTGTAGAACTTCTAAACAAAATGGAGAAAGACAGAGAACCAAGAAACCTAGACCTAACAGAAAACAATCTAAGAAAAGACGTCAAACAACTCCTAGGAACACACCTATCCCTGGCTCTCAGACCAGTCCAGGAAAAATATCAGAAAGACATAGACTACAACCTGACCAAGACAGTCGACGACATATACAACTTCCATCTGACAAACTTCTACGAAAAAGAAGTAGAAGACTACTTAGACAAACACTGGGAAGAGATAGAAGAGCACTACCAGGAAAAAATCCTCGGATACTGGCAGAGAACAGTCAGATAAAAGAACAGTAACAAAAGGCTGGCAGCGTCCTGGTTTTCCCGCCTTCCGGCAGTACCGGCCAGATCGCTGAGGGACTTTACTTCTGTGTTCGGGATGGGTACAGGTGTTGCCCCCTCGCTCTGGCCGCCAGCAAGAAAATGTTAAACACCTTAATCTTATAAACTCTTCCAGAATCAGTCCAGAGAAAAAACCCCTTCAAGAAGCTCAGCACGAGACTTGGGAACCTGGGTCTCAAGTCCTTCTCCAGAGACAAGACCGCAACCCACAACCTCACCGCGGAACCTCAACGCGACATATCCTCTTGAAAAATCGGAACTAACAACTTCTCTGTTTAGAACCACGCGCCTAAACTCCTCCTCATCCAAATCAACCACATTACTACCCAGCTCCTCACCAAGGAACTGGAGAACATAAGTCGTAGGCTTCAAGCCAATCCTAAGCCTTCTCAAAGCACGGATTCCAGCAGTCTCAAAACCTTCCCTCCTACTAACCTCCTCAGAAACGACCCACAGAGAACCACTCTTCTCGTACGCCGCATAGTCATCCCAGAAAGAAGGTTCCACACCAAACCTCTCCTCGAAATAATCCACAAGCTCATCCCTCAAACTTGGCAACAAAAATCCCTCCAGAATCAAGCTGGTGCGGGTAGACCCTTACAGCGTTCTCAAGTTTAGAAGGAAAAGCCTCGCCTTTCCACGAAGTCAAGCCATTCGAATGAGAAAAATCAAAACTCAGATCAACAAGTTCCGCCCCACCCAAAAACTCAGCAACAACCTCCTCATTCTCCTCAGGAGCAAAGGTACAGGTAGAATAGACCAGAGTTCCTCCCTCCTTAAGAAGCCTGAAACCCTTCCCAAGCAAAGCCTTCTGCAGCTCAGAAAGGCTTTCCACCTGGGAAATATCAGCTCCCTGTCTTAGCTCCTCCTTCTCCCGAAGATTTCCCTCAGCAGAACACGGAGCATCGACAAGGACCTTGTCAAACTTCCAGTCCTCAGGAAGGTTTCTAGCATCCCTCTGAAAAGTCTGAACGTTTAATGCACCGGTCCGGTAGACATTCGCCACAAGACTCCTCAACCGATTACTCGACTTATCGTTCGCAAAGATTTCGCCCTGATTACCCATCAACGCGGCGATCTGAGTGGTCTTAGAGCCAGGAGCCGCACACAAGTCCAACACCTTCTCACCAGGCTTCGGCTCCAAAGCAAGGCTAGGAATCCCTGAGACAGACTCCTGCCCGTAAATCTTCCCCAGCCAGTGAGAAAAAAGCTTCCCAGGGGACGAATCAATCCTAAAGAAACGAGGGTTCCAGTCCCGCTGCTCGTATTCTACACCTTCCCTATCAAACATCCTCTTTACCTCAGAGACAGAAGACTTTAGAGTATTTACGCGGACCTCTCGGGGCTGGTGGGTCTTAGCAACCTCCTTGAACCTCTCAAAGTCCGGTATAATCTCCTCATACCGCTCCATTATTCCAGCCACTCGGTATCGTCCTCCTCATAGTTGATCTTAAAGACAAGGATGCAGAACGTCTGGCCAGAGTTGTTGAAGACCTCGTGCTCGTCTCCTGGTTCGCAGACAATAACATCACCTTCCTCAGGCCTAAGCTCCTCTCCGTTGATAACCAGCCTACCACCCGACTGCAGGATGTAGAAGACCTCCTCCGTAGTATCGTGCCTATGGAGAGGAACGTGATTGCCCTTTGGAACTTCAACAACCTGCATAAACGTTCCCTCACCTTCAAGCTCCCCTTCTGGAGCAACAATCTTCTTGCGGTAGTTCTCTCTATCAATCCAGTCAGAACCGTCTAGCCTTTCCATGACTAAAGACCTCAGAAACTATCCTTAAAAGTTTTCTGACCCGTATCAGCCTTTCCGAACGCTTTCTTAAGGTCTTCCTTGAACACAGGGGTTTTAGAATTATCGTACAGAGTTGCAGCAGGATGATACACAGGCATTATCTTCCTACCGTTCCTTGTAAACAGCCTGCCATGTATCTGGGTTATACCTTTTTTAGTATCAAGCAACTGCCTCGAGGCAAAGTTTCCCATCGTAAGAATAACTTCAGGATCGATATCAAGAATCTCCTTGTCGAGAAGAGGTCTCCAAGCCTCTATCTCATTCTTTCTTGGGTCTCGGTTGTCCGGTGGTCTTACCTTTACCAGGTTGGTTATGTAAAGCTCCTCTCTTTCCACGCCTATCTCCTCAAGTATATCATTCATCTTCTCCCCAGCCCTTCCCACGAAAGGTTCCTTTTCTTTTACCTCGTTAGCTCCAGGAGCCTCTCCTACAAGCATGTATTCCGCTTCCAGAGTTCCTTCCGCAGGAACAAACCTCTCCTCGTCGAAGAACTTATCGTCGAGCTGTTCGAAAAACTCGCTGTAACGGTCTCTGAAATCCATACCCAAAAATTCTTTCGGAGGACTTAAACAGTTAACGGAAAGAAAAATAGAAATCCCTCCTCCCCGATTTGCACTCCACGGTTCTCGAAGAGAATCAAGGTCGTTCAAATCTCTGAAAAACCTGTAAAACGAGAAAAAATCAAAGGAAAAAATAGAAATCCCTCCTCCCCGATTTGAACGGGGGACGATCCGCTGGCTGAAACAGTGGATAGCATCCGGCTGGTGCTACAGGCGGACGCTCTGCCAGGCTGAGCTAAGGAGGGTTTTGATCCCGGTATTAGCTCATAGCCGAAAACCGCCAGGTTTTCAACTGAGCTAAGGAGGGATTTTGCAAAAAATCCCAGCGTTAGGTCATCGAACAGATCTCTGATCTGTGACCTGAGCTAAGGAGGGAATTTACCTCAAAAACTCCTAACTCTCGGAAAAAATAGGCGGCGGGTATACTTAAATAAATTTTGTCCCACAGCCCTACCTCCAACAACCAAAACCAATCAAGACCCGAGCTCAACAGTCTCTTCCACATCAACAGCTCCCACCGTACTATAGGCAATACCGAGCTGCTTGAGCTTGGTCTCCATATTCCCTCCAAAGTTTCCAGCCAAAACCTTATCAACGCCCTTCCTGTCAAGCTCCTCAGGAACATTTCTTCCAGCCCCCCCACGAGCCTCAGCATACTCGTTCTTCCATGTCTCAACAAGCTCGCCGTCCTCGAAAATCAGGTAGAAAGGAGCTCTTCCAGCCTTACTGCTAACCTTTCCAGACCTCGAATCAGATTCAGAAGCTACAGCAACTTTCAAATCAATCACCTCCTTTGTTTTCTAAAAGTTTGCCGACTAAAACTCCTTGAAAAAGGGAAAAAACTATCATAACAAGAGTAAGTACAGCAACAAAGTCTATCCCAAAATAGAGCGCCATAAAAGGGATCAGAGGAACCTTCACAGCCCGGTTGTATAGAAATGTAGCTATAAAACCGTTGCCGACTCCTTTCTCCTGAAGATCAGAAAGCCACGGATACCACATAAAAATCGGTCCATGCGAAATAATCCCTGCTAGAGACGCTATAATCCACCCCTTAACACTTCTATGACTCCCAAAATAGTTCAGAAGCTTCTTAGGCTTTACAAAATAGTTAGTAACTCCCATCAGAGCAAATACCAGAACAAAAACAGGCAGTATATTTCTAAAAATTCCAACAGAGCTGTAAAAAGCTGAAACAGCTTTTTCAGGTCTTAAAAACCATCCTAGGCCGTAAAAACCTCCTACAATAGCTACAAAAACCCATTTCCTAAAGCTCCTCTTAAAATAGCTGTAAAGCATCATAGCACCCCCAGGATAGCCACGGTTACAAAACCACCTGCAAGAGCTAGTAAAAAGCTAAAAACATTTCTCGTCAAAGCAAACCTTCTTCCAAGCTCCTCAGATTCCGCTGGGAACTGGACTATTCCAACTGTAACCCATGCAAGGATAAACGAGGTTACCGCATAGAGACCAACCCCTTGAGAAAGCATCTCCCCTCCGATTATATACGAGGTAACAGGGTTACCTGCGAGAACGCTTCCTACACCAGAACCCATAAGACTTGATCGGAGCCAGGATCCGCCTAGAAATTCTATATAGAAACTCTTGGGTACAAAACTCTTCACAAGCCCCATCAAGAAGACGACTCCGACTATCATAGGTAAAGCGTTAGATAAACCCTTCGCAGCTCTGCGAAACGAGCTTCTAAGTCCTTCATAATCAATACTAACTATTCTACTCCTCAATCTCATAGCTTCCCCCCTCTATTCTAAGAGCCATTCCTTCAGTTACAGCCTCCGCAACCTTCTCCCTTGCAGAAGTCAGAATCCTATGGAAAGTAGACTGCGAGACATCCATCTCGTCAGCAGCATCCTCCTGAGACCTTCCTTCCGCGTCCTTCAACCTCAGAGCCTCGACTTCTTCTACTTTAAGATTGACCTCTTCAAGCTCGCGTTTAGGTATTCCTGCCGGCTTGTAAAAATCCGCTGCAGGTCTTCTTCTAACCCTTCTCCTCCTCCTCGGTCTTGGCATTGTATAACACCGTTATAAAAAGTAAAAAGGGGTTCAGCCCCCAAGCTCCTCAAGGCGTTTCTCAAGGTCTTCTCGTTCCTTCTTAAGCTCCTCAAGTTCCTGTTTGATCATCTCCTTCTCCTCTTCCTCTGTAAACCTCGTATTCCGAGGTTTGTTTCTGTAAGCGTAATCGTTCCTACCTCTAAGAGGAGCTCTTCCAAATCTTCCACCCCTTCTAAAAGCGAATCCTCGTTTAGGAGCTCTTGAACGGGCTCTTCCTCTTCCGCAAGGTCCGAGACCTCTTCCCGTAAGAGGGCCTCGTCCCCTTGGTCCGGTTCCGTCTAGGTTTGGCATCTTCAATCACCACTTATGAATATATATTCAAAACTTTATAAAGGCTTCGTTAATAGGACCAGAAAAACAAAGAAAACAAGGAAAAACCTACTGCTCCGGAAAAGCCGTAGAGGTAGGATTAGAAGTCGCCTCGCGGTTCTTACCATCGACCTGGTAGAAAACCTCCGCGTTAGGAATCGACACAGTTCCCTCAACCTGAACCTTAGGCTTTATCCTATAGCTGATAATCCTCTCCTCACCAGGTTCAACCTGCCCAAGCCTCCAGGTAAGCTTAGTGCCCTCCTCAGTATTCTGAATCCTCTCAGGACTCCTCGAATCAAACTTCTCGATAAGAGAAGCAATTCCAGGCACGAAATCCTGGACCCTAACCTTGCCTACAGTCCTTCCAGTATTATTCTTAACCCTTAAATGGACATTATGATAGTCCTCCCCCCGCCTCACCGACTTAACAATCGAAACCTTCCGCATACTCCAGTAGAGCATAACAAGGATCGCCGCGATGATAACAGCGACCGCAGCAAGAGGCCAGTAGCTTACAGAATAAGTAAAACTAGCTTCTTCTCCAGGCTCAAGCTCCTCAACCTTCCAGGTATACTGATCCCCCTCCTTTACAGGCTCCTCAGAGAACGAGACAAAAGGTGAGGCATACCATGGAAGTGAGAAAGTCCTAGTAACATTCTCCGCCCTTATATTCCCATTATTAGAGACTTTAAAGCTCCTTTGGGAACCGAAAAACTTGGAAGTAGACTCCTCCTCCTTTACAACATCTTTAAACGGCTCAACCTCAATCTTCGAACCATAAGTGCTGTGCACATCTCCCTGAATCTCCCTTACAACCGCTTCAAGGTCGTAAACTCCCGCCTCATAGTTCTCAAGCTTCAAATCTATACCAACCGAGGCAGACTCTCCCAACTCCAGCGACGGAATAGGTTCAGTAACATTATCCCCCTCAACGTCCAGAACCACCTGGTACTGGTTCGCTGGTAGTTCATCAACTCTAACATTCTTAACATCAACAGAAACATTTACATGCGAGTTAGGTTTGTAACTAGACCTTGCACCCTTGAAATTAGTTATAACAAGATCCCTATCCCGTACAACATCAAAGGACTCAAGAGTCTGGAACTCCTCCCCATCATCCCACGAAACAACCCTTATATCCAGTCCCCATGAATTGCTCACCGCCTTTTCATCAGGAGAAACCGTAATCTCAGTCACTCCCGATTCCCCAGGAGCCAGAGTATTGATAGGAGACTTGGCATTTATCCATACAGGAGAAGCAGCAGAGGAATAGCTTGTCTCAAAAGTCCCCTCCGAGTCGCCTGTGTTTGTAACATTCACATAAAACGCGGCTGTCTCTCCCTCGCTTGGATTTAACCTCGTGTTTTCAGATGTTATATCTACCTCGAAAGAATCAACTGCAGAAGCAGTAGAGGCAACCAGAACCAGCATAGCTAAAAGTAAAGTCTTCCTCCTCATAGTAGACGCCTACCCAAAGATTGGCTTTTAAACTTAATAAACTCTTCCAAGCCCATCCGCCAAAACCTTTTTTGAGAAGAGAACCACATCCATAATATGGGGAACAAGCAACACCTGGCCTACGGAGAACTCGAAAAAGCTATCAACGAACTGTACAGAGAGATAGAGGAAAGCGGTTTCTCACCTGATTCTGTAGTAAGCATACACAGAGGAGGCGATCCTCTAGGGATAAGAATAAGCCACCGGTTCAACATCCCTCAAGGGATAGTTAACGCAAACCACTACGACGGAGAGGAGAGGCAGGAAATAGTAGAAATCCAGGGAAAGATTCTTGAACCAGTAGAAGGAGACGTGATTCTCGTGGACGATATCGTAGACACCGGAAAGACAATGGAAGAAGTAGAGAAGAAACTGGAAGGATACGAAAAAGTAGACTGCATAAAAACCGCATCAATCCACACCAAAGAACGAACCGTCTACAAGCCCGACTTCACATACAGCAACATCGACAGCAGCATCTGGATAGTCTATCCGTGGGAAGAGTAAGGAGTAGAGAAGGAATAAAAAGCTAAGAATAGAGGGAACTGCGGCGCAGAAAATCTTTCTTTACAAGAACTACAAGTCGGTTAGCTTGCTAACCGAATCCATACGTTTTTCTTTTTGTAAAACTTTACTTTTTCTTTTTTCTAAAAAGAAAAAGCATAGTGGCAGGTCCCGGATTTGAACCGGGGTCCACTGCGCCCAAGGCAGCGATGATAGGCCACTACACCAACCCGCCATTCACAGACTCTCAGCTCAGAACCTCTAAAACAAACTAGAAACGAACGCTTAAAAAAGATATCACCAACAGAAAACTTTTTAAATCACAGCGAGACAGAGTTGTGCGTTGGTCAAAATGATAAATGCGACTGGGCCTTCGGACAATAGCGGAGAAAAGATCGGCCTAGTCACAAAGCTACACTTCTACTCCACAGATATCATGTGGAGATAATTCTGAGGAGTAGTTCTCCTCGAAACCCGCCAGGAAATAAGCCAGGTGGGTGGAAAGGTGGACGAAACCTTCTAACTCAACCCGCCTTAGTGTAAAAGGACGCAGTCTACTACTTCTAAAATCCCCCGCAAGCGTCCAGGCAACACACCAGTTAAACCCGGAGATGCCTGTTCGACCCAGGCAGGCGGGCTTCGGAGGTCTTAAACAATGCGATGCGAAAAATGCGGTGAAAAAACAGACAAACAGCTCGTCCTAAACACAGAAGAAGCAGGAGGAGGCCAAAAACTCTGTCAGAGATGCTTCCAAGACAAGCTGGCAGAAATGGAAGAGGCTATGGTAGCTGGGAAAACAGAAATTTAAAACCAGAAAGCAAAGAGTTAAGCGATGGAAAAACTAGTAGAATCTCCCAGCAAAACAGAAGCAAAAGAACTACTCGAAGAATACCTCAGAAGGAACTACACAGTAACCTTAACAGGACTCTGCTCAGTAAACTACCAAGGAAGAACCAAGTCAAAGCTCGATAGAGGAGAAAGACTAGTTATAGTTAAACAGGACAACTCATTACTAGTCCATGGACCAGAAAACTACCAGCCCAAGAACTGGCAGCCAGATACAGACCAGTTCAATCTTAGAGCTGACAAAGAAGAACTCATCCTCGAATCAAAAAGAAACAATCCAGAAGAAACCGTAGAAATCAGATTCGGAGAGATAGAGATGCTTCATATAACCCAGCTAGTAGACAAGTCAGACCTCAAAATCAAAGGCCACGAAATAGATATACACGAAGCAATAGAAGAAAACCCAGAACTAGTAGAAGAAGACCTCAAAATAGTAGAAAGAGAAAAAGAGACAGACGCAGGATTTATAGACGTATTCGCAAGGAGCAAAGACAACCAACTAGTCGTTATAGAAGTCAAGAGAAATCCCGACCACAACTCAGTCCTCCAGCTAGGTCGTTACGTAGACGAGATAGAAGAAGAATATCCTGGAAGAGAAATAAGAGGAATCCTAGTCGCGCCAAAATGCTCGGATAACGTCAAAGAATACCTAGAAAAGAAAAACCTAGAGTTCGTAGAAGTGGATATGGAAGACGTAATCCCCTCCTACGAGTCCTTAGATCAGTCCCAGGCAGAGCTGAACCAGTTCCAGGCAGACTACGAAACCTAATCCTCATTCTCCTGCTTCTCAATCTGGGCGCGCTGAACAAGCTCGGATTTTACCTTCTCAAGGATCAGGATGGTTGTTGCAAGGTCGAATCCTGAGTTAGTATTGAACTTCCCCTCATCATCCATCTCTATCTCAATCTTAGCCATGGTATCACAGGGAAGAATTAGCTGGGAGATTAAAAACTCTTCCGGAGGGTCCGAACGCTCGGACCTATTTCCATTTGAAGCGGCAATGGAAACTTATACCGGTTTAATAAACTACGCAGACAAGAAGCTTTTAGAAAAACTGGAAAGACCCTTACCTTGAAAAGACTATAGTTTACTTTAGTAAACATGGCGACCAAGACCGTATCGTTCAAAGCCCCGGAAAAGCAGGTGAAGATGATAGAAAAGCTTGTAGAGGAGAAAGGTTATACATCCAAAGGAGAACTGCTCAGAGACCTTGTGAGGAAAGAGCTTGAGCCAGAACTTACAGAGCAGGCAAAGGAAAAGATAAAGAATGCGAGGAAGGAAATAGAGAAGGCTAAGGGAGAAGAACTAGGCTAGATAAATGCAATGGAAAGTGGTTTTATCTCCTACAGCACGAGACGATTTGGATAGTATAGAAGAATCTGTTCAGAAGAGAATTAGAAACAAGCTTAGGGAAATCAGGATGAAGTCTAAGAACATATCTCCTGAATACTTTCTAAAGTGGATAGATACGGAGAAGGTCTATAGGCTGCGAGTAGGAGACTACCGAGTGTTCATAGACCTTGAACAGGATAGTAAGGAGATACAAGTACTTGCCGTAATGAAGAGGGATAACGCTTACGAGTGAAAATCACTCCCATGCAGGCATCTCGTCCATCTTTCTCTTTACATACTCTCTTGCCTGTTCTCTTGGAACTTCTCTTTCCTGCATTACACGTTCTGTAAGCTTGTTTTCTACCGCTTTTCTGGATAGAAGGTTTCCTTTGTGGTCCGCGCATTCGCTGCAGTAAGGTACGGATAGGTCGTCCGCAGCATGGTCTTCTTCGGAGACCATCTCCCTCCCACAGCTTTCGCATCTTTCGACCATGGTTTGTCTTCCGAGGGAGAAGTTTATTTAATTTAGCCAAGAAACTAAAAACTAGGCTATAAAGGTAAAAACAATGACAGAAGAAGAAAGCTTTGAAGTAACTCCCTGGGATGTAGAGGGAAACGTGGACTATCAGAAGCTTATCGAAAAGTTTGGAACGAAGAGGATAAATCCCTCTCTCAAGAAACGGTTTTTCAAGGATGCCGGAGAGGAGAACCTCTACATGAAGAGAGATTTCGTATTCTCCCATAGAGATCTTGAAAAAGTCTTAGACGATTATGAAAACGGTGAAGGTTTTTTCCTATACACCGGAGTAGGTCCATCCGGTCCAATGCATATAGGCCATATTATAGCTTTCCAGATGACTCAGTGGATACAGGAGAAGTTTGATGTAAACGTATACATCCAGTTCCCAGACGATGAAAAGTTCTGGAGCAGAGATGTGGACTACGATGATATAGAAAAGTTTGCAGAGGACAATCTAAAGGATATTGCAGCGGTAGGATTTGATCCCGACAAGACGTTTGTATTCAAGAATACTGAGTACATCGGTCATATGTACAAAGCCGCTTCAAAGGTAGCTGAGAAGATAAACAACTCTGTTGCAAGCGCTGTATTCGGTTTCGACTCTTCTACCAATATAGGCCTGAACTTCTACCCTGCTTTACAGCTTCTCCCTACATTTTTCGAGGACAAGCGGTGCCTGATTCCCGCAGGAATAGACCAGGATCCTTACTGGAGAATCCAGAGGGATATAGCTCCTAAGTTCGGCTATAAAAAAGCTGCACAGGTTCACAACAAGTTCGTACCCGCTTTGACAGGACCTGAAGGAAAGATGTCCTCCTCAAAGCCTAAGACAGCAGTGATGCTTAGCGATTCTCCTGAAGAAGCCAAGGATAAGATACTGCAAGAAGCCTACTCAGGCGGAAAGCAGTCCAAAGAAGAGCATAGGGAGAAAGGGGCGGATTTGTCGGTAGATGTGGCATATCAATGGTTGTACAACCTCTTCATGCAGGACGACGAGAGGGTTGAAGAGATAGGAAGAAAGTACGAGAACGGAGAGATGCTTACAGGAGAGATAAAGCAGATACTCGGGGAAAAGCTTGGAGAGTTTCTAAAGGAGCACCAGAGGAGAAAGGAGGAAAAGGGAGACGAGCTGGTCGAAAAGATGATGTACGAGGGTAATCTGGCTAAAAAGATGTGGGACAAAAAAATCCAGCTCTAAGAGCTAGCGTACAGGGAGTTCCCCATAATCTGATTCTTCCTCCCTGAACTGGAGTGTATTCACAGTTTCCCAGTCTGTCTCGTCTACAACAGCTATCTCATGGTTCGAGAAGATGTAGAGATAATCGTTGATGTACCTAGCTCTTAATGGATCTTCTATATCCACTCGCTTGACTTCCTCTAATCCATCCTTGTAGGAGAAGATATACCCGCCTTTGGATGCTGGGAGGAAGAATATCTTATGCTTCCTGTCTATCATAAACGCGTGATGGGTCTGTGATATCTCTGAACCGTACGAATCGATTATCCTGTCGTCCTCCACCTTTGGATCCGTGGGATCAGAGACGTCGAACACTACTGCTTTTACCTTACCATCCTCCTCACCTATACCGAGAATCCTGTCCTCTGAGAGAGGATGGAGGTACGATGAGAATCCTGGAAGCTTTAGCTCTCCTTCAAGGGTAGGATCGGACGGCTCAGATAAATCTAGTACATGGAAAGGATCGATTCTTCTAAAGGTGACAACATAGCCCTGATCGTCTATGAAACGTACCGAATAAATCCTCTCATCTACTCCCATCCCTTTTACAGAACCTTTGATATCTAAGTCGTCTCCTAAAACGTACAGGTCATTCTCTGTACTGCCTCCTGTTCCGAAGAGATTCGCTCCTACTGTAGTAGCTATACGGAGGTCTCCATTGTACTGGTCCATAGAGAACTGGTTGAGAGTTTTTCCTGGAACCTTGCCTGTACTATCGACTTCCAGACTTTCAGCGGAGACTTTGACTATACCTGTTTCCGAGAACTCTCTCAGATGGTCTTTTGTATAGTTTCCAAACGCGTATTCTATCTCTTCAGACCTCTCCTGCCTTTCCTCTCGTGTCATATTTTCTGTATAGTTTTCAAAGGCCTCTCCCATCTTTCTCATTTTTTCCCAAGAGTCCATGTCAGAGGATTCTATCTCTACCATCTTCTGGTGCAGTTCGGAATCAAAAATATCCTTTGCTCTATCGGATACCATAAAGTCCAAGAAAATTTCTTGACGGCTCTTTCTCTCCAGATAGGTTGTGTATATCGAGTCCTCAGACATATATACCTCTGAATTGCCTGTAGAGCCTACAAAGGAAGTTTTTTCCTTAATTTCACCTCCAGTACTCATCTTAAGTATGTTATACGTGGTATCGACTTCCACGGGCTCGGAGGGATGATAGATGTCTGTACACCGAACCTTAACAGGTCCTTTAGCCTCGGCTATCTCGAGTGGGCAGGGATCGGATTTGTATACATTTTTCCTCAATACAAGGTAGATATCTCCATCGTAGAGCCTGGAAGTCACTACAGAGCTGTTTAACTGGTATTCCCAGGAGATCTTAGGATTTGAACGGTCCGAAACGTCTATTCCTTTTATTTTTCTGTTCGAAACAACCACGAGCGTGTCGTCCTTGAGTAGAAGCTTGCCTGTTCCTTCTATCTGCGCCTTCTCCGAAACGTTTTCTGGTGGAAGGGAGTTGAATATTGAGAGGTTTTCCTCTCTGGTATGGTCTCTAAAAGTGGCTGGAGAGCCTACAGGCATTATACCGTAGAAATGCCTCTCTGGGGAGAAGTAGAAATGTTCGCCGTCCGTCTTTAATATATCAGACTCCTGGATTCCCTGTTCCTGAACATTGGTCTCGGAATAACGCTTAACAGAACTATCTCCGGATGTATCAGTCTCACCAATATCGGACGACTGACTTTCAAGCCGACTAGACGCAGCATAAGACTCCATTCCCCCTATAGCTGCTCCTGACTCGTTAAGGTACTTTATGAAATCTTCCTCTGATTCAAAAGTCTGGAGGTTTATTTGATCGTCTTCCCCTCCAGGAAGTTGGACTGTTCCTGTAAAGTATGCAGTTGATGCGATTCCGATTATGAACAGAGCAGCTACTATCTTTTTCAGAGCCATAACATACATTAGGAGGTTCTGTTTAATAAATCATTCCAAAACGTTTGGCAACTGCCTAACCAGGACCTGTAAAGAAACTTTTCATGGAACATGTAATCCGGTGCTTTCTGAAGCTTCTCTTCGTATTTATAACTTTTCCATACCAAAACCCTCCTATGCAAACGACTAACACTGAGAAGATCGAAGGTGAGAAAATCGTCGAGGATCTCGGGCTTGTAAAAGGGAATACTGTAAGGGCTAAAAACGTCGGAAACGATATAATACAGGGAATAAGAAACTTCTTCGGTGGAGAGCTGAAAGGATACTCCGACCTGATGACTGAAGCAAGGGAAGAAGCTCTTGAAAGGATGGAAGAGCAGGCAAAGGATAAAGGAGCTGATGCAGTGGTTAACGTGAGATTTGTTACATCTCAGGTTGCCAATGGAGGCTCAGAGATCCTGGCGTACGGTACAGCTGTAAAGCTGGAGTAGAATCCATATATCCTTCAGTTTAAGAGGAGCAGCGTGAGGTTAAGCAAGGTTGCAAAGCTTACCCACGCAAGGTAAGGCAATAAAAGCTGCCCAGCTCTTCTTGAAACCTTCCTGAACTCTCTGTAAGTGAAGGTTATCGCAGCAATTAACGCTAAGATATTCACAAAAGCCAGGACGAGGTTCTGCATGGAGAAAAATACGATGGACCAGGTGAAGTTTAGAAGAAGCTGGATTAGGAAGACCAGTATCGCGTTCCTGTTCCCTTTAAATCCTTCCTTCCAGACCATATACAGCGACACACCCATAAGCACGTATAGCACAGTCCATACAGGACCAAACAACCACCCAGGCGGCTGGAAAAAAGGCTTAACTAAGCCTTGGTACCACTGGGTCTGTGTGGAGGTCAGAAAACCAGCTAAAAGGCCTGTGCCTAAAGTCAGAAAAATGGATGCGAGGAGTTTTCCAAATCCGTTCTTCCCTAGTTCCCTCATACTTCCAGTTTAGTAGTCCAGCAACTTATACTTTTTGGAGCGGACAATGTTTAAATAGGAAGGAGAGGGATTAGATTCTATGGCTGGAGAAGATCCTTTTCCAGGATAGGCAGAGTTCTATGATATGTTCCACAGTGAGGATCAGGAAGATATTGATTTCTATCTTAAGGAGGTTAAGAAGGTTGAAGTAGACGGAGAAACCTACCGCAGGGAGGTAGAGGTAGAATGGGTGGATGAAGTGGAGCAGATACGTAGAATAAAAAACCGCCTCTACAGTCCTGAAGGAAAGCTTGTATGGGAGAACGACTTCAAGACTAAGCTTGTTTCTAAACGAGAGTTTGAGCTACTTTTAAAGCTTGTAGGATTCTCAGACTGGAAGGTATACGGAGGATTCGACAAGCAAGAACTGGAATCAACAGAACAAGAAGCAGTCTGGATAGTGGAGAAGTGAAAAAGTACTGTTCGCGCTTATTTGGTTAAAAAACAGTAAAATTGGAAAGATGTTTTTCCTTCCTTTTCCAAAGATTTAATAGCTAGTTCTCCGTATTTTTGTAGTATAACAACTGCTCCTCTACAAAAAAACTATAAGGTGGAAAGACTTGGCCAGCACAAGAAAAAAGTTAGGAAGCAAGAAGAGTTCGTTCCTTCTATTATCCTTCCTTATACTACTACCTCTTTTCTCTACAAGTGTAACAGCAACAAACTGGAACGTTAACAATCAAACTGAATGGGGGGAAGGATATTTTAACCGGACTAACTATAATACTACTCTAACTCTGGAAGTTCCTAGAGATTCCTGTGAAAGTGGTTGGAGCGGGCCTGAGGCTCAGAATGATTCGACTTGGTATACTGAAGGTACTGGCGCCCTAAATTTAGGAGGTGATGAAGGTAATACTCCGGAGCCGGAGATGTATAAGGATTTTAATCTTGATGGCGGTACTCTTTACTTTGATATAAATGTTAGGGATCTTGATGGCGGTTCCGATGATGAGGCTCAGTTAAGAATTGATGGAAGTACTGTCTGGGTCACTACTAATGACGGACTGACAAAAACCCCGGTATCTGTAAATATTTCTAGTTATTCGGGAACACATACAGTTAAGTTTTATGGGAAATTTGTTGGATCAGATTATGGTGGCCAGATTATAGATTTTTCTGTTGATAATTTAAGAACCAGTTCATACTATTCTGATGGTTTATGGTCTTCTCCAGTCTGGGATACAGACGCTGTATCTTTTCAAAAGATAGATTATCTCCGTATTAATGCTTCTGTTGGTGTGAATGAGTCTGTTAAGGTTCGTTTAGGTGTTGATACGGATGATGACGGTACAATAGATTCCTGGAGCCATTCAGAAGGAGACGGAGTAAGTGTTTCTGATGGTTCGAATATGTTGGATGGTTCTGATTTTGGTTTACCTCCGGGCTACCGGTATAAAATAGAGTATAATCTAAGTATCACTGATGGTTACACCTCCCATACACCTTCTATTAGCTCTTTCGAGCTTGAAACCCATGAAGGATGGTTGTCGAATATTTCACTATCTCCAGAAGATGGTAAAGTCTTGGATACTGTTAACCCGGTATTGAATGCTACCTTAGAACATAACAATAGCGAAAATATGAACGTGTCGTTCTACGATGCTTCCGACGACTCGTTAATAGAGAAAGTTACGGGTGTAAGTTCTGGATCTACTGCTTCTATTACCTGGTCTAGCCTGCAGGACTTTACAAACTACACATGGTACATCAAAGTCACAGACGGAACTAACACCGCTAACCTATCACCAAGAAGCTTTAGAACCGAGAACAAAGAACTCTGGACAGTTAGTTCTCAAAACGATTGGTTGGACTGGGAGCTAGGTCGTGACATTCGTACTGTTGCGAACAACAGCCAAGTCAGCCTAACAGGTAAGGATGCAGTCGGATGGTGGTCCATGGACGAAGGAACAGGAACCACAGCATACGACATATCAGGAAACAACAACGACGGAACCATCAACGGAGCCATCTGGACAGACGGAATGTATGGGAACGCTCTGAGTTTTGATGGAAGCGATGATTATACAGATCTTCCAAGTCTATTGCCTAATCCTTCGCCTAAGACAGTGTCCTTATGGTTGAATCCTGATACTGTCTCTAGTTCTCAGAGAGTTATAGCTTTGAGGGGCTCTGCCAGCTTCCTTCCATTCTGGATTGCAGAGAACTCAAATGGTTACATATCAACATGGCAAAACGGCAACTACCATAGCGATTTAACTACTATCTCAGCTGATACTTGGACTCACTTAACAGCAGTAGAAGATGGTTCCACATTTACGATTTACAAAAACAGTCAAGAAGTGGCAAGTTTCAGCTCAAGTCCTTCCACCGGAAGCTATTATGATTCACTAGGGAACGACCAAGGAGGTATGGGCGATGGATGGGCAGATTATTTCAACGGCAAAATAGATGAGGTCCGCATATACGACCGGGCTTTGTCGGAGAGTGAGATTGGGCAGTTGTATAATCGTACTAGGCCTGATAGTTTTGAGAACAGTTCTATTGATTCTGGTTTTTGGAGTAGTAGGGTTTGGGATGCTGGGACTTCTGTTAAGCAGCAGGTTGATGGTTTGGAGGTTAATGCTTCTGTTGGTGTGAATGAGTCTGTTAGGGTTCGTTTGGGTGTTGATGAGGATGATGACGGGAGTATTGATACCTGGAGTCATTCTGAGGGTGGTGGTGTAAGTGTTTCTGATGGTTTGAATAGTTTGGGAGGCGGTGATTTTGATCTTTCTTCAGGTTATCGTTATCAGGCTGAGTTTAATTTGTCTGTGACTGATGGTAATTTTTCTCATTCTCCGGGTGTTGGTGGTTTTGAGTTGTTTACGCGTGATGGTTGGTTGGATGTTGCGGGTTATGGTCCTGCGGATGGTAAGGTCTTGGAGACTTCTAGTCCTGAGTTGAATGTTAGTTTGGAGCATAGGGAGGGTGAGGATATGAATGTTTCGTTCTACGATGCTTCTGATGGTTCGTTGATTGAGAAGGTTACTGGTGTAAGTTCTGGTGGTACTGCTTCTGTTACTTGGAGTGGTTTGGAGGATTTTTCGGATTATAGTTGGTATGTGGTGGTTTCTGATGGTTCTGATACTGTTTCTCTTTCTGAGCGTGGTTTTCGTGTTGAGACTGGGGAGGTTTGGAGGGTTGTTTCGGGGGGTGATTGGGGTTTAGGTAGTTTTTCGAATACTACTACTGAGGCGGGTTCTTTGAGGTTGGATCGTGTTACTGTTGTTCCGCATGATTCTCAGGATGGTTTGTCCAATTATCCGGTGGATTTACGTAATCTTAATGGTGTGGATGCTGGTGATTATTTTACGGATAGTTATTATTTTGAGGAGGGTTCTGGTTCTTTTTACTGGAATCAGGATGGTGGGAGTAGTAATAGGGGTGTGCGTTATTGGCTTGAGGGTCAATATGGTTTTCCTGGGGCTTATCAGGGTGCTGAACGGTTTAGGTTGTATTTGAGGACTACTCCTTTGAGGATTGATAGTAATACAGCTCAGTCTGATGGTCTTGCGGTAGATTTCTTTGATGAGAATGATAATTTGGTTAAGTCTTTTGATGTTCTTACGGATAAATCTGAGGGTTCTAGTGCTTGGGCGGAGAGTGATTGGTCTCAGGATGATGTTGGGACTGTTGTTGGTGCGGATGGGGAGGAGTGGTATGTTTTTGATTCTTCAAATACTTCTAAAACTGTTCCAAGCAGTTTTGATTCGGTTAGGATGTGGAATACGGTTTCTAATGGGGATACTTGTAGGATGGTTACTGGTAGGATTGAGTTTTTCAAAGGTTCTGAGAAGGGTTTTTGGAGGTCTAATATCTGGGATGCAGGAACTTCTGTTGAGCAGCAGGTTAACAGTTTGAAGGTTAATGCTTCTATAGGTAATGGTGAAAAGGCTTTGGTTAGGTTGGGTGTTGATACGGATGATGACGGGAGTATTGAATCCTGGAGTCATTCAGAGAGTGATGGAGTAAGCCTTTCAGACGGATTAAACACATTTAAGGACAATGATTTCAATCTATCCGGCGGCTACAGATACCAAATAGAAACAAACCTTTCTGTAACGGATAGTGGACATTCCCATTCTCCTAGTATCGATAGCTTTAAGTTGATGATTAATGACGTCAATAAACTACCTACAGTATCCAATCCTTCTCCTTCGGGCGGGAAGGTTCTTGGTTCGACTGTTGCAGATCTAGATGTTAATGTTTCGGATGCGGACGGTGATTCGATGGACGCATGGTTCTTCAACGCAAACAACAACGAGCAAATCGGCTCCAAACAGACAGAAATCAATGGAAGCGGTTCAGCAAGCGTCTCATGGACAGGACTAGAAGCAAACACAACCTACAACTGGTACGTAAACGTATCAGACGGAAAAGGAAACTATACTTCCGATACTTTTACTTTCGAGGTTGGTCTAGGAATAAACCTAACCTTTAGGGATGCTTCTGTTGTGGAGGACGGATTCAACGTCTACACCAACTCCTCAGGCACCTGGAAAAAAGTCCACAGCTTCCAATCAAACAATGTAGGAGGAACAGGCCAAAGAAACACAAACTTCATAGACAAAAACCTAGAACAAGGAGAAAAAGCTTGTTACAGAATAGCCGCGTTCAACGAAGCAGGAGAATCCCAAAAATCACAAAAAGCATGCGTAACTTCGTAACAGCTCTTTTTATTCATTCCTGGGCCTTTGAACCTTTTACAGAATAATAAACAGAGTGAAGCCCCGTCCGAGATTCGAACCCGGGACCTCGTCCTTTCTGTTCTCAGACTCAACTCGCGTTGGCATCGGGTTCGGAGTGTGTCCTGAGATACCAAGGACGTGCTCTCCCAGCTGAGCTAACGGGGCTTAGACGCTAACATAGGTTTCAGGGGGACACACCTTTTTATTTCTTAACCCTGGAGAGGAATAAAAAGAAAAAGAGCTCAGAGCTGGTCTATCAGGTCCCGGACCTTCTCTTGGCCTACCGCCTTTATCAGGTTGCCTGCTCTCGGTCCTGACTCTTTTCCTAGGATGGTAAGGTATACGGACTGGAAGGCCTCTCCCGCACCTATATCGAAATCATCGCTGAGCTCGTAGACCTTGGACTGAGCCTCTTTGGCAGACAATTCCTCCTCTAAATCCTCTCCTAGAGACTTCAGAGCCTTAAGCTCCTCCTCGGAAAGCTCATCTCTAGCTTCCTCAGAGACTTCCTCCTGAACCTCTATCCTGAAGTCTTCGACAGGATATTCTCCAAGCCAGTTCCCAGCCATCTCAATCCTCTCAAGGACTCTCTTCCTGTCTTCCTCAGATAACTGTGATGGAACATCTTCAAGCTTCTTCGCAACCTTTACACGCCTGTCCTCAGATTCTACAAGCTGGTATATCATACATGCAGCCTTGTAGGGAATCCTTACCGGGCTTTTTTCAGGTAAATCCAGCATCGCTAGTTCATAGTTCCTCTTTATGTTCTCCTCGCGCTTCTCGTCTCTTGCCTCTTCCTCTCCAAAGTAGATAGACTCAGCACGATCGAAACGCCTTACATAGTCAGGCAGCTTGTCCGGGTCGAAGTAGATTTCCTTCATAGGCTTAGTAGAGAGATAGAGGTAGGTTAAAACCTCAGGCTCCGCATAGTCAAGGAAAGCCTTAGTCGTTATTCCTCGATCGCCTGAAGAGGTCATATCACCCTTCACCTCTCCTTCCCGCTTCCAGTAGACCCAGTTGAAGGAGAAACCGGTAGGATAGTTCAAGTCAAATTCCTCCGCAAGAGCTACGCAAGAGTCCCTGGAGCCTCCTGGAGTCGCATGGTCCTTTCCGTACGGTTCAAAGTCCACATCTAGTACCTCCCATAAAGCAGACCATTCAAGCCTCCATGCAAGCTTTCCTTTCTCTATAGGAGACCATCCCTCGTCTCCGCATGCTTTACATTCATATCTAACCCTGTCTTCTTCAAAATCTATCTCCTTCGCATCAGTCTTATCTATCCTATTACAGCTCTCACAGCGAGGATCAAACGGAATCCATCCTTCAGGATACGGTTGCCTGTCCCTGTACTCGTTCAGGACCTGCCTAACCCTCTCTTTGTTTTCAAGAAACTTGCGGATGAGCTCCTTGGTCTCATCCATCCTGTAGAACTCCGTAGTCGTAAGAGGCTCAACCTCTATACCGTATTCAGGAAGGTAGGGCTGGTTCTCCGAGTTAAAATGCTCTACCCAGTTTTCGTGACAGCCTTCCGGATCAGGCACATCAACAAGCCTCCACCCCTCATACTTCTCCGCTTCCTCCGGATCATCAAACTTCTCAAGCTGCGAGTCTTTCGCTTTAAACCTGTCCTGGGTGTAGTATATACCATAAAACTTCACATCCTTCCCCTCCTGCTCGAGAATACGCTTGACTCGGGAAGGGATCGCGAGCTCTCCTCTCAAGTTTCCTATATGCATTTTACCGGAGATAGACATCCCGGAGTTGAATATATAACTGTCCTTGTCTCCTCTCTCGTCCTTCACCTTTCCAGCAAGTTGGTCAGCCCAGTGTTTTTGCATTGTCTCACCTCAAAAAAGCCTGGATTTTAGAAGGAAAAAGAAACAGGCATTACTCGGATGCAAACTCCTTATTCTTAGGTCTAAGCCCGTCATAGCCGCACTTCCTGCATTTAGCATCTTCAGGATCGTGGACCTTGTTCCTGGCATTGCACTTCCTACAGATATACACGTCTTTAAAAATCCTCTCATCCGCTTCCTTGAACCTCTCAGCCATGTTTATCTCCCTGCCAAAACTTGACCTACATACTTTTAAATAGGTTGTCGAAAGAGGGGCTAAATCATTAAAAGCACTTACCACATTATTCTATAGAAATGGATGGGAAAAAAACAAAAGAAGGGAATTGAAAAAGCCATAGAAAAAGGAATTAAGCTCGGAAAAATAGAAATAGACAGGAAAAGGATTCATAAAAGGAAAAAATCTACAGACTCCTAAGCCTCTCAATTCTCTCCTCTGTAGGAGGATGTGTAGAGAAAAGCTTCGCCAGGCCCGACTTCCTGAACGGGTTGACTATGTAGAGATGCGAAGTTCCCTCAGAACCTCTTTTCATAGGCTTTCTAGAAGCGCTTACCGAACTCTCTATAGACTCAAGCGCGGAAGCAAGTTTCTCCGGTTCGGTTAACTTCGAAGCCGAAGAATCCGCGGAAAACTCTCTGGAGCGGGATATAGCTAGTTTGATCATCGATGCGGCAAGCGGAGCAAGCACAATCGCGCCTATAAGAAAAAGAGGATTCTGGTTATCATTATCAAACGTAGAAAACCATAGAAAATGCGCTATAATCGAAATCGCGCCAGCAAGAGTGCCTGCAACAGTCTGAATCAAAGTGTCTCGGTTCTTTATGTGGGATAGCTCGTGAGCAAGAACCCCTTCAACCTCATCCTTAGAAAGGTTGGAAATCAAGCCTGATGTAACGCATACAATAGACTTGCTCGGCTTTCTTCCCGTCGCAAAAGCGTTAGGAGTTGATTCATCCATCGCATAGACTTTCGGCTTAGGTATACCAGCCTTCTCTGAAAGCTTCTCCACTATCGAATGGATTTCAGGAGCTTCTTCCTCGCTTAAAGCCTCCGCACGATGCATCTTCACGACCATCTTATCGGAATAGAAGTAGGATACAAAGTTCATAGCTCCCGCGACGATTAATCCCAGCACCATCCCAGAAGCTCCTCCGAAGTAAAGACCTACAGCTCCGAATACCGCTACCAGAACCGCAAACAACGCAGTAAGCCTTATCTTGCTTAAAAATCCCATAGTATCACCCTAAATACTTGTCCAGATCCCAGGAAACAGTTCCCGGCCTGTACTCCTCGCGTTTATCCTTATTCTCGACCAGTTTTTTTACAAGTTTTGCAGTCTCTCCAGGCGACTTCCCTGTGGTATCGACTTCGACAACATCTTCCTGCTGGTTAACCGCTTCCTGTAGGATTCCGTCAAGGACCTCCGACTCCAAGTTTTCCTCAACCTTTTCCTCAGACCAGCCCTTTTCCTCAAGCCTTTTTTTCAGCTCCTCAGGCATCGTTCTCAGCACTACAACCAGGTCAGAAGGAAAGTAGTGGCTTAAATGTCCTTCCAGAACCGAGTTTTCTCCAACCTCCTCCTCCAGCGCGGGAATAAGCGTATCTATATCTACCTCAGTAGTATCTCGTTCATCCCCCTCACTCGTCCCAACCTCTTCGGAGAACGCTACCTCGTTGACATCTAAAAGCTTAAAACCCAGCTCCTCTGCAAGGATCTCGGAAACAGAACTCTTGCCTGTTCCAGGAGTACCTGTGATAGAGACGATCATAGCAAAGACTTTTTCCCCGAACTTTAAACCCTTTTCAACTTTTTTTCAGAAACACTGCACAACCAATAAAAGTCTCAGTTACAGAAATTCTTTACAGTAAAGTAATGGTTTCGGTGATAAAATGATAGATGTATGGACAGAAAAGTACAGACCAGATACGCTGGACGAAGTGATAGGGCATAAAAACATCACAGAACGTCTTAAAGCGTTTGTAAAAAAAGAAAGAGTCCCTCATATGATGTTCGCAGGTCCAGCAGGTACTGGGAAGACCACTTCAGCAATAGCACTAGCCAAAGACCTGTACGGCGAAGAATGGAAGCAGAACTTTATGGAGACAAACGCCTCGGACGATAGAGGTATAGGCGTGGTAAGGAACCAGATAAAGGACTTTGCAAGATCCAAGCCAATCAACGCGGACTTCAAGATAATATTTCTAGACGAGTCCGACGCCCTAACAAACGATGCACAGCAAGCTTTAAGGCGTACAATGGAAAAGTATTCAGAATCCTGCCGCTTCATACTCTCCTGCAACTACTCCTCTAAGATCATACCTCCAATCCAGTCAAGATGCGCTATCTTCCGCTTTAATAGACTAGAAGACGACGAAGTAGGGAAATACCTAGACAACCTAGCAGAAGGAGAAGGACTGGAAGTTACTGAAACAGGAATGGACGCTCTGAAGAGAGTATCTTCAGGAGACCTAAGGAAAGCGACAAACGTACTCCAAGCCGCTTCAATCCAGGGTGGAGAGATAGACGAAGAGAAAGTCTTCGAAGTCGCCGCCTCCTTGAGGCCTGAAGAGGTCAAAGAAGTGTTGGACAAAGCGCTAGAAGGCGATTTTATAGAAGCGAGAAAAGAACTAAGCGACCTGATGGTCAATAGAGGACTGGACGGACTGGACGTGATAAAAGCGATCAACAGAGAAATATACAACCTAGACATATCCGAACAAAAGAAGCTAGAAGTCATCGAGCAGATGGGAGAGTACGAATTCCGTATAGTAGAAGGAGGCTCACCAGACCTCCAAATAGAAAGCTTACTGGCTCAGATATCAAGTCTAAAAGACTAGCGAGACTCTTCGTATCTCAGGTCAGTAACAAGATCCGAGGAAGTAGTATCAGTTATAGAAACACTCTCATCCTCCGCTCTAAGATTTCCATAATAGATATACGTGTCGAAAGCCCGGCCATAACCTGATACAGAGTTTCTAAACTTTATAGTACTGGAAGGGCTGTTGCAAGAATCTATCGAATAGTCCACAACCTCTTCCTTCTCCACCACGCGCAGATCGGAGCAGTCAGGATTCATCCTACCCTCGTCAATAAGACTGGAAGTATTAAGTTCTACAGAAGCTATTCCATCGGTTATTCCGGAGCTATCCTGGTTCTCCACAACAACCTGCCTTCTATAGTCCCAGTTGATATCCCACCACCTCCTTCCTCCACGGCAGGATTTCCTCAAAGAAGCCTGTTCATCCGTTCCAGCAAGCTCCACTGAGTAAACCTGGTCGGATAGGAATAAGCCGTTTATAGTTACGTTGAAATAGCCCGAGCTGTGCGGCTCCTGAAAACCTCCTTCAAAAGTAAGACCTCGGCGGGACATTGAGTAGTTAGCCTCGGCTCCATGGTATATATAGACATCCACACCCGCTTCATCGATATGATAGCCTCCAGTATTGTTTAAAAGAAAGCTAAGCTTCTTACCGTTACAGTATACCCTTTCAACTTCCAAATTATTCCTTAAAGCCTCTTCTAGGTGGTTTTTTATATCTTCCTGCCTATCAAGAACAAACTGCTGCGCTACCAGGGCTCCAGAAAGGACTATACCCGTCAGTATCAGAACCGCTATTATAGGAGTTATTCCCTTTCCCATACAAAGAAAAGGGGGACAGATAAATTAAAAGGTTCGGAGTAGAAAAGCTTAGCAGTATGGGAGAGAGCAAACTATGGGTAGAAAAATATAGACCCGAAAACCTTGACGAATATCAGGGAAACACAAAGAAAGTAGAGGAAGTCAAAGACTGGGTACAGAACTGGCACAACAGGAAATCGCAATCACTTCTTATGCCAGGACCTCCAGGCTCAGGCAAGACCGCGCTAGTGTACGTTGTAGCGAACGAGCTAGGTTACGAGGTGTACGAGACCAACGCATCGGACGTACGAACAAAAAAAGCGCTTAAAGAAAAAGTTATGAGGGCCGTAAAACAACGCTCCCTTACAGGGAAGACCAAAATAATCTTGATAGACGAAGTAGACGGTATGTCATCGAAGGATCGAGGAGGAAAGTCCGAGATAAACCGTATAATCGAAAAGTCAAAGTTCCCCGTAATACTAACCGCAAACGACGCATACGCGAACGGGATGCAGTCTATAAGAAAGAAGAGCAAAGTAGTAGAACTTGGAAAAGTCCATACAAACTCAGTAAACGCAAAGCTGAAGGAAATCACAGAAAAGGAAGGAATAGAATATGAAAAATCCGCTCTAAAGTCCATAGCAAGACATGCAGACGGAGATATGCGCTCCGCTATAAACGATCTCGAAAGCCTTGGAGAAAAGCATGACAAGGTTACAAGAGAGGAAGTAAAAGAGCTAGGCTATCGTGACACCGAGAAAGATATATTCGAAGCCCTAAAAATCATCTTCAAGACCGGGGACGCGGAAACCGCCTCAGACGCGACAGAAGATCTTTCCGAAGGACCGGATGAGATACTCCAGTGGATAAGGGAGAACATACCCAAAGAATACAAGAAGCAGGAAGATGTGGCGAGAGCGATGGAGGAAATATCCAAAGCTGACTTATTCAACGGTAGGATAAGAAAAAGCCAGAACTGGTCCCTGCTGAAATACGTGTACAGCCTTATGACCGTTGGAGTAGCTCTAAGCAAGGAAGAAAAATACAAAGGATTCACACGCTACAGCTACCCTTCAAGGATCAAAAAGATGGGACAGAGCAAGTCCCAGAGGAAGAAAAGGCAGGATATAGGAGAGAAAATAGGAGAAAACATGCATATCTCTATCTCAAAGGCAGTAGATATACTACCCTTCCTCCAGGTACTTTTCCAGAGAGAAGGATGGAAGAAAAGTATAGCTGAAGAACTAGAGCTTACAGAGGACGAGGTAGAGTTTATCGAAGAACTCTAGCAGATTCTCTTGTTTACCTTTATACTGCCCGCGTCAAAATCTAGAACAGCACATCCTCCTTCTACACTTATATCAAGGAATGAAGCAAGGCTGCTAGTCTCCTCTATATGCCTAGAAATCCTCCCTATCATTTCAGAGTAGGTCAAGGTGTTCTTAGACACCACAACCGGTCTATGGTCTGAATCAAGGGGATTAGGCGCGGGAAACTCTCCTGAGAAATCTTTATCCAAACCCGCATTATTGCCTACAAATACCGCCACATCTCTCTCAACCTCTCCCGCAGAAAGGTTAGTCTTGAAGGTTACTATAGAGGTTGTAACATACTGGTCTCTTATCTCCCTTGCTTCTAGCGGTGTAGTATAGAGCTTAATCTCATCCATATAGCCCTTCAAACCTTCTCCAATTTTTATAGAGTCTGAATCTGTTTCTAAAGAGCCTTTAACATCTTGAGAGCCCTTCTGATCCCCGTCAATATATAGTAAAATCTCCGAACCAGTCTTATTGTACACATAGGACACATGGTGCCATTCAGAGGAGTCGTAAGAACTTATATCCTCCCTGATAGATGATAGATCTCCTGTCTCGTTTCTGAAAGAGGCCTGAAGATAATAATACCCTGTCTCATTTACAACAGAGAGTCCAGGAGACTCTTCAGGATAATAGAAAAGCTTGGACTTGCCTCCATCGTAATCAAACTCGTTCACATCCCCTCTAAACCAGAGTGAAAGAGTATAAGAAAGGTCGTAAAGGTCAATATTGTGGGAATCCGGAACCTCAACATAGTTATCCCCGTCAAACCTTAGCCCCAGACCAAACCTTCCCACATCCCATTCAGGCTGTGGACTACCGGTTAGTTCGCCGTAGAAAAGCCCGTCCGTACTATGTACCCGGTCGCCCTCTCCTCCATCCATATCCCAGCGGGTAAAGTAATTGTCCGGCTCCTCAAACGAGAGACTGTCGCACCGACTAGCTAATCTGTGAGGAACTATATCCCCGTCCTCCACAACCACCAGATCGGAGCAATCTCTCTTAGTATCCATCCTTCCTAGGTTAAGACTTAAGTTTACAGGATACTCTTCTAGATAGCTTCCGTTACGTTCCTTTACAGAAACTCTAACCTTACTATTCCAGCCATCAGTAGGGTTAAATTTTCCAAACTCCTCCGAACCATCCAAGAGTTCTACTCTAGGTGTTACAGTATGATAGTTAGTCCTGAAGTGGTTTATACCGTTTTTCCCAACCAGAAAGTCGATGTAGGGTATGTCTCCATTGTCTTCAGAGCTAAAGTTCATATACTGGCCTAAACTCCTGTTCTCGAATCCGTAACCATCCACGTTAGACTGTCGGATGCTGGTAGCCGCGGCTAGATAGTTGCCACTGGAAGCGTTATACGCGGCAAGGTAGGGTAGACTACCTTCAGAAAAGCTTCCCGACCAGTAGTTGCTTATGGGAAAGCTGTTGCTCTCGTTCCCAGCCTCCCAATGCGAAAAGCCGTCGTTTTCACCGTACCAGAACTCGAATCCAGGATCAAGCGACTTACTCCCTAACCAACGGAGGAACTGGTTGTCCGAGAACAATCGGTAGGTCTCACCTCCTAGCTCCACATCCATATAGACTTCTCCTCTCTCAACAACGTCAAAACTAGGAGAACCCTCATATATCGCTCCACCGTTGCCTGTAATATCCTCGCCCTGGACATTCACCTCAGATACACCTTCACCGCCGTCAAAACTCCCTGTAACGAAATCAACCTGACTGTTACCAAACCCATCCTCGCCCATGTAGAGGTCAGTACCATAAGTAGGCTCTTCTATATCCTTGTTTCCATAGTAAAGATAGACGTCCTTCGACTCGCCTGGCTCAAGAGACACCATGAACCATACAGTAGTATTTTCCGAATCACACTCCCCTTCCTCTATTTGGTAAGGAATTTCTTCACCGTCTTCTACCACTCTAAGGTCTCCACAGTCCGATTTCAGCCCATCAGAGCTAATAAGGGCTGAACTGTTTATATCAAAACTTACAGGGAAGTTTTCTACAGCTCTACCACTCGTCTCAAACACCTTTACAGTCTTTCTGTAATTCCAGGACTCGCTGTACCAGGATTTTTCTATTGTATTAGCTATAGAGCTTACCTGCATAGGGAAACTGCTCTCCGATATCTCCGTGTAGCCTATCTGTGTGTAGTCATCGAGAGCCTCCATCGTAATCGAAAGAGATCCAGCTACTAAAACTGCTGTAAGTATGAAAAACTGCGCTTTTCTCCTATTCACCGTACCACCATAGAGATTCTATAGTATAGGGTAGATAGACTTCGTTGTCAAGCTCCTCCGCATAGGTCAGTCCTATAGCGTTACCTCCAGATATCTTTGACTGCGAAAACCTGTAACGCTCAACTGACGCGCGGACTATCACAGACTTTAGGAGAGACATGCCGTCATCACCTATTTTAACATCAGGCATTTGGAATAGGTTTCCTCGACCGTTAAACACACCAGAATGCCAGACCGCAGCTGGAACATGGTTAGGCACCTCTCTCTCAAGGTAAACCCAGTCCCCGGAAGGATCAGAGTCCACTTCATTACCCAGTTCTATCCTATACGGCTCCCCGTCTATAACCACCTCTTCTCCCCTCCTGTATATCCCTTCCGCACCGAATCCTGCAGGAGTATCCTCCTCGGAGTCGTTGTAGGCATCGTTAGAGTTAAAGTCAAAATTGACATAGTCAAAATCTCCACAAGGCTCTTTATCCGTTAATACAACATTAAATGTGTTCTCTCCCACGCTAAAGCTTTTATTTACACGGCGGTTACCGCATTTAGAGTTAGGGAGAGTTGAATCATCTCCTGAATATTCAAACATACCTGTAGCATTGTAGCTGGACTCTTCAACATTCCATACCGCTTTTTCAACCGTTAATACAGTCTCACCAGTAAAGTTTGATGCGGGATAATTCTTAAAACGGTATTCATCTCCTGTATTCAGGACAAAAGGATATGGCTGTATCTGCTGTATCCTGTAAGACTCGCCAGCAAGGAACAACCTTTCTCCCTGTGAATACCATTCATCAAACTCCTTCGTTCTATTAATAGAGACCTCGCCGGAACTTATATTGACATAAAACTCCTCGCCTTTAAGCGTAAGGTTCGCTATACTATACGAACCATGCTCCTCGAAAAGGCTGGAATTCAATCCGATCCCCATACTGTTGAAAGACTGCCTTATATAGTCGGGAGAGTCTTCACCCCTATAAAACCTCGACCCAGTTCCAGGAGAGCTGTAAGGAAAGTTTCTCCAACCTATCCCAAGATTTTCCATACAAGATCCTAGATAATCCTCCTCAGTCCAGTTAGACATATCGATAATCGTCCCTCCGTTGGACAGTGTGGAGTAAATAGTAGAGGAATGGTTGTCTATATAACCTGGTTCCAGTCTCTCTAGGAACAGAACATCCGAGTCCACCCGGGTCTGAGGTTTCAAGTGTAGAGGCATAACTGATTCTATCGAATAGATTCCTCCAGCAACCCTCACAGAGTCTCCAGAGTAAAAAGATCCTCTAAAATGCTCTGAATCATTAATATAGAGCGTAGAATTACCTGAAGAATCGGATATATTGAAATCTACATTTAACCCCTGCATATTCCTGTCAGCTACCCAGTAACCGTCTTCATACGAGAAATCGCTTGAGGAAACGTTGATAACAGGGTAGATCTCCTCAGGAATAATACTGGTCTCCACATCAATACCTCCAATCTCTACTCCTGAAAGGCCGGGAGCGTATTCCTGCTCTCCCGAGGTATTGTATAGAGTAAGCGATTTACCGATATAACCTATTATAGTATCAGGGCAGAAGGTGGAACGACAGTCTATCTTTTTCCTGGCACGGTAAGGACCTTCCTCAAAGTCTATCCCAGTGTCTCCAAAGTCCCCGTCTCTGTTAATATCAAAGCTAACCCCATTGTAATCAGCTACACCGTTCTCAATAAGATCGTAGACAACAAAATCTATACCCATAATCTCTCCGGAACGGTATCCAGCACCGTCTTCTGACGGTGGAAGGCCTAGATCCGCCCAGTTACTGTTTATATACGAATCGTTGAAGGAGGGAGCTCTAGTAACATCCTCCTGCGGCAGTATCATAGAAATCTCCATATCCCTTTTCGGAAGGCCTGAGATATGCATAGAATATTCTAGATTAGAGCCAAGAACATTCTTTGTTCCCCGTACTATAGAAGAATCGTCTTCCAGTACCGCATAGTCGATAACACCTGTCTCCGACATCGCTCCAAGCAGATCGCCTGAACGCTTGTTGAGAGAGGTTTTCTCCCAGTCGGTGGCGGGAGGGGTAGATATAATCGTTCCGAGGTATAGCACTGCTAAAAGGCTGGCTATAACCCCCTCCACCGCATGCAGATAACCCTTCCTCATTTCCAGACCCTCATATCAAGCATTATAATCGATTTCTGAGTGTTTGAATATCTTTTAACGCGGGTAACGGTTTCCTCCGATGTCGGGATCCTCCTACCTATCCTACCCATCACCCTCTCCACCAGCAGAATCTTTCCGTTACTGGTAGAAAGGCCTGAACTCCCTAAACCGAACCTGAACCTTCTACCGTTAAAGTCGAGTGTCTTAAGTTCTCCCTGCTCAAGTTTCTCAGAGCTTGAAAAATCTATAGAGTCGGAAACATAAAGACCATCGAAATCAGAGTCATCAAAGGATGCTAGAAAATACCTCTCCGATCCATTGATAGATATAGTCCCATACCGCATATACCTATCCGCACCGCCTAAACCATCACTGGGAGGTTTAAAACCGTTATAGGTCTCTATACCGTCTATATCCCCTCCTCTATAAAACTCTCCTGAAAGCTTTACAACCGCATATTCTGTAAACTCTATGCTGAAATCCTTCCCTGTCTCGAATAGCTTCTTTATCTCCTTATAATCCATACCAAGTAGCTTGTTTATCTTCTCACGTGAAACCCCAGATCCCTCCGGCGACTTTAGACCTATCCGCTTCACCTTTCCTGTGATAACATTGTCCTCCCAGTTGGTGCCATCGTACACATCAGACCAGTACCCTGTATCACTTACAAGAGAAGTTGATAGGCCCCATGCCGCTATCTCCTCACGGTTAGATTCGGCGATGCTGGAATACTGAGGGATAGTCCCTACGATACCCTGCACAACGAAAACTATCGAAACAAAGAATATCATAGCTCCCCCTACATAGTCTATAGAAATCTGTCCCTCCTTATGCATCTTCTCACCCCATAATACGGAGAGCTCCTACATAGGAAATGAATCCTACAGGCAACATTATCATTATATGTTTGAACCCTGAAGCGATATCCCCTGAACGCACTTCTCCCGCTACAAGACCGTTGAAAAATCCTTCTACAACAATCATAACAAGGAAGATAGCCTTATAGTAGCACAAACGGCTTCCCCCCTGTGTACCAAAGAAAGTAGGGCAGAGACTGCATACAGGGCCTATAACACTATTACAGAAATTTGGAGGGGTTCCCATAAAACCTCCTCCTCCGATTTCAAGCAACGGTACAAGTATCTTGTAGAGAGCTACAAGTATCCCAATAAACAGGAAGTAGATCGCATAGATTATAAAGACCTGCTGGGTCAGTACCGACTTCCTCTCCTTCTCAGCAGATTTTATCTTGTTAGCATCCTCTGCTATAGAATCCATAGTTTCCGCTACGTCTCCACCCGACCTGTAGGACTGTAGTATTACCGAAATAGACCTTGCAACTATACTAGACTCCTTAAGGCTTTTCTGGAAGTTTTTCATCACCTCAGGAAACGTTATACCCCAGGAAAGCTGATTTGCCGCCTTTCGCACATAAGAATCTAGCTCACCGTAGTCCGAATTTGCAGCGTTTCTAAAAGACTGTGAAACAGACATACCAGATTTACGGGACTCTGAAAGGTTTTTAAGGAAGTTAGGGAACTCCTGCTCTACTTTGCTTATTTTCTTACCGTGAAAGTATGTATAAAGACCGTAAGGTAGAAAAGCAGCTATAAGACCTGCTATAAATATTGCAGCTCCTAGAGAAGGATTGAAAACCACGTAGACAGAGATTCCAAAGAATTGAAGGATACCTCCGGCTCCAAGCGAAAGATATTCAACCTTCTGCTTCCCTGAAAGTCCTTCTTCTAACTCCATCTCATTCTCTCCTCATATTATACTTCCCATACCTGATACTAAAAAGTTATTCAAGAGGTGAAGTACCCTTAACTATAACAATAAACATAATAGCGGCTAACGGAAGTAAGAAAACCACAGTAGCAACCTGTATAGCCAGTATCATCATATTGCTTCCACCTAAAGCAGACATTATCGTAGATATAATCATAACAAACACCGAGCCAACGATTACAAGAGTAATATACATCTCTACAAGTAAAGAAAGAGTCTCAGTAAACTTGTCCAGATCTCTGCGGTAGTCAGCCATGTACTCCTTCGTCTTGCTCCTCAAAAAGCTTTTCATATCCCCACCAGTCTTTAGAATAGAGTTCATGCCCCATAATAGCTCTTTAAACTTTGGTGATGGAGTATTATTTGCCGCAGATGCTATAGCCTCGTTTATATCAGCACCAAAATTGTAGACGTTATTCGCAATTTTTTCCGCTTCTCCCGAAACCTCCCCATATTCATCGAACTGGCCCAGAAGCTTGAACATGGCTGCAGGCGGTGTACCCGTGCCCGCAACAGTGGAAAGGTACATTGTAGCGAACGGGAGGTTATGGTTGATATTAGTCCTCCGCCTCGAGACCTGTATCCGGGGATAGATATAAAATCCCATAAAAGTCGCCACACTGAGAAATATTCCTATGAAAAGCCCCATAATAAGTCCTGCTATCATTCCTGTAAAGTTACCCGCTATCAAACCTGCCAGAACAGATATTGTAGGTGTTACAAAAATAAATACTAATATAGAGGTCATTAAAGCCCCGCTTAGATATTCGGAAAGTGTATAAGGTATATTAGCCTTTTTCAAGTCGGTTTTAAGATCCCGGAAGTATTCAGAAAGATTATAGGAATACTGGTTGAGATACTTGTCCGCAAAACGGTAGTAGCTGCTTTTTTCACCCATCAAACCACCTATATCTCCTCTTTAACTCTTCTGACTATCTGGTCAGGGTTCTGGTAGTAGGTTGAAATTATCCTTCCCACTTCTTCGTAATGCTTTATATCCTTCTCAAGCATCCAGTTCAGAATCTTCTTCCTCCTCTCTATCTCCTCCTGTATATCCTCAACATCCCTCCCATGTTCCTCCGCAATCTCCGAGATAAGGAATGAATCATTTATATTGTCGAATTCGTCCTCTGAAGCATCCCACTGAAATATATTATTTACTATCGGCTTGTCCTGATCCTTATCATACTCTCGGAATTCGTGAACCGAGCCTACACGCCTTAGAGTTGTTTCCTGTGTCTTTACCCTCTTAGTAAATACCAACATATCTATATTGCTTATAAGAGATGGGGGCAAATCTATAGGCTTAGTTGTAAGGCGGTCCATTACTTTTGACAGACTGGAAGCGTGGATAGTAGACATTCCAGGATGGCCCGTAGCCATCTGCTGGAACAGAATATAAGCTTCCTCTCCTCGTACCTCACCCACTATAATATAGTCAGGACGCTGTCTCAAGGATTCCTTAAGCAAATCGTCCATCGTTACCTGACCAGTATCCTGCTCTCCAAACCCGAAACCTTCTCTTGCAACCTCCGGAACCCAGTTAGGATGCGGAAGTCTTAGCTCAGGAGTGTCCTCGATAGACACAATCTTCAGCTCAGGTCTGATGAAAAGACTGAGAGCATTGAGGAGTGTAGTTTTACCTGCAGCGGTTGCTCCAGGAATAAGCACTGACTTACCGTTCTCAATACATACCCAGAGATAGGCTAGCATATCAGCACTTATAGAACCATAATCCATCAGGTGAATAGGTGTAAGAGGTTCCTCTGTAAATCTTCTTATAGTAAAGTTAGTCCCACGCCTAGCTATATCTGTGGACAAAGTAGCCTGTACACGTGAGCCATCAGGTAGAGAACCGTCAAGCAAAGGCTCAGCCATAGATATGCTTCTTCCACACCTCTGTGCAAGCTTTCTTACAAACTTGTCCAGGTTCTCGTCTCCTTCAAACACTATATTACTCTTTACAGAACCTATCTTAGGGTTTCTATGGTAGATATAGATAGGAATGCCTGTTCCATCGCATGATATATCCTCTATCTCAGTATCGTGCATAAGAGGCTCTATCTTACCCAGCCCTACAAAGTCCCTGTAGGCGTAGTACTGGATTACATCCCGTTCCTCCTCGCTTAATCCAAAGTTCTGCCGCTCCAGCATGTCCTCGACCTTCTCCTGGAGATAGTTCTTCGCCTCCTCCTTCTTTAGCTGGGCGAAGTCAACGTCTATACTATCCTTAAGCTCCTTCTTTATCCTCTTCAGAGCTTTTTCTACCTTCTCATTCCTCTCAGGCTCGTATAGATGATACATAAGCTCCTGTGATGATTCATCATAGAAAATATGCGCCTTAGCCATCAACCTCTCATCTTCAGCAGGTTCCTCAGGAATAAGAGGGTATTCCACATCTATGTCCTTTTTAGCCTCATCAGAAACCTTGTCCTCATCCTTATCCTTCTCTATCCACTCACCCGGTCCCTTAACAGTAGGTGTAAGGCTTACCTTCTCCTTAGTCTCCTGGTAGCCTTCTTCCTCTTCAGGCTCTGAAACATCTTCTGCAGGTCTTCCACGTGATATATCGCTCTCTAGCTTAGCGGGGCCGCTCTCTATCTCAATCTTCTCAGCCTTCTTTTTCTCCACCTCCTTCTTCCTCTTCTTTGCTTTCTTTACTCTCTTTACTAGGTTGGAAAAATCAAACGACATTATGGCGCCCCTAAAACAATCTTATTGTTCTCCAGTTTTAATACACCTTTGTTATAGATATTGGTAACAGAGCCATTGAACCGGTATTCATCCTCAAGTCCGGCACACCCTTTAAGATAGTTGGAACCAGTTCCTATGACCTGGACCGCTACACCGTCATCTGTAAGGTTTATCCTATAACCCTCCCCTGCGAGCTTCTCTGGAAGAGAAAATCTTATACTGGACTTCTCTCCCAACGATTCAAGGTGAACAATATTCATCCTGACCAGTTCCGCTAACAGTCGAGACTGGCGGTCCATAGCCTCCTGCTTAGCCTCCTCCCCAAAGTTCTGGAAAGTGGTTAGGAATCCGGTTAGGACAGCTATGCCTAACCCGAAAAGTATCACCTGCTCTATTACAGAATACTGCCCTTTTCTGGAGTTAAACATCCTAATCATTCTATCCTGACTAGTACAGTATGGTTAACAAGGGTCTTATCTCCCATATCGACTGTTTCCTTATCTCCAGGCTTTACAACTATACTATGATCCCCTCCTGAAGCATCTAGGTTACCATTCTGCTCAAGGTCTATTAGATGGTACCTATCCGAGTCCGACTCCTTCATCTGCCTGTAGGCAAGCTTGTAAGTGTTCTGGTACCTGTCCTTCTGAAGTTCAACAGCTTTCCCTACAAGGACTCCAGGTTCATCATCTCCCTGGAAACCGTGGCCCGGCTCGGTTACTCCCCGCATATCGTTCTCGTTTATAGGAGTCCATCCCTCCAAATCTACGTAGGCGGCGTTCGTGCTTACTGTATAGGTTATAGAGCCATTATCCGGATCTATCCTAAGCTCTCCCGAGCCCACAGAGATAGGTATTTCACCAGAGCTTCCTCTGGTCTTTGCAGCCTTTATCGCATCGTTAAGATCGTTGAATGTTGATATAGTTTCTTTGATATTGGCAACGTCCCGGTTTTTCTGTAGTAGAGGCACACCCCAGACATATGCCGCACTTATCCCTCCCACAAGGATACCACCGATTATAACAGCGGATATAACCTGTGACTGAGCTTTTCTTGTAAGACTTAGCATAACAATCCCTATAATTAGAATAGTCAGCCTCCCATAAAAAGATTTGTAGAGAAAGATAAAAAACAGGCTGAGCCGATCAGTCCAAAGACTCAGCGGAACATGTAGCAGACTTGCTTCTACCCCCAGCTATCTGTGGGAACTGGAATTCTATAGTATAGGAGCTATATTCCTGGAAGTCGTTGTCCGAAGTACTGTCAGGATCCAGCTCTATATTGTAACCAGCTCGCGAGTTAGTGGTTGAAAAATCATCGTCCAAGGTGCTGATCGTTGTGATATTATCGTTGTCGGTTACACTAGAGCTCATAAGAGAAATTCCCTGCTTACTAAGCCCGTAAATTTCCGAGTCTCCCTGATGGACATAGATATTTGCAGGGCTAAGATCCAAAGTTGTCTGACCGTTATTGGAAAAGACTACTGTGATATTGTTGGTGTTTCCAGTACCACACTCCAGACTACTGATACTGAACTGGGTGTTCTGCCTCTCCGTCGCCTTACCCATAAACTTGTCAAGCATACCGGAGTAGTAAGAGTAGAAAGCTCCTGCCGCTCCAACTGTCATCATAAGAAGTAGTACAACAGCGATCACTGGGGTGATACCCTTCCTAGTTTTTTTCGTAAACATAGTATCTTTCCTCCACATTATTTATTGGGACTGGCCTCTAGACGATTGTCTAGTAGTACCACGGTTTGAAGAACTCCGTTGAGAAGCGTACAACCTCTTCATCCGCTTATCAAGCTGGTTTAGGCTTTCATCAATCTTTCCTAAACCTTCAAGCATCTTTTCGTTCGTGTGCTTGAGATTCTCCATACTGTCAGAAATAGGGGAGACAAGATCCTCGCTGAGGTTAGCGGATACATCTTCCTCGAGTGAAGCTTCAGAAGCTTCCTCCAAAAGCCCCATAAAATCACTCATATTGCCCATAACCTTATCCATCTTAGTGGTAAGCTCCTCGATAGAGTTATGGAGCTCGGTGTTGGACTGCACCATGTCGTTGACAATCTTTTGATTGGCTTTCATTATATCGAGAATATCGCGGACAAGGTTCTCGTTGCCGGACATACTCTGGCTTTTCTGTTCCTCAAGTTCGTCAATCCTCTTTTCAAGCTTCCTCACAGGACCCATAGGGATTATCTCATATTCGTCAGAATCCTGATTATCAGCAGATAGCTTTACCTCTTCTTCGTCTGGCATTTTTAACACACCTGGTTTTATACTTACATAATCAAACTATCCATCCCTCTATAAATAACTTTCCCCTCTGGCTCGGTTTCAGCCTCGAATAGGGAGATAGTCAAGGAAAGAAGGAGTGAAGAAAAAAGAAAAGACAGTAAAGGAGGAAATACCTTACATCATTCCTCCCATCCCACCAGGCATTCCTCCAGCTCCTCCTGGGGCACCGCCTGGGGCAGGTGGTTCACCGCCACCTTCTCCACCGCCGAAACCTGAGGCAGAGATTACATCATCAATTCTGAGGATCAACTCAGCCGCCTCAGACGCGGACTGTACCGCCTGAGTCTTAATCTGGAGCGGTTCAACCACGTCCCGGTCGAAAAGATCGTCAGCCTCACCTGAAAAGACATCAATTCCTGACCATTTGTCCCCTGCTTCATGCTTGTTCCTCAGATCTACAAGGATATCAATCGGGTCCAGGCCTGCGTTTTCCGCGAGAGTCCTCGGCACTATTTCCAAAGCTTCCGCGAAAGCGTTTATCGCAAGCTGCTCTCTTCCGCCAACTCTATCTGCGTAGTTTTTAAGTTCCTTTGAGACTTCGACTTCTGGAGCGCCTCCTCCACCGACTACCTTTCCTACTCTTATAGCAGAGGCGATTCCTCCTAATGCATCTTCAAACGCGCGCTCTATCTCGTCCACTACATGTTCAGTTCCTCCCCTTACAACAATAGTCACGGATTCAGCTTCTTCTATGTCCTCTACGAAAAGCATGCTATCTCCTGAAACGTTCTCCTGGCCTACATTTCCAGCTTTTCCTAGATCGCTCTGGCTTAGGTCGGTAAGGCTTGTTACCACTCTTCCACCTGTAGCCTTTGCAAGCTTCTCCATATCAGACTTTTTGACCCTCCTAACAGCCATGATATCATTCTTGGCAAGGTAATGCTGGGCTATATCGTCTATACCTTTCTGGCATAGAACAACATCCGCACCAGATTCCTTAACCTGTTCAACCATCTCTTTAAGACTTTCTTCTTCCTGGTCGACGAACTCCTGAAGCTTATTCGGATCGTTTATCTGAATCTCCGCAGAGGTTTCGGTCTCCTGTACCTCCATCGCAGTGTTAAGGAGCGCTATATCCGCTTCGCTTTTCCTCGAAGGCATGTCAGGATGTACTTTTTCCTTGTCTATTACAACTCCCTCAACTAGCTCTGTATCGTCTACAGAGCCTCCCTGGCTTTTTACAACCTTTATAAGATCACGGTCGATTTCGAAGCTACCGTCAAGACTGTCCGCAATGCTGGTTACAGCGTCCGCAGCTATTGAAGCTAGATAATCCTTAGAAGCTTCTGCGGACTTGCCTGTCATAGCAGTCTTCGCTACCGATTCAAGCTTTTCACGGTCATCAAAGCTCACGTCTTCCGCTATCTGATTAAGCTCCTCCAGAGCTCTTTCCTTTGCTAGCCTGTAACCGGAGCTTATAACTGTGGGGTGGATGTCCTGATCAAGAAGGTCTTCCGACTTCTTGAGAAGCTCTCCTGCAAGGACTACTGCTGTAGTTGTTCCATCGCCTACCTCCTCGTCCTGCGTCTTTGCAATCTCTACCATCATCTTGGCGGCGGGATGCTCTAGCTCCATCTCGTCGAGGATGGTGACTCCGTCATTGGTTACGACTAGGTCGCCTACAGAATCTACCATCATCTTGTCCATCCCTTTAGGACCTAGAGTAGTCCTTATCGCGTTAGCAACTGATTTACAAGCGTTTATGTTGTTTTCTTGAGCATTTTTGCCGGTCTGACGCTCAGCGTCTTCCGACATTATGAAGATTGGTTGTCCTCCTAAATTTGCCATAGTAATCACCTAGAATTTTCAAGAACTAAATTTTGTATACACCATTAAAATTCTTAAATCCATCCCTGATCGAATAAAAAAAGAAAAAGAAGGGAGCCGGTTTTACTGGCTCTCCTCAACATATTTCCGCGCCTGTTCCTCGAACACATCTCTAAGTCCTAGTCCTGCTGCTATAGCGAATGCGAACGAGACTGCTCCTACTAGGATGAGTAAGATGTTGTTTAGTAGGTCCGAGCCGATCCCTACTAGAGGCATCGCTGTCGAGACTGAGATGTAGATTACGAAGAAGAACACCAGCTTTCCTAGGATGTCGGAGTAAAGAGTCTCAGAACCGATTATACGATCCTTAGTGTAGATCGCTATTCCGTAACCAGTTAGGAATACTGCGATCGCTCCTATGACTCCTGGAATCCAACCTATGATTTTCTGTAGGATGTCTATCACTGCCTGAACTCCCAGGAACTCAGCTGAAACCTGCAAGGTTACAAGATAGACTGCCCATTTGAATACTACTGGGAACAGATCACTGAGTTTCAGTTCAAGATGTCCTTCTTCCTCGAAGTAGTCGTCTACCTTGGTGTGCTTGAAGAACTTCTTGGCTACTGAGAACACAATCCTACCTATGATGTAACCTATTACAAGCACGATCAGTGCGTAGACTATGTTCGGAATGTACTGTTGCGCTCCTTCGAGAACAGGCTGGAATGCTGCCTGTAAAGCCGGGGTGTTCATTGCTATCGTTTAAAAATTGGTCCAGCGCCTATATAAAGATTCAGCAGAAAGGAAGTTGTTCGAGGCGAGAAACTTTAAAAAATTGAGAGAAAACATGCTCTATTAGGTAATTTTGTTAAGGACCCTTAGCTCAGTTGGTTAGAGCACCGTCCTTATACGGACATCGCGCCCATATACTCAGAAGTGGCGCGAAACATACCAGCCGCGGAGCGTCGGAGCGTTCCCTTGAACGCGACCGTCCTGCCGACTGGGACGCCAGTCGTGAGATAGGCGGCGGTCCCGGGTTCGAACCCCGGAGGGTCCAATCACTTTTTTCGCAAAGTTTTTACAAGAGAAACTATAATTGTAAAATATGGACCAGAACAGCAGGCTGAAATTTTTAGAAGCACTTCTTATAGCAGGTACTTTCATAATGAGCCTGTCCGGTTCAACGTCTAGAGGAGTCATATACATCTTCATAGTCTTCCTTACCAGTGTCATGGTAAAGTTCATGATGATCAGAACCAACGAATTTATCAGGAAAGAATACTACAGCAACGAGCAGCTGGATGACTGGCGTATCAAGGCTATAGTCGCTTTCATAGTCGGAGCTTCGTTTTCCTACGTTGCTATCCAAGCATATCTTAGCCTAAAAGGTGCTTCAGTCCTTATCAGCATACTGGTCTTCTCCTGTCTGACAGGAACTATAACCCTAACCCTGGCCCCTGACAAGGTTTTGAAGAGAGTTCTGGAATACGACCTTCCCTATTTTTAAATCCTGAACCTAAACTTTGTTTCTAGCAATGAAGATTCTATGCGTTTCAGACTTCCATAGCAGAGACGAGCTTATCGACGCGGCGATCAAAGAAGCGAACTCTGGAGAGTACGACCTGTTCCTCTCAGGAGGAGATTTTGTAAAGGAAGAGGACTACGAGAAGCTTCTAAACAACGTAGAGATCCCTATGTTTGCAGCGGTGGGGAACTGGGATTTCGACTTTACACCTCCAAAGAACGAAGAGTTCGAGAACCTTTTCAGATATATGAAAGTGGAGTTCGGAGAGTATAGGATAGTTGTCATAGGCTCAGTTTTCCCTGAAGACTATAAAAAAGACGTTCAGGAATGGCTAAGCGGTGAGGATGGACGCAAGACTATATTTTTATCCCATTATCCTCCTGATAGGCTGGGTGACGCTACAAGAAGCGGTAACAGGGCTGGGATGCCAGGATTCAGAAAGCTTATACTTAAGGAAAAGCCTGCTGCATGGTTTACAGGACATATACACGAAGACTTCGGCCACTTCCATCTGATGGATACCGAGGTATTCAACTGCTCCGCGGTAGAGACCGGGAAAGGCTTCGCAGTAGAGCTGGGTGAAGACGGTGTAAAGGACTATGAGGAGGTTGAACTGGTATGAGGATAAGGAGAAATGACACTGAGGAATACAACCCTGACGAGTCCTCGGTTATAGAACATTATCTCAGAGAAGGTACAAGCTTTTCAATGAGTCGTTTAAAGGTCGATGGAACGCATAGGAATGAATCCAAGGCGGAGATCGCTTACTACGTCCTGGAAGGAGACGGACATATCCATGTAGGCGATGAGATAATCGATATGGAGGAAAAAGACGTAGTATACGCGAAGGAGGAAAGCCATACTTTAGAAGGAGAGATGGAGCTTCTTGTAGTTAGGAAGCCTCCTGTAGAATCCAAGGACCAAGACCTGTAGAAATAAAAACCTTTATCACCTCAAACTTTAGACACGAGAAAAGCTCAGGACTGAACGAAGTGAAGTAGAACCTTCGGACCTGAGGTCGCCGAAGGTGGACCGCAGGTGACCTTCAGGTCGGAGCACCCTGTCATAAAAAGGGCTCGTAGTTCAGCTTGGCAGAACGCTTCCTTGGCAACACCGTTTTTCCGAATCTTTGAGGGAAAACGGTTGGAGAAGATCTTTGATCTTCGACACGAGGTTCGTGTCCGAACCAAGAGCCAAATTGGAAGAGGCCCGGGGTTCAAATCCCCGCGAGTCCACTTCGCTACGCTCCGTTTCTTCGCTCCAAAGGATTTCATAACCTCGATTCTCTGGCGAGAATCTCAGGGTTCAAATCCCCGCGAGTCCATTTTCTTGGGAGAAATTTAGAACATAGCTTTGTAGATTCTTCCCGTAAAAATGCAGAGATTACAAGAAGTCAGAAAATTGATTACCAAGAAAACCCAAACATAGAACTCTACAAACTCACTTAAACAGAAAGAGGTAAAGTTAAGTTATGGAAAAAGAGCTTGAGGAGACTATCGAAGCTTACAAAAACATGGCGGAAGAGTACGACGACTACCATAACTCTATAGAAGAGATAGAAGGAACTCTGAAAAGGTTTCTAGAAGAGGTTGACGGTAAAAAAATTCTTGATGTAGGATGCGGGCCTGGAAGAGACGCGAAATTCTTCGCAAAGAAAGGTAAAGACGTGGTAGGAATCGATCCAGTTAAAAAATTCCTCGAAATCGCAAGGGAAAAAGTCCCACAGGCAGAGTTCAGGAAGATGGACATGAGATACCTGAAATTCGGAGACGCAAGTTTCAACGGGATCTGGGCATGCGCCTCCCTGCACCACCTACCTAAACAGGAAGCAGATAAAGCACTTGAAGAGCTCCACAGAGTCCTCAAAGAAGGAGGAACAGTCCACATCTCAGTGAAGAAGGGAGAAAAAGAAAAATATATCGAACGAGACCATTACAGCGAAGGCAGAAGATTCTTCGCGCTCTACACAGAAAAAGAGCTTAGAGAAAAAGTCGAAAAAGCAGGTCTAAACGTCCTAAAAGAAGACACAGAAAAAGACAGAAAAGAGGACTGGGTAAGAGTTCTAGCCAAAAAATAGCCTATTTTTTTATAACAGTTCAAAGATAGAAAAACCACAAGGGCCTGTGGTCTAGCTGGTTAGACCGAAGAACTCGGGACTAAGACGTCGCCTTCACGAGGCGAAGATCAGCGGTTCAAATCCGCTCAGGCCCATTATGGAAAAACAAAACCAAGAAAGCAAGAGAAAGCGGAGAGAAGAAGAGATAGAAAACGTCCTAGAGCGCTACAAAGAAACATATAAAGAACTACAGAAAGGAATCAACCAGATAAAAGAAGAGCTAGACAACCTGGAAGAATCAGGAGAAGCAGACGAACACCCGGTAAAACACCAGAAAGCAAAGAAAAAAGTAGACGAGATAGACGAACAGCTAGAAAAACTAGAAGAAGAGATGGACAAATCAGTCAAAGAAAGAGACTAGCCCAGAAAAGTTAGGTGGGAAGAACATCCGCAGTCAGAAGAGCCAAATCCTTCAACCTTATCGCCATCGATTCTATGGTTTAACTCGCACTCAACCCGTTTCTCAGGAACTCTAAGAACAGAAACCACACAGGAACAATCCCGTCCTAAAAGGTAATCGATATGCCAGTGCCTAGAACCGTTTAACCCCCTAGAAACCTCCAGATGCCTTTCAATTCTTTTAAAACCTCCAGAACCGAAAGCACTTCCCACATAAGCGTAAAGACCTTTTTCAAACCTGGCAGGCCCTAGAGAACCAACCTCAACGTCCAAATCCTCGTAAAGCCTTAAAAACAGAACATAAGTACCTTTCATCTTTCCAAAAACTCCTCCACCACCTGTTTAACCGCTTCAAACACCTCTCCCTTTGATTGAGAGCCGTCCACGTAAACAATATTGTCATCCAACCTATCCTTAAGGTTCCTATACCTCAGAGAGACCTCTTCCTGGAAATCAAGGTTTTCAAAGATATCTTTTTCTTCTCCACGCCTATCCAACCTCTCCATCCCCTCGTCAGCAGAAACATCCAGTATTATAGTCAGATCAGGCCTTACAGCCCTACTGTTAATCCTCTTAACCCAACCAAAATCCGCACCCATCGTAGTCTGGTAGGCAAGAGAGGAATAATAGTAGCGGTCAGAGACAACCATCCTCCCCTCCTCAAGCCTAGGAACCACATCTTCCTCTAAATGAATCAGCCTATCAGAAGCAAATCCCAAAGCCACAGCTTCAGGCGAATAACCTCCATCAGAAATCATCTCCTCGACTTTTTCTCCAACCCTGTTCCAGTAGCTGTAATCCGAGGTCTGGTTACAGTTCTCATGCGTCCTATACGCGTCCAGATAATCAGCAAGCTTTCTAGTCTGAGTAGTAGTCCCAGCCCCATCTATCCCTTCTACAACGATAAAAACTCCAGGAAAGTCGTTCTCCCTCATCGCAGAAAAATAACCTCCTCAGTATTTTGTATCTTTCGGAGGCTTTGGAAGATACCATCGAAGACCGAATCCCCTTCCATCCTTTTCAATCTCCTCAGAAAGCTCCTCAGAATATGAGATAGAACCGCCGAAAGAATCTGAAATAAACGAAGCAAGATATAGACCTCTTCCAGAAGAACCATCCTTGTGCCTGAAAATCTCCTCAGGATGCTTTTCAAGGCTTGGTCCATTATTCAAAATATCGACCACATAATAACGCCCAGAATCTTTGACATCCACGTAAAGTTCCGGATTATCTACCCTAGGCTCCACATAGCTTCTATAGTTTTTCATAATAGTATGGGAGACAAGATACAAAGCTCTGTCGCCAACAACCTCCCCCGAATCCAGACCGTCAAACTCAGTAGCCTTCTCCTTAAAAGGTTCAAGAACCTCATCCAGAGAAACATAGCCCAATTCCTCCAGCTCATCGAGAGAGGAAGCATTCTGAATACGGGCAAAGTCCTTTTTATACTCATAAATACCTAAAACGCAGTTATATACGCTTTTAAAGTTTTTAAGAGCCTTTCCACCATCCAAATCCTCCTTTATAGATTTTAAAGAAGAATAAACCTCCTCACCCTCCTCTCCAGAAAGATACTCTACAAACTTTTCGTTAACATTTCTGAGATTCTCAACCCTCTCATAGTCACCATTTAACTGCAGATCCCCCTGAAGAACCTGCAGACGAT
>JALIDQ010000019.1 GCA_022865275.1 Candidatus Nanohalarchaeota archaeon QJJ-9 | reverse complement strand
TTTTATATACTAGAAGTTACCACTTTATAGTTACAACACAATGTCTCTCAACCTCCAGACTCGAGACGTCCGAAAAGCTGATCTCGAAGAGCTTAAAGATGTTTCTCTCACCGAGTTCAAGGAAGAGTATTTTAACGGTGACGCGACTGATGAGGACTTTGAGGCTATAGTATCGAAAGCGAACGATTTTGTCTCGGAGCTAGGTCTTGAGGTGGAAGAACCTTCTAAGAAGACTTTTGTACCGGAGTCGGAGGGAGAAAGGGGGAAATACGATCCTAGAAAGGATGAACTGAAGGTTTTTGGTAGCTTAGCTGACTGGGTGGAGGAGAGGCTTAAGAGTATGGGGATGGAGTCTTACCTTGACAAGTTCAGGGACAGTTCTCTCTTAGCAGTGGTCGGCCACGAGACCCTGCATAAATATGATATCTCTAGTTCAATCGATCTACCAGTTTCTAAGGTCTCCAGCCTATGCGATGAGTTTTTGGAGGCTATCGATACTGATGCGATGTATCCTGGAGGTATGATACGCGATGAGGCTGAGGAGAGGTTTGGGTACGATAATAATCTCTTTAATCTGTCTTTAGGCCTTTCAATGCATAATAATCGTGAGAATATTATTAGAACTGGCAGAAAAACCACTGAAGCCTATGAAGATGTTAAGGATGCCCGAAAATCGTTAGTAAATCATTTATCAGATGTGAAAGGAGGGAATATAACTGACCGCGAGTTTTACAGTTATACTGAGGACTATTCTATGGGAGAGATTGATGAGGTTGAGTTTGAGGCCAAGGTTTTGGACTATATAGGGGAAGACTATGAGGAATATAGTCAGATAGACGAGCTTTACAGCCGTATAAAAGAGTTTGAAGAGGCTGTGGAAAGGAAGGACGAGGAGCTGGAGGATATGGTTGAAGTCGTAGATGATCAGGTCGGGAAATACGGTGCGGAAGATCTTATGGCGGTATCCGAGGCAAGAGCCCAGTTTTTGTCAGGCTATATGGAAGGTAAGATAGAAGATGATGGATTAGAGGAGAAGTTTGGAAATGTCAGAGAAGAGTACGCGAACGATTTCCGTTACCAGAAGGAGACTGGAGGGAAGATTGAGGAGATCGGTCTCGGTCTTGTGGATTATTATAGAAACGAGGCGGAAGGAACTGGTAAGGAGAAGCTTTCGGAGACTTTAAACATTAGCAACGACTGGCTTACAGGTCCTGAAGAGTCGGAAACCTATAATCAGATAGTCAAGGCTCGGGGTTAATCAGGTGGTTTCTATGCCTATCGAACACGACTCTTTTAACTATTTGAAGAACTCTGAGGAGGTTTCTGATATACTTAGTTGCTTCTCCAGCCTGGAGAAGGATAGGACCGCTGAAGCTCTATGGAACGGAAAGTCTAAGGAAGAGGTTTTTGATCAGGTGGACAGATCTGAGCCAACGGTCAGGAAATACTTGAATGAGTTTGTTGATTCAGGCTTGGCGGAGTACTGCTGGGAGGAGGGTAGGAAGCGCTACAGTATAGCTGACTTGGGTAAAGATATCTTGGTGAGGAAGGAAGACTTTGAGGCTGGGTTGGACAGACTTAGGGAAGAGCCTATGGAAAACCTTTTAGCGGACAATCCTTTCTTTGGGAAGGATTTCGATACGAAGGAAAGGGCGTTTGGGATATATGGAAGTTTTGACTCTCCTGGGAAGGTGGAGGTCTACCATCTTATAGCGGAGAATCCTGAGGAACCAGGTGGAAAATACCAGAACTTTGGGCAAGCGGGTAGAAAGGTGGATAAAAATGCTAGAACTGTCTCAAACTGGTTCGATGAGTGGAAAGGCATAGGGCTTATGGTGGAGAATCGCGAAGGGGACTATTATTCTTGGAGAGAGTTTTCTGTTCCGGGTATAAAGGCTCTTAATCTGCTTGAGGATCTGGGAGATATTGTAGAAAGCTATTCCGGTTTCTAGATTTAAAACTTTCGCGGGCAATTTTCTCTTATGGTAGAAGGAGTTATCGAGCTTCCTGAGGGGGAGCTGGACCTGAAGCTTTCGATGGAATGTGGCCAGACTTTTGTATGGAACAAGTGGTCTGGTAAGCCTCTGTACGAGGATACTTCCTGTAGAAAGTTTTACAAGGTACACGGAGAAGATTTAGTCCTTTTATGGCAGGAGGGAACGGATCTGTATTACCGCGGAACTATGGAGGAAGAGGAGATCTACAACCTTCTTAATCTCGATGTTTCTATGGAAGAGCTTGAGGAGGAGCTTTCTAGGGACGAGATTATTGAAGAAGCGTTTGAGGATTTTAGGGGCCTGAGGATTTTAAACGATGAGTTTTTCCCTACTCTGATAAGCTATATAATAAGCGCTCAGATGCAGATTCCAAGGATTAAGCGGATGGTTAACCGCATAGCTGAGAAATGGGGTTCTACTGTAGCCTATGAAAATCAGGAGTTCAATCGGTTTCCTACACCGGAAGAGCTAGCCCAGGCTTCTGAGGAGGAACTCCGAGACTTGGGTATGGGATACCGTGCCTCGTATGTTAAGGAGACTACGGAGCAGGTTCTTGACGGGGAAGTCGACCCTTCCAAGGTAAGAGATATGTCTTATCCGGAGGCTCAAGAGGAGCTTAAGAAGCTTACTGGGGTGGGAGATAAGGTGGCTGACTGTGTGTTACTGTTCTCCCTAGGATTCCATGACTCCTATCCTCTTGATACCTGGGGTAAGAAGGTGATAGGTGAGGTCTATCCTGAGTTCGAGGATTCGCGTTACTGGAAAGTTGCAGAAGATATGCGCGAGTATTTTGGGGAATATGCGGGATGGGCGCATGAATACCTTTTCCACTGGGGAAGGGAGAACCGCGAAATACTCTAATAATATATTTATAGGTTTTTTAGGAGTTTTTTTAGCTCTGTAAGATTGTTTAATTCGAAATCAGGCTCTATTTCTTCTCCTCGAGGTTCAGAAGGTTGTTTTTTTATCCAAGCTGTCTTCATACCTACCTTCTTTGCGTGCATATCCTCGTCTTTTCTATCTCCGACCATAAGACATTTCTCCGGGGATAAACCTGTCTCCTGCAGAAACTCTTTGAAAGGCTTTAGGGTGGATTTTTCACCTGATTCTGTGGAGTAGATAACTTTATCTATACTTTCTCTAGATTTTAGCTTTGCAAGCTTTTTCTCTGTCATTTTCTGGTTGCCGTTGGTTATAACTCCTACCAAGAATCCTTTCTTACTGCAGAAATCTATGATACTATCCGCCTCCTCGTCTGCCACCATGTTTTGTGTAAATTCATCGAAGTAGGCTTGATCTATTTCTTTCATTTCTTTTTTGGATGCTTCTTTACCCCATAGGTTGAAGAATATCTCCATAAAATTTCCTGGTTTATGCCTCTCTGCAGTCTTTCCATACCTTTTTTTGAACTTTTTAGAGACTTTTTCGCATAGCTGCTTGTATTTTTCCCATGAAATATTATATCCTAGTTCTTTCATTTTCTCGTACTTAGCCTTTTCTGCTTTCTTGTAGGCGTTTTCTGGGAAGAAAAGAGTTTTTCCGAGGTCAAAGATCACAGCTCTGATTTTATCACCCTTTCAACTGCCTCGAGTAGCTATGGAGTTTATAACTGTCTTCTATCGGTTTTTCACTTTCCATAAGCTTGAAAGCACTGACGAGGAGCTGGTTCATCTCTTCCTCGCTCCGGTGGTAGTAGGAAGCCCATAGTCCGTACCACCATCCGAGGTATCGGTTGGTCCTGATTTTTTCTTCCTCACTTAGCTCAAGGCTTTCCATTATATCAGTGTAGTTCCAACCATCCATCTGAGAGAAGAAGTTAACCATGGATGATACGTCAAAAGTTATATCTCCTACCATTTTATTTTCCCAATCTATTATACCGTTTATTTTTCCGTTCTCGTCGATATATATCTCTTCACCCTTTAAATCTCCGTTTATGAGGTTGTAAGTGCTGGGTAATATTTTTTCTAGGCTTTTTACGGATTTTTTAAGCTTTTTAGTTGTTTTCTTGTCTATCTTAGCTCCTAGATTATTGATGACGTCTGTGGAATAGACTTCTTTTAAGAAGTCTTGAAAGTTCTTACCATCTTTCCAAGAGCTTCTAGGTCTTTTAACCTCTCTTTCAAGCTGATAAACTCTTTTTATATAGTTATTTAACTCTTCAGGAGTTTCTATTACTTCCTGAAGCGGAATTCCTTCTATTTTTTCTTCGAGAAGTATTTTTCTCGAATCATCGTATCCAAGTATATCGGGTACTGGAATTTCATAGTCTTTGAGCTCTTGCAATGCCCTTTTTTCCCTTTGATAACGGTCTTTAGAGAACTTGCCGCTGTAGTACTTGATTACTAACTCTTTTCCCTCGTGTTCGACAAGGTATACATGATTAGTGTCGACAAGTTCTTTATGCTCAGGATTTTTCTCCAGCAATTCGTTGACATCCACTTCCTGAAGTTCGTTCATACAGTCTTTTATTTGCAGGAAAATTTATATATAATATTTTTCTTGGATAGCAAAAGAGAGTTACTATGTAAAGGTCATAGTTTTTTAAGAATTTGGAAGGAATACAGAAAACACCTGTTATGCAGGTGGTTCCCACGCAGAACAGATTTATCGAACGTGTCATGGAAGAGGAAGATAGACGTTACGGAAGTTTTGATAAGCCTTTCTACAGGATAGAGGATGATATGGTATTTTTACAGTTTCTCAGCGGAGGATGCCCGTGGAAGATAGATACAGGCGGATGTACGATTTGTACATTTGAACAAAGATGTTATACAGATGAACCAGACTACATAGAGCAGTTTGAGTACGTTATAAATCAGGCAAAGGAGAAGACAGATTTGAACAATATTGACAATCTTTTACTCTTTAACCGATCGTTCTATAGTGATTCAGAGATTAGTCCTAAAGAGAGGAAAGAACTGCTTTCCAAAGTGTCTGAGTTCGATGTTTCTGAGATAAGTGTGGAATCAAGACCGGAAGTTATAACTTCTGAAAAACTAAGAAATACCAAGGAGGCGCTTGGAGGAAAGGATGTTTCTGTGTATATTGGCGTGGAGAGCACAAACGATTTCGTCCGTAAATACTGCATACATAAGGGATTAAAGTCGGAGGAGATTGAGGACGCTACTAATCTTATAAATGATGAAGGCATGAAGTTTGTACCTTTTATACTTACCAAACCTCCTTTTATGTCAGAAAAAACTGCTATAAAGGACGCAACCGAAAGCATAGAAGATGTGATAAATCTAGGGGCTGATAGAATATCTTTACAGGCTATGCATGTGTATGATGATAGTCTAGCCTACGATATGAGTCAGGAAGGTCTTTACAGATCTCCTTGGCTTTGGAGTCTTAATAAGATACTTGAGAATTTAGGGAGTCTTACAGATAAAATAGAGGGAGTATACGGCCTCAACCCGGATATCCTGACTTTAACTCCTGAAGAAATAGCTCATAACTGCGGTGAATGTGATGGAGAGGTTAAGGAACAGGTGAAGAGCCTTGAACCGCAGCTAGAAACTTCATGTGAATGTATTGAAGACTGGAAAAAAGCTCTAGAAGAGAGCAAAGGACCTCTTGAAAAGGTTTTGCACGATTACAGAGAGCTTTCGCGCTTGAAGGGTGTAGAACTTAAGGAAGAGGAGGTAGACCAGATAAAAGAGGACTTTGAGGTGATGTACTGATGTTGGGTCTGGTATACTATGCTTTAATAGCCCCGATAGGGCTAGTTATACTGTTGGAGATTTATCTTTTGGTTAGGCACCTTAGAATTAGTGGGGATGAGGTTGAGATAGAAGAGAAAATGGAGGAAGATTTGTCGGTCGTTGTACCAGCCCATAATGAGGAAGGGAATATCCGGGAATGCGCACGGCAGCTGCTTTGCCAGGAGTATATTGACCTTGAGATAATTTTTGTGGATGACAACTCTACTGATAACTCCTATTCGATATGTAAGGATCTCAGTGATAAATATAGCAATATAAGGGTTATCAAAAGGGATGACGGATACAATAGCATAGCAAGGACTGTAAGAGCTGGTATAAGAGAGGCTCAGAGGGATTACTTCTGCTCTATAACCTGTGATGTAAGACTGGATTCAAAAGCTCTTGCGAAGTGTTTTTCCTACTTGAAGGAAAAAGATGCAGATGTTGTCTCTTGCCCTATATCCCCGGTGCAGACTCAGGATTCCAGGATTCTTCAGATACTTAGTAACGCGAAGATATATCGCCAAAAATTTCTGCAGAAAGCGCGTGACTGTGATTTTGCCCCACTTATCCCTGGGGCTTTTTACATACTTAGGAAGGAGCTTATAGAGGACAAGCTCAGGGACGATAGTTTTGTGGAAGACCTTTCCTTAACTTATGACCTCTACCAGAAGGACAGTAAGATAGCTATATATCCTGAATCTCTGGTTTGGGAGGAGGAGAAGAAGGATCTTTTATCATATATCCACCAGTTTACCCGCTGGTCGATAGGAAATATGGGCCTTGCTGGTAAATGGGTTAGAACTGTTCGGGAGATAGATGGGTTAAAAAGAAGTCTAGGAGTGTTTTCTTTACCCTATCTTCTCTACTTTCCCGCCATTTTACTCTTTTTAACTCTCTTATTAACGTTTTTAGACCCTTCAATGTTTGTTTGGCCTCTTTTGAGCCTATGGGCTACTCTTTTGTTTGTTTTTATGTATACTACCGATTTCAGGAAGCCTTTTACCATATTTATTTTCTCTTTTATCTTTCCTCTTGCAAAGGTTATGGGGGTTTCAAAAGGGGTTTTCTTGTTCATCAAAAACGGCAGATTCTTTAAGACATCGGATCTGTACTGAGGTTCAGAATTATGATACTCGATAAAGAAGGTTACCTCTTTGATCTGGACGGTACTCTGGTTGATACGGGAAGAGTAGAGTTCAAGAGCTTTAATTCAGCTGTAGAAAGTCGGGGTATGATGTCCTTAGAGATAGGGGAGTTCAGAAACTACTTCGAGAAATACCAGAGTTTTTCGAAAGTATTGGAGGCTATTGGAGTGGAGGAAAAGGAGGAGTTTATAGAAGAATTCCATGAAAAGCTTGTTGATAAAACAGCAGAATACCTTGATTCAGGAGATATAGATACTATACCAGGAGCTTTAGAGTTTTTGAGAGAGGTAGATAAACTTGGTAAACCTATGGCTCTTCTTTCGAATTCACCAGCGGATGCTGTCGATATAAAGCTGGAATGCCTTGGAATCAGGGATTGCTTCGACAATATTTACACTGATAGAAGGATTGAAAACAAGAAACCTCATCCTGAGGGGATAAAACAGTTTATGGATGATTACAGTCTTGAAAGACCTGATGTTCTATTTATAGGAGATTCAAAACAGGATATTAAGACTGCTGAAAATGCTGGAGTAGAGGTTATGATAGTTGGAGGAAACCGAGCACTTGATGGAGTGGATTACGGCTTTAAAAACTACGAAGAGCTACTTGAGCGAATTAGAAGTGGATAGTATGGATATAGTTATACCAACTATCCGGGATCTGGATTTTCTGGAGGAATGGCGCCCCTATTTCAGGGACCACCATCTCATAATCGTACAGGACGGCGATCCTTCTCGAAGTATAGAGGTACCTGAAGGCTTTAACTATGACTTATACGATAGAAATGATATTGAGGACGACTTAGGCGATAAATCCTGGGTTATATCATTTAAAGACAGTGCATGCCGTTGTTATGGGTTTTTAAAGTCTGATAGTAGGTATGTTTATACTATAGACGATGACTGCTTTCCCGCTAAGAGACCTAATGGCCAAGAAATAAACTCTTTGGCTGTACATAGAGAAAACCTTGAGAAGAGGTCCCACCCACATTTTTTCAACACTCTCTACGACCAGATGTTTGTAAGAGGCTATCCTTTCAGTTATAGAAAAGGAGTCCCTACAGCTATATCCCACGGTCTCTGGCTAAACATACCGGACCTCGATGCTCCCACGCAGATGGCGAACCCTAATATGAGGAATGAAAAGTATGTGGACATAGTTCAGACGATTCCCAAGGGAACGCTCTATCCAATGTGTGGTATGAACCTCGCATTTGATAGGGAGCTAATAGGACCGGCTATGTACTTTGGTCTTATGGGAGAAGGATATCCTTGGGGTCGCTACGACGATATGTGGGCTGGTTGGTGCTCTAAAGTAATATGTGATCACCTAGATTATGGTGTAAAATCTGGAAAGCCATATATAAGACATGATAGAGCATCAGACTGGCGTACAAACTTTAAAAAAGAGAAAAACGGTATAATATGGCAGGAGGAGATTATAAGATTCTTTAAGAACGTTGAGATTTCTGATTCTTGTGAAGACGCTTCGTCCTGTTACCTAGAGCTGGCTGATAAGGTAGAGGATAATCTTGAAAGCATTGATGACTATTTTGTAGAACTAGCTGAAGCTATGCGTGTCTGGATTGATCTCTGGAAGAGGTGATAGGATTTCTAAAAAAGTCCTTGTGACCGGTGGAGCTGGATTTATAGGCGCTCATCTCTGTAAAAGGCTTTTAACTAAAGGCCACGAAGTTATATGCTTTGATAATCTTTCGAGGTTTGGTGAGAAGAAACTGGAAGAGCTTGATTCGGACAGTTTTAAGTTTATTAGAGGGGATATAAGAAATTTTGAGAGCTATGAGAAAATATTAGAACGGGTGGATATCGTCTTTCACCTTGCCTCTGTTTCCCGGGTTGAAGAAGCTCGTGATAATCCTATTGAATGTTTTGATACAAATTTATTAGGCTCTTGGAAGCTTTTAAGAGCCTGCGGGAGTTTTGAGGTTGATAAACTGGTTTTTGCGTCTTCCAGAGAAGTTTTTGGGGATTGTAAAAACCGGGTTGGGGAGAGGGAAGAGTTTGATCCCAATAACCTGTATGGTTTTTCTAAGGCAGAGTTTGAGAATGTTTTAGATTTCTTTGGAAATCATACAAGTGTTAACACCGTCTCTATGCGCCTTTCCAATGTATACGGACCAGGGGACAGGGGAAGAGTGATTCCTATATTTTTGGAAAGATTAAGGAACAACAAACCGCTTAAGCTTTACGGTGGAGACCAGATTCTTGACTTTGTATGGATAGAAGATGTTATCAAGGTCTTCCAGAAGGCTATGCAGGAAGATTTTCCATACCGGAAGGTGAACGTTGGCTCTGGTAAAGGTGTTTCGGTGAGAGAATTAGCGGAGAAAATTATAGATATTGCAGGTAAAGATGTAGAGGTTAGAGAGCTCGATGGAAAGGATTTCGAGACGAAAAGATACGTAACTGATACTTCCCGGATGAGAGGGCTTGGTGTTTCCCCAACCAGTTTGAGGGAGGGTTTAGAGAAGCTTCTTGTTGAGCGGTGATGCTAGTCGGGAAGGAACAGTTCTATATTAAAGTTCCGTTCTCTATCCTGTTTTGCCCAGAATTCTCTGGAAGAAAATTTCTCCTGATAATCCTCTGCAAGTTTTTTCATCATATCTGAACTCTCTATCTCTCTATTAACTAGCTTCTCAGCTACTAACTCGGCTTCTCCAAAGTTTTCAGACGCTTTTGATGTATATTCTATTATTTCAGAGTATTTTTCCGGTTTTTTCCCGGAATTTTCGACTTTAGAGGATAAGAATTCTTCTATCTCTTCCTCCGAAAGGTCTGGATCTATATTGTATATCTGGAACCTGTCTTTGAGCTCTCCTAGGTCTTTTTCAGGCTGGTATCCGGTTATTATATTTAGATTTTTTGTTTTATCGAGGTTTTCAAATATTTTAGGCGATTTTATCTCGTCTCCTAGGAATATAATTTTTTTGTAGTCCTTTAGGTAGGTTTCTATGGTCTCTTTGACGTTTTTTAGAAAAGGTTTTTTCGGATCGGCTCTTACTTTTATATTTCTCTCTATATCGCATATGTTTTTTGCTTTTAGGACAGGAATTCTGTTCTTTACCATATCCAGTACATGAGAGTGAAGATAGCTTTTTCCCGCCCCTGTGACTTTGTTACTGTTCCCGTAGAAATGTTTTACGTCATCACCGTCAAGAAACCTTTCTATTTTTTCCTCAAGCCCTGGTAGGTAGGAAGGCTGGTAATGGAAGTCTGAAGGAGCTTTAAATGGGTTTTTATACGTTTTTTTCTCTTTGTCCATTGTATTCTACATTTTCTATAAGTTCTTCTATGTGTTTTGAAGGTGAGAAAAGAAATATCTCTTTTCCAGTATTGTATTTCCACCGGGCTGCTGTCCATTCTATTTCATTGAACTTAAAAATGTGCTCTCTTACTTTATGACCGTTTAACTCTCTTGTGGAGCTTGGCTCAATCTTATCGACGCGATCGTGGAACTTTTCTGATTCACGAGGTCTCAGGGAATACTTTTTCTGGATAGGGTAGGGGAGCATCTTTCTTACCCATTCTGGGATGATGGAGTGGAAGTCTTCGCTTAATTCGTTGTTTACTGCAAACATGCACTTTTCTCCTTTGTATTCAAATCCTGCAAGGAAGGAGTTTCTACTGTTTCTTACAAATTTTTCTTCTGCTTCTATGTCCAGCTTTGCTTTTTTGCCGTTTGTTTTGTCTTCAATCCTTTTTTCTATCGTTTCTAGGCTGTTGTATTTTCCGAATATTTTTTTCTGGTTTTCCAATATCTCTTCCTTTTTTTCTTCCAGCTTTTCGAATTTTTCTCGGAATGTTTCTGGGTCTAGTTCGTCAGCGGTTGTGGAGTAGGTGCATCCGAATTTTTCTAATTTCCTTACTCTTGTCTTCTGTTCTCTTGAATCAGGCATGGGAAATGAGAGGAAAGGCGTACCTAGTATGGATGCTTCAAAGGTGGACTGGCCTCCATGGAAGACTGCATAATCGCATGCTTGTACTGTTTTAAGGTATTCTACAGGTGGTAGGTCTCCTAGAATGGTTGAGTTCTCTATATCCGGGTTGAAGTCTCCTGTTATGAGTATATGAAAGTCTTCCTTATCTCTAAAATAGTCTTCTGCAGAGTCTACTATTTTTTTGAGGTTTTCCTTTTTCCATTCCCCGGCTCCAAAGCTCATAAGGACTAGGTTTTCTTCATTGTAGTTTGAACGGACTTTTTTGAGTTCCTTGTCTTTGAAGTCTCTCTTGTGTGGAACTGGTCCTACAGGTTCAACGTTTTCAAACTCTTTTCTAGGGTTCCAGAATTCTTCTGGGAAGGTTAGGAATATTTCGTCTACAATATCTGAGTAATACCTTATCCTGTCCTTGAGATCTTCGGGAAATAGGAGGAAGGACGGGATGTTCCTGTCGAAAGTGGGTTTGAAAGAGTATGCGAAGTTCATTATAACTGCATCCGGGTTTATCCGATTCACTAAATCATTGAGAAAATCTGTTATATACCCTTTAAAGTTTGTATATCCACCTATATAGTCTTCACTGAATGCACGAACCATAGGATGCTGTAGTACTGCGAATCCTTCATCTCTAGCTTTTTGTGCAGCTTTTCCATCGCATGCTATATATGTTTCGGTATTTTCTTGTTTGCTAAGTCTTTTGGCAACTTTCATAGTTGGGACTATATGGCCGTAAGTACCGTTGCTAGTTAGGAATAGGTATTTTCTGGGTTCTTCAATGGCCATCTTGGTACCTTCTTTTTTCCGAAATTATTTAAGACTGTTGCGTGGTAACTCTATAGCTTGTACCCGATTTTCCTAAGCAGATCTTTTCTTTCTTCCCTATCTTCCTCTCCTTCTATCCCGACTGGCTCTTTTCCGTCTACCACTCCTAGTATACCTCTTCCCTGGTCTGTCTCTGTTACTATAAGTTCTACAGGGTTTGCGGTAGCGCAGTAAATCCTGCAGACCTCCTGGACCTGCTTTACCTGGTTAAGCACGTTGATAGGATAGGCGTCCTTGAGGAAGATTATGAAAGAGTGTCCTGCACCGATTTTCTCCATCTCTTCTTCAGCTTTCCCCTTTAGCTTCTCGTTGTTACCTGTGGACCTGACTAGCCGGTCTCCAGAGGCTTCGCAGAATGCTATACCGAACTCCGCGTCTGGGACTGATGTTGCAAGGGTTTCGTGCAGGTCTTCTACTGTTTTTATAAAGTGGCTCTGCCCTATTATGGTGTTTACTTCTCCTTCCGGTTTTTCTATCTTGACTTTTTCGAGTTCCATATCTAAATCTTTCTTCTTTCCCGAGCTTGAAATCAGTTTGTTTTCACGTTTGAAGAAAGGTTGGTGTAAAGGTTCACCTTGGGTCTAAAATCGCATAAAATACCTTTATTTCCACTTATTTTCGGGTTTTTAAGGCTGAGGCTTTTGTTTAGGGAAAATCTTTATTAATGTGATGTTACCTTTAAGTAACAATGATTAGTAGGAGCAAAATCGAAGGATGGGCTATAAGGTATGAGAAGAAGGAGAGTAAGATAGGAGGGGGCAAGGAATGGCATACACCTATCTACAATGATGTTGCACGTGTGTTCCGTAGTTTTCCCTCTTCCTACGCTAAAAGATACCGTGAGAGTGCCTATAAAGTAAACAAACTCCTTATTGAATCAGAGAAATTCGTGGAGTCCCAGATCAGTAGGATTGACAAGCTTGAAGAGGAAGGAAAGGATGTAGGAGTATTTAGGGGCGGAGGTCTCTTTAAAAGTCTTATAAGGAGGTCTGCGAAAAATGTTTCTGTCCTTGAGTCGCTAGTTGAAGAGCATTACACTCTTCTAGAGTCTACTAAGGGGAAGGCGGATGAGAGCGATTTCCCATCTATTAAGCATAGTATGGGTACTAGTACGTCGGATATAATCAAAAACGGAACTGTAAGGGTTTTTGGACTATATGATCAGGTTATAAGAGAATATGAGGGTAATGAGTATGCTTTCGAGAAGAAGAAAAAGGAGGTAGGGGATAAGATGCGTGAGTACGATTTTCCAGTTATTGATACAAGGCTTGCGTCGGATATAGCCTACCTGGACAGGTCTACCGGTTCTGCATGGAAGGAGCTAAGAGACTATACCCCATATTTTGGAGCGGACCTTCAAGAAAAAGTGGAGGAGGGGATTGAGACGCAGGAACTGGTCCGACTTTACAAGGATGAGAGGCCTTTCTAGAGATGTTTATAAAACCAGGTTTGAGAGTCTAAAACCGGAGATTTCTTTATAAAACTTTTGCTGTATTTACCGATACATCTAAAAAGATTAACGGGAGGGGTCTATTTACAATGCATATGGCTAAATACTATGAAGCTCTTGAGAAAGAGTATAGTCCGGGCTTTGATGGTGATTTTGATATTCCTACTTTCGATGATGTTAAGCTGATTCTAGAAAATGCTGGATTGCAGAAAGAGGATGTTGATAGGAATGTAGTTTCGCCTATTCCTGATGAGGACAGGCGGGATCTAGGAAGTCTGGATATAATACCGGATCCTAACTATGTCTTTCGACTGGATTCGGAGATTCCTAATCTTTATGAGAAAGATCTTAGTATTGATAATCGAATAGACCCGGATTCGGATTTTATACTTTATCCTTATGACGGGGAGAAGGAACCTTATCTTATAAGAAGTAAGGGTATATACAATCTCCCTAAGACGGTCTGCGGTAGGATTGATGCGAGAAGTACTATCGCAAGACTGGGAGGAAGGATACAGTCTGTTGGGAAGAATAAAAGAGGTAAACTGGAGGCTGGTTACACTGGTCCTATATGGATGCAGGTTGTGCCTGGACAGTTCCCTCTTGAGATGGATTTCGAGGAGCCTTTGGCTCAGATAAGTTTCCATAAGGAGTATGAGGATAGTATCCCTGCCCCAAGTATTAAAAAGTTGAATAACACGTCGGAAAAGACTTATCAGGAGATATACAGGGATGAAAAGGAAATAGGGCTTTATAAGGGCGAGATGGGTAACCAGGAGGATCGTGTTCCTCTTAATAGGGCTATTGAGAATAGAGGGGTTAAGTTCACTACTAACATGGATCTTGGCTTTATAGCGAAAGACCTGAATCAGATTCCTGGCCCTATAAATATATCTGAGACGGATGTAGATCCGACGGATTACTTTAGAAAGATGGAACCCACTGACGAGAACCGTTGGAAGTTGAAGGAGGGAACTCTCCATCTTCTGATGACAGATGAAAAGCTAGACCTTAGTAAGAACTATGGTGGGGTTATCCAGAGAAATCATGAGTTCCTTAGGGGAATCAGGATCCATGAAGCGGGGATATTAGACCCGCTTTCTAAGGGGTATATCACTATGGAAGTTTCCTCTCCTTCAGGTGCATTAGTAGGATCTGAATTCTTAGGGATATTCTACCCCCATGGAATGGATTATGGGGACTGTGAGAATGAGCTGGATTTTGAGGAAAAATCTACGAGCTACAACAACGTTCCACACCCTATACCTAAGGTTTTCGAAGAGGTAGATTATGATAAGTTTGAAATAGCCCAGATTTAAAGAATAGTCTTATGGATGTGGTATACCATTTCTGGCTGGCTCTAGTAGTCTCGGGTATAGCTGTAGCCTGGATGGATTACCGAGGAAATCTGGATGAGAGAGGAGCTATAAAGCTTGTACTGCTCGGAGTTCTTGCTGGAGTCTTTATCGATCTAGACCATTTCCTCTGGCACCGTCTGGTTCTTGGGGACTGGAGAACGCTTGTATTATGCCTTAAGCAACCTTTTATCTGTGTTACTGATGTACAGTCTGTCTGGGACGGTGTTTTGTCTATACCTGGAGGTAGGGCTTTCATGGTTAGGAACTATTTTCATGTGGCGATGATAGGTGGTTTAACCGGCTTTACTGCTTTGCTGGGGAGGAAATTCGATGGCTTTGACTGGTGGAAGCCTACTCTTATAGTCTTCCTTACGACTTCTACCCATCTAGTCCTCGA
>JALIDQ010000018.1 GCA_022865275.1 Candidatus Nanohalarchaeota archaeon QJJ-9 | reverse complement strand
CAGTAAAATGGACGCACACCACACCCGATTTTCAAACAGCTCATCAGACTCTCTTTCAGACATACCCACCAGACCACATTCACAGCTAACCAACATATCAAACAACGACCACCATTCAAGATACTCAGACTCAGAAGCAATCAACGCAATAAACAACGACGGAGACCACGGATCAACAGCACAACACAACTATACTTCAAGATACTCAGACTCAGAAGCAATCAACGCAATAAACAACGACGGAGACCACGGATCAACAGCACAACACAACTACTTCACAGGAAACCACGACCACCTATCCAACATATCAAGCAACGACCACCATTCAAGATACTCAGACTCAGAAGCAATCAACGCAATAAACAACGACGGAGACCACGGATCAACAGCACAACACAACTACTTCACAGGAAACCACGACCACCTATCCAACATATCAAGCAACGACCACCATTCCAAAACCGGAAACGATGAAGTCTTCGGACTAGTTCGAGCTCAGTCAAGCGCCCCAAGCTATCCAACAACAGGACAGATATACTTTGATACAGGAGATGACACCTTAAAAGTTTACAACGGCTCTAACTGGGTAGCTGTAGGAGCTGTCTACAAGTAAAGGCTAAAAGGTAAAAAATATGGATCGGCTACAAATATTACTAACGGCAGCAGTTATAATAGGCATAGCAGGAGTTTCTATATATTTCTTTTCCGAGACTACTCAAGCCATTTCCAAGGAAAAATCCCTACAAATTGTTAAAGACACAGATTCCTACAGAGAATTCGCCTCAAATAATTCTCCTGTAATAAGATCTTTTAAAGTAAACTCTACAATTTTTGAACAGTTTGAAAACAAAGGAAAAATAGTGGGTGAAAGGCTCTACTACGTTGAAAGAACTCTTTCATTTAGCAACTTCTCCCACACTCCCAGCTTTATAGTAGTAGTAAGCGGTGAAAAGCGCAAAAAAGGATATTTCTACCAAGTCAGTTTCAAAGGCGAAGTATTAGATTCAATTAGCTTTAAAGAACTGAAAAAAAATGAGGAATACGAACTAGATACTCCAGACATCTGCGAAAAAGTTGATATAAGAATAACTAAAGCTATCTATCCAAGACCTAAAAATGTAGTAGTAATCGCTGTACGGAACACGGGCGAGGTAAAAACGAAGAAAATAATATATAGAATCATGAAGAATTTAGAAGTAGGTAGAGCAGGAGAGATAAGAGGACTTGAACCTGGTGAGGAGACAAAAATTGAAAAAAGATACCCGTTACCGGATTACGTAATAGCGCAGACAGAAAGATGTCCTCTTAAAAGAGAAAAAAGATATATATCCGAAATGCCCGAAAGGGAGCTAGAAAAGTGATATAAATGGCATTTACATGGAATGAAGACATCAATCAAGGAAGCAGAATAGAAAGCGAAGATCTGAACGAAATAAAGAACAATCTAGACCATCTTGCAGACGAGATAGGTATTTCACCCTATAGCTGGGCAAACCTTCCAGTAAGTTCCGGCCAACCAGTAAAAGGAGATGAACCAAAAGAGCTCAGAGACGCAACTGATTACACCCATGACAACATGCACAGTAACTATAATAGCACCGACGATTCTGACTATTCAGAGGACAATGCAACCGTAAATAGTACAAACCTCTCGGATAACAGCGGTTATAATTCAGGGTATTAATTTTATGGCATTTACATGGAACGAAGACGTATCCAAAGGAGATAAAATTGAAACTCAGGACATTAAAGAAGTTAGAGACAATGTTGATTATATAGATGACAACAAATGTTCCTCACACAATTCTACAGATAGAACAGATAATGCAACACACAACGATACAGACGACGGGACAGTAGAAGCCACCCATGACAGTAACGTATGTGGATCTAATTACTCAGACTACACCGACTATACAGACGACGCAGACTACTACGACAACTCAGACAACGCCGACTACTGGGATAACTCGGACGACTCAGACCGTACCGACTATACAGACGACGCAGACTACTACGACAACTCGGACGATGCGGACTACTCAGACTATTCTGACTGCGTAGACTATCTAAACATGTGTGAAAGCGATACAGCGGGATAATATGGAAAGAAAACCTACAACAGGAGAGCTATTCTGCTCAGCGACATGTCCTCTCGACTGCGAATACTGCTATATTCCTAAGACAGAAAAAATGCAAAATCTGCATGGAAAAATAGAGAATAAAATAGAGAAAGGCGAATATATAGACCAGTTGGAAGATTTTTATGGAAAAGACCTTAGACATCTAGGACTCTGGGGAGCAGAACCCCTTGTAGGACTAGAAAAACTCGCTGGAGAACTAGAAGAACTATCTGCAAAATTCCCTAAACTAAAAGATATAAAGCTATCCACATCACTTCAACTAGATCCTCAGCCTCTAATAAAATTTATAGAGAAAGCGAATAAGGAAGGAATACATATAGGAGTCCAAATATCAATTGATGGTCAATATACAGATAAAAACAGAGGAAAAGACTCTTTAGAAAGAATAGAATGCAACCTAAAAAAACTTCTCAAATCAACCTCAGGAAAAGAAGACTACCATGTCCAGTGGAAATCCACACTTACTCTAGAAAACCTAAGAGAAATGAAGGAAAAAAAGGAAATCGAGGAATATTTCAATTACTTCAGTAAATTAAACAACAAAGCCAAAAAATGGGCTGATAACGCCGAAATAAGAGAAAATACCTTCCTACCTACTCTAGCAGTGCCTGGAAAATATACAAAAAAAGACGGAGAGGTACTAGCAGAGTTCATGAAGAATATTAGAGAAAACGGTTTCCACACAACCTACAAAGAAAGAATAAAGAGAATATACGATCATCCTGAAAAAGTAATGAAAAACCCTAGACATCTAACCTGTTCCGCGGGAGACACCAGCTTCGGGTTTGATGGCGAGGATATTCATATATGCCATAGATCCTTCTTCGTAAACAACAAAGAATACGCCCAAAGCCTACAAAACCAAAACATAGCACAGAACTGGGATATTTCCGCGTTTGAAAGCGGCCAAATCAAAAATATCAGAAACAACTACGTTATTGAAAGTGAAGAAGATAGAAGAAGGCTTCAATACATTATGTCCAGCTACCACGACTTCTTAGAATTCCGTGTAGCTCATGAAAAGGCAGTAATAACTGAAATGGCGGATCTAGGACAGGTTAGAGATGAATATAAGCATAATGAAGAATTAAAAGAACTTCTTGGAGTCTTTCTACATACATCCGTAGCCTGTCACCTGGAAAACCTCCTCAATACTGGAACCCCACATTTCCAAGTAGCCTCACTCCTACGTTTATGGGGTAATGGCGCATTTAAACAACTACTAAAGTCTATAGAAGAAGAAAGAGGTCAAAAGTGTGAACAGAGAAAAATACAATGAAGAGAACAGTAAGCTAGGTAAATCATTTCTACAAAAAACATTTTTTAGCACATGGAAAAATAAAGAGAAAAAGAGAAACTGGAACGACATAGAGCTAATATTCGACTCTGAATGCAATCTTAACTGCAAATACTGCTACTTAGAGAGGTTTGGAGATAAACTAGCGCCAAAAGAAGATCCTAAAAAAGAAAAGGAAAATGCTGAGAAAGTTATCGACTGGCTTGCAGAAAATAACTATAATCCGAGAATCAATATCTTCGGTGGAGAAACTCTAGTAAAGGATCATGTATACGAGGTTCTTGACTATATACTGGAAAAATTCAAAGACATAGAACAAAAACCTCCCTCAATAGTTATACCTACCAATTATACCTGGATAAAGGAAGATGAAAGAGTTGAAAAAATAGAGAAGCTAATCAAAAAATCCAGAAAAATCGGAATACCTATACATCTAAGCACTTCAATAGACGGCAAATACTGTGACAAAAACAGGCCAGGGGTTTACAGGGACGAACAGTACTATGAAAAGATATTTGAATTCAACAAAAAATGGGGCTTCGGCTTCCACCCTATGATATACAGTAACAAGATAGAAGATTGGAAGAAAAATTGGGAATGGTTTACAGACAAGTTAGACAAACACGGGATGGACATAGACAAAATATATCTCCTAGAAGTCAGAAACCAGGAGTGGAATACAGAAGAGATACAAGAAATGGGAGAGTTCATCCAATACCTTATCGAGTGGGTATATGACTACTTCGGAAGGGACAAAGAAGAATATATCGACTTTCTCTACGACGACGGTCTCAACATACTTAGAAATCCTTTTACAAAAAATGGGCGGGGCATAGGTTGCAGTATACAGTCTACATTCTTCGTCCGTCTGGGTGATTTAAAGCTAGTGCCTTGCCATAGAATGTCTTACGAACAATTTAACTTTGGTAAACTAATATCTGATGGCGGAAAAATTGCAGATATAGAGATAACTAATCCAAAGTTCCTTATAGGTCACAAAACAATGGAAATGGCTAATAACCCTCAATGTAGCCGCTGTACAATCCAAGAACTCTGCACAGGGGGTTGCTTAGGTAGTCAATATGAAACAACCGGAGATCCGTTCAGTCCAATCCCCACCGTGTGCCAGCTCGAACATGAGATGCTTGTTAGCATGATAGAGAAATATGAGGAACTAGGTCTACTAGAAAAAATACTCAATAAAACAAATGTAAAAATACAGAAATCAGTAGAAGACTTAAAAAATATTAAAAAGGAGGTATAAATATGGCAAGCCCCAAGGAAATCTATAAAAAGAAAAGGGAAAAACTAAGAGAGCTTCTAAACTCAAAAAAAGATAGGAAGAAAGTCTTTGAAAAAAAGGAAATAAAAGACATCGAAAATAGCATAGACAGTATATTCAAGGACCTAGACCAATTAAAAGATGGGAAAGAAGTAGAAGTAGAAGGAGAAAATATAGGCAAGGCCAAAAAATCTCTTATGCACATCTTAAACGGGTTGACCACCAGGAGAATAACAGGATGGCTCGAAGAAACATCCAAAATCTATACAGAAATAGTAGGAAACTGGAACCAGCAGTTAAAACAGGATAAAGACATAGAAACATTGAGCAGGGCTATAAACAGGATTTTAGAAGGAGAAAAGACAATGGACGATACAATAAGCATGTTAAAAACCCTGAAACAGCATATGGACAAATATAGGCGTAACGAACCTCCAGCGTTCAAGCTTAGCAGACACTATCTTGAAAAAATACGTGAAAACGAAGAAAATAAAGATTAAGAGGTGTTAACATGAAACTTCCAGACGAACCGTCTCCCCCACCTGAAGAAAGAAACATACCTGCAGTAAAAGAAAAGCTTAGTGAAATAGGGCTCCTGTACAGCAAAAAAGAAGAAAAAACTGAAAAATACGTATTAAAGAAAGTAAAAGGATACTTTGTGAACTCAGTAATCGCTGAAGAGACAGGAGAAGAAGTAGGGCTTCTAGAAAGACTAAAAAAAGGTAAAAAAGTAGAAATAGAGAAAGATATAGTAAAAGAAATTCCAAAAGATAAAATAGAAGAAAGAATGAGAAGAATAGATCCCTGGTCCGCAAATACATTCACAGAAATGAGTTTGGGTAGAGATCTAGAATCCGAAGACAAAGTAGTTTTCATAGCTCCAAAAAATCCTAAATCTTGACCAATTAGTCCACAACTCCTCCATGATATAACAACTCGTAAACCTTCTCTCCCTTATAAAAAATCTCCTCCTTTCCCTCAAAGGATCTAATATTGCCTTCAAATCTGTTAGAGTACTTAAAATCCTCTTTTACAAAAACTTCAGGGCCTCTAAAAGGCTGGTCCTCTTCAACCTGATTCAAAGCCTTTTGAAGAAAGGAATAAATCTTTTCTGCAGATACTGAACTAGAAAGAGTTTCGCCACGATAGTTCATAGACCAAAAAGGCTCACCGCCCCTCCAGACGACTTCTTGCCCCGAGAAAGGGTTAAACCCGAAATATCGGTCTCTATACCGGAACTCGTCCTCTTCAAACACAAGCTCCTTCCCACCATTTCCAAGCTCCGTCTCGTTCTCCTCCCCTTCGCTTGCATAGGTATTCTTCTTCGCCTCTATCAGAAACTCTCTGAGGTTCATAGCTAAAAATGGGAGAACAAAATAAAAATAAGTAAGGTAGGAGAAAAACTAGCGAGCTCCTTCCGCCTCTCTTTCCCTCCTCTGCTTATCCCTTACTACTCTAGTACTCGAATCATTGTCCGCAGCAGCGATAATCTCATCAGCAAGAGCTTCTTCCGCATCTTTTTCCTCATTAAAACAGTTCTCATACGCTCCCTGGACAAGATGCCTAACAGCAAGGTCAACCCTTCTTTGAGGCGATACAATAACAGCCTTCCTAGCCATCATACCTCCACGCTGATACGTTACAACTTCTTCCTTTGCAGCTCCGTTCTCAATCGCTCTAACCAATACCTGCACAGGGTTTTCATCAGTCTCCTCCTCAATCCTCTCAAAAGCCGCTTCTATTATCTTCCAGAGCCTTTCAGAGTTTCCCACATTGTGGCCGGAAGAGATAACATGCTTCTTACCCTGGTGTCCAGCAACGTACATCCTATCAAGAATTCTCTCAACGATAGAAACATCCGCCTTATAGAACTGGTTATCAGAATGCCTTCCACGTGACCTAGGAGCCATTATATTCTCCAGATTGATATAGCGGTCAAGGCCTGGGTCTTCAACCTCAGCCTCTTCACAGTCCCATCTATCAAATAGCTTTACCTCATCCATATTATCACCTAGTCGGCTTCTCCTTGTTTCCAGCTACAAGCTCCTCAAGCGAAACACCGTTTACCTTCGAAACCTGATACCTTACAGTAGGGATATCACCCTTAGGTCCATTGTCCGCACCTCCTATCCCTTCAACAATTACCTCATCGTGCTCGTCAATATGGTCGATCGCTCCATCTCCTGGAACAAAAGATGTAAGCTGCTTACCATTCTTTATAAGCTGAACTCTTACACACTTCCTCAATGCAGAGTTAGGCTGCTTAGCCTCAATTATACGCTTCTCCAAAACAATTCCTCGAGCCTGAGGAGATCCCTCAAGAGGATCCGACTTCTCCTCAAGATCAAGCTGCTTCCTCTTATATTCAGTATCGTTCCATCTATAGCTTTGCCTTCTCTTCTTCAGCTTTCTTCCGTTATAAAGTCCCATACTCTATCTCCCTCGAAAAACTATTAGACAGTATTTTTATAAAGGTGAACAAAGCTCAAAAAACCCTCCTACTCAAGCTCAACATTGTCAACCCCAAACTCCCGCTTCAAAAACCTCTCAATTACCTCAATATTCCTTCCATCCTTTCCTACTACACGGGACCACTTTCCTCGATCAACATCTATCCGGACCTCAGTACTCTCCTCTCCACGGTCCATCTTGACACCATTAACCTTAACCGGTACAATATTCTTTACAAACTCCTGAAGACTGTCAGAAAACTCGTAAACCTTCACATCCTTGTCCAGATTGTTCTGAACCTTCTTAATAGTCTCACCGCCCTTACCAATAGCCAGACCAGCCTTTCCTTCCTCAACCACAAAATAGGCCTTATTTCCTTTAGTAATGGCGTCCTTGACCTCGACACCTGTAACCTCCTCAAAAAGGTTCATACTCCTGATAGTGTCAGTAGTAAACTTTATACTGTCGTTGCCCATATACTATCACTTAGAGATAGCCACTTTTTTATAATCATATGAAATCTTGTACATGTTTATCACCTAAATCGCAGACTCTTCCTCCTCAACTCCCACAACAGAAGCTGTGAAAGACTCTCCACACAGAGAACAGAGCTCCTTATTATTGAAATCCGATTCAACGAACTCCGTATCCGAACCCGAAAAAGCATCCCTGACCTTCCTCGTCAAACGCTCCGGAGCATTAGATGCAAAAACTATCTTCTTAACATCCTCCTTGTTCTTAATAGTTTCATCAGTTCCTATAACAATCCTGTCCTCTTCAGCCGCAGTTTCCACTTCATCTCTCCATTTCATTGTTCTGCTCACCTATTCTTTCCTCAATCCAGCTTTTTAAGGTTTTCCTATCCTTTTTAGCTTCCTCCGCATCCAAAAGCTTCTCAAAATCCACACCATTTTCCTCTACAAAGCTCTTAATTTCCGAAATGTTCTGGTCAACAATCTCCTCGTAATCAAATCCTTCACCATCAGATTCCTCAGATTCCCCCATATCCTCAAGCTTCTCTTCCTTCTCTTTCCTAATCTCTTCCCTCTTCTCCTTTCTCTTCTCAAGGACTGATTCAGGAGCTTTTGCAGCTCTCGCCTTAAGATCAACCTGACCAGTACCAATAGGAATAACCTGGCCAAGGATAATATTCTCAACAACAGAATTCAAAGGATCCGTCTCACCTTTTATAGCAGCCCCAGTAACATGCTTACTCGTCTCCTCAAAGGCCGCTCTTGCAAGAACCGAATTCTTATCTCCGCAGAGACCGTAGCGAGTAGCTCCCTGAACCTCGCCTTCCTTAGTCATAGTATCCGAGATAAGCATGAGCCAACGGACATCAACAGACATTCCCTGATCCTCCATCGTATTTTCCAGCTCGCTGAGGATAAGGTTCCGGGTCCCTTCGATACCGAACACCTTATAGAACTCATATAGGTCATTACATACTGTACGGGACTCATCAACCTCTTCCAGCCTAAGAGTCTTCCTAAGATTGATTCCCGCAGTTTGAACGCGCCATTCACCGTCCTCTTCAAGAATAACAACGTCCTCCACGCCTTTAAAGCCGTTCAGCCTATGCTCCTCCAAAGAAGTCTTCATATCCTGCAGATCGGTCAGATCATACTCCTCCGCAGTAGGCTGGATAGAAATAACGTTACCATCCCTTTCCACGTCGACCTTACTCAGCTTACTTTCTGCCTCACTTACAACATCATCCATATCCATCTCAAACTGCTCAAGCATCGACTCGTCTATTACAAACTCCAGCTCAAGGTTGCGAAGATCCAGCGTGTCCTCAGAAACAACATCATCAAATACAACCTCCTTAATCTTTGCAGCAACCTTTCTAGCATCCTCCTTATTCCTATAACCTTCCTTAAGATACACATTCATCACAGGAGTATCAGGATTCCTCCTAGCGTTAACAATCTCAATTAACCGTGGAAGACCCTGGGTAATCGAAACTTTTGCACCTCCAGCACTATGGTACGTTTCCATAGTCATCTGAGTGGCTGGCTCAGAGACAGACTGAGCCGCAACCACACCGATAGCCTCTCCAGGCTCGAAAAGCATGTTTTTATACCGTTCCTTCAGCTCCTCCTCCCCCATATTCACCTTTTCATACTTAGGAGGAAGTTCCAGATCATCCGCATTAATATCTCTCCTAATCATGGTCATCACCTGCTAACTATCTCTCCTCTATCAGACTTCTGCGGATCTATTCCATCCTCTCCTGCAGTAAACTGCACAACAGTTCCATCCGCAGCACGGACAGAACGGTCTCCCTCAACCCGCAGATCCTGTAAAGCGTTTGAAATACGACGATACATATATCCTGAATCACGTGTTCTAAGAGACTGGTCCATCAGACCTTCACGTCCAGACATAACTTCAAAGAACATCTCCGTAGGATTTAGCCCCTCAAAGATAGAAGAACCTACAAAACCTCTAGCCTCAGGAGATAGATCTCCCTCCTTGAAATGGGAAAGATTCCTTCCACGGAAACCCCGTGATATACGCTTTCCTCTCACAGTCTCCTGGCCAAGCAGTCCCGCGATAACAGAAAGATTAGTCATAGAACCCCTCGCCCCAGAGTCTGCCATAACCCTAGCAGAAGTCTGTGGAACATCCTCATCAACAATCTCCTCAACCTTAGTAGATATAGAGCGTAGCTCGCTGATAAGCTTCGCCTCAAGAGTCTCCCTCTCACTCTTCCCAGTCATCGCATCAATCTCTCCCTCTCTATACTTACTGATAAGCTCTTCAGACTTCTCCTTACCTCCATTAATCTCTTCCATAACCTTTTCCCTACCCTCACCAGTAATCTCTAGGTCAGAAGTGCTAATAGAAAATCCTCTCTGGTCCAGGTAATTGATTCCGAGCTTTGTAACCTGATTAAGGAAATCAACAACCCTGTCAGAATCATACTTCAACATCATCTGGTTTATGATCTCTCCACCATAGTCTCCTACAAGATCCTCATCAACCACTCCATCAACAAGCTCTCCATCCTCTATAGTAGCTCTGTCCGAGTCAATATTTATTTTATCAGGTAGGAAAAGCGATATCAACTCCTTACCAGTGAAACTATCCTTCTCAGACAGCTCCATACCATAAGCCCCAGTAGAGGTAACCATTTCAAAAGCCTTCTTCCTCGGAATCTCCTCATCCTGGCTTAGGAGATATAAACCCGAGATATGGTCCTGCATCATACCTACAATAGGACCTCCGAACTTAGGAGACTTAATATGCTTCTGCACCTCTAAAAGCTCTTCAGCCTCACCCCTAGCCTCCTCTTCCTGAGGTACATGGAGATTCATCTCGTCACCGTCAAAGTCCGCATTGTAAGGTGGACATACCGCAAGGTTTAGGCGGAAAGTACGGTAAGGCATAACCACCACCCTGTGAGCCATTATAGAGTTACGATGCAAAGAAGGCTGGCGGTTGAACAGTACAACATCCTCATCCTGGAGATGCCTCTCCACACGATAACCTGGCTCAACTTCAGCGAGAAGCTGTTCAGTGTTTTCATCAGTAACCTTCTTCCTAGACCCATCAGGCCTGAAGATATAGTTTGCTCCAGGATGCCCGTCCGAACCGTTTCTAATCCATTCCCTAACCTCTTCGATATTGTCTTCGCGAACCTTTACAGGTATAGTCATACTCTTAGCGACTACTTCCGGAACACCGACCTCGTTTATTCCAATATTCGGATCAGGTGAGATAACAGTTCGTGCAGAAAAGTTGGCACGCTTGCCTATCAGATTCTTCCTAAAGCGGCCTTCTTTACCCTTAAGCCTCCCTATTAAAGACTTAAGCGACCTTCCAGAACGGTGCCTTGCAGGCGGTACTCCAGAAAGATTATTATCAAACAGAGTCGCAGTATGGTACTGGAGAAGCTCCCATAGATCGTCAATAATAAAATCAGGAGCCTCTATCTCAATATTATTCCTCAAACGCTGGTTTATCCGTATAATATCCACAAGCTTATGTGTAAGATCATCCTCAGACCTCTGACCGTTCTCCAGGGTAATAGACGGCCTTATAGTTACAGGAGGAACAAGAAGCTTGTCGATAATAAGCCATTCAGGCTTTCCTCCTTCAACACCCAGTTCAGAAGCGACCTCCTCAGGAATCTTCTCAAGCCTCTCCTTCACTTCATCAGGTGTTATTCGTTCCCCATCCACATAGAAAGTATAGGGCTTCTCAAGCTTGATATCTTCCTGTTCAGCATCACACTCCGGACAGGTGGTCTTCCTATTACTCTTGCGGAGACTCTTATCCTTATCCTTCACAAGAAGAGACTGACAGTCCTTACATGTAAACCTCAAAAGATTCCTCACCTTTTTAGCATGCAGAACATTTACCGCCGGCTTTGCTAGATCAATATATCCAAAATGTCCTGGACATTCACGCATCCTAGCTCCACAGGTACGACAGACCATTCCTGGGTCCAGAACTCCTAACGCAGGATCCATTACCCCATCTTCCACAGGATAACCGTCCGCATCGTATACCTCAGCCTTGCTGATCCTCTTAACAGCCATGTTTTCTATCTTCTCAGGACTCATGATTCCAAAGTCAATCTTATCAATATTTCTCATAACAATCACCTCACTCCTCCGACAGCTCCAGCTGCGGATCTATCATAAGAGATTTAAGCTCGTTTAGCAGCAGTAGAAAAGCCTGCGGAAGGTCTGCGTCTTCAACATCACTATTACTACAGTTAGGACAGAACTTCTGCTCCTCATCTCTATCATAAATAGCAATCTCTCCACAATCCTCGCAGATATAAGTTCTAGTCGCGTCGGAACCAAAACGCTCCTTAAGGAGAAGAGCAGCTCCATGTCCCACTAGCACATCTTTTTCCATTTCTCCCAGCCTTAGTCCCCCTTCCCTAGCCCTACCAGCAGTTGGCTGATTGGTAAGGAGGGTTACAGGGCCTCTGGAACGAGCGTGTATCTTATCCTCAACCTCGTGGTGGAGCTTGAGGTAGTAGCCCGGACCGATAAAAATCTCCGAATCCATCTGCTCACCGGTTATCCCGTTATACATCTGCTCCTTTCCGTCGTACCTAAAACCATTATCCTTAAGCTCATCTCTAAGCTCCTCCTCAGGCTCAGAATGGAACAAAGTTCCATCAGCCTGTTCTCCGCGCATAGCCGCAGCCTTACCAGCTATAATCTCAATCAACTGCGACACAGTCATACGGGAAGGAATAGCGTGTGTAGAAAGAATTATATCCGGAGTAACTCCCTCACCAGTGAAAGGCATATCTTCCTCAGGAACGATAAGACCTATAACACCTTTCTGGCCATGCCTTGTAGCGAACTTATCACCAAGCTCAGGAATCCTCTCCTGCCTTACCTTAGTCTTAATAAGCTTATTACCTTCTCCAGTCTCCGTCACAAGAACCTTATCAACAGTACCAGCCTCTCCGTGCCTTACAGTCTTCGAAGTCTCTCTTTCAGATGCGAGACCCATCTTAACCTCCTCACTAGACCCTAAAAACTTAGGAGGGGAAGTCTTTCCTACAATCACATCACCTTCCTCTACATCAGTTTCAGGATTGATTATACCGTGCTCGTCCAGATCCGCATACGCCTCCTCAGACTTGTATCCTCGAGTATCCTTGTCAGGGACCGTTATACTGTCCTTCTGGCCACCCCAGTACCTGCGGCTCTCCGTGGTATAGGTTCGGAAGTGGTGGCTTCTCGCCAGACCTCTGTCAATAGACGCCTTGTTAAAGATTACAGCGTCCTCTATATTATATCCTTCAAAGCTAGAAACCGCTATAACCATATTCTGGCCGCTCGGATGCTCCCCAGCAACCTTATCATAGGTTCTAGTCGTTACGATAGGCCTCTGCGGATAGTCTAAAAGATCAGCGTTAGTATCGTACCTGTTATGGAAGTTTTTAGTATACATTCCCAAACCCTGGCCATTCATCTTCGCACCATAGTTAACACGGTCTCCACGGTTATGGTTCGCATAGACTACCGTAGAAGCAGAAAGACCTGGAACAAGGGCGGGATCAAGCTCCATATGCGTATGCTCATCACCAACATCCTCGCGGTTGAGAGCAACGTAAGCATTCTCCTCTTCCTGCGCGTCAAGGTATTCTACAACCCCCTTATCGACCAAATCGCTTATACCAAGCTCTCCCTCGTTTACCTTTTCAACCATATCCTCAGTCAAAAGAGGTTCACCGTCTTCAACTATCGCTAGAGGTCTCCTAACCCTCCCTGCGTCAGTCTCAATCCTAAGTTCATCCTTGTCATCGTTGTAAGTAATATTTATGCTATCATCAAGATTACCATTCCTTCTCTCCTCTACAAGTTTATCTCTAAGTTCCTCAGGTTCATCGTGTTCTCCAAGTAGGAAACCATCAAAGTATACATATGACATTCTTACTCACCTCCTCTCTTCTTAACCCCTTCCTCCTCAAGCCTCTGCTTGAGAAAGTTGCGCTGTTTGCTGTCCATCTCACGTGTAACATTCGCAGAGATAGATAAATACTTCCTCAAACCTATATTCATACCTTCAGGAGTCTTAATAGGGCATAGCCTGCCCCAGTGCGTAGGATGTAGCTCTCTCGCCTCAAAATGCTGTCTCTGAGAAGACAGCGGGGAAACAACGTTTCTAAGATGACTCAGAGTCTTCATGTAATTATCCCGGTCAAGTATCTGAGACACACCAGTCCTGTTCCCTACCCAGTTCCCAGTAGCCATCGCAGACATTATCTGATCCGACATCGTATCCGCTACAACCGTCGACTGGAGAGTAGGAAGCCTTCCACGCTTAGCAGACTTCTGGAAGTTGTACTTCATCCTCGCAACAAAACCCCACTTACCGAGGAAAACAGACCTGAACTGCATCTCTAGCAGGTCTCCGGCCAAATTAAGGCGCTTGTTCTTATAGTGGTCCATATCGTCCTCTTCAATATCTCCCTTATCCAAGGCTAGAACATTCTTCAAAAGCTTTCCTAGGAACCTAGCCTTCTCCATGCGGTTCTCAGGTTCCTGTCCTAAGTGGGGAAGAAGGTACTGGTCAAGTATGTTGTTAACCCGTTCCTCCTTGTCCTTGGTTATTCCAGACTTGTTAGCTATATACTCCTTAGCTTCCTCGGGAGCCTCGACCTCTGTACCGTACAGGTCAAGGTATATATCGCCTGAATACTCCTCAGAAATAGCCTCGATTATCTCCTTGTCAGTCTCCATCCCACACGCACGCATTATAACTACTGCAGGAACCTTTTTCACATTCGCGAAGGTCGCGACGATAGAACCTTTCTTCTCTCGTAGGACATGGCGCTGTACGTAACCTGACCTTTCCGAGTTGATACGGCACATAGGACCATCGCTGTCAACCTGGAAAATCGGACTATTGTTAACCATCTCCTCCATCGCGATAATAACCCTTTCAGAACCGTTAATTATGAAATATCCTCCAGGATCGTCCGGATCCTCTCCCGCATCGATAAGCTCCTCATCGCTCATATCCGAGGTAGGACAGAGATCTGAGCCCACCATAACAGGTATCTTTCCTATAGTTACAATCTCAGACTCCTGCTTTACACCCTCAAATATCGGAGTCATCTTTACGCGTATCCTGGAACTGTAGGTAATATCTCTCATCTTCGCTTCATAGGGAGTAATACGGTTTACAGAACCATCAGCCTCTTCGACCATAGGAGGCTCTACCTCAACATCTCCAAGCTTTATTACAAGCTCCTCTCCCCCTGGAAGATCTGGCTGTATCTCTCCTACTTCGTTGAGTATCTCTTGAATCCTTTCGGTGACGAACTCATTATATGATTCTTTGTGGTGTTTTACAAGTCCTTCATCAACCATCCTTTCCAGAAACTTTTTCTCCATTGATTATCTCCTACTCAACGACTATACGATAGTATTCAGTTTTTCCAGCAGTTTCCGACTCGCGTATAATACGTATAACGTCACCTGGCTCCGCGTCCATACTCTTCATCACAGAATCGTCAGACTTAATCTTAGGCAGGTTTTCTTTTTCTATGTCGTATTCTTCGAGAAGATTTTGTACCTCTTCCTCGTCCATCTTCTCATGATCAGGAACAAGTTCGTGGTTTTGTATGTCTAGAGCCATGTTACCCCCTCCGTGGAACGAGCCAGGAGCTACTTCCCCCATCTGTAGAAAATCCTAGAATATTTCATTCCTGGGTAGGAATCTTTGGTAGCATCAATCTTATAAAGGTTTTATCGATGGGAAAGTTTTCAGCATTAAATTTAGCGGTTAAACAGCCTCTGGCTACGCTCCGATGTAATTTCAACTACAAGCTTTATAAATGTAAACTCGGGAGGTACAAAAAATCCCTATCAGCAGAACTCACAGACCTCTCCCTCAGTCTCCTCGTACTCGTCCGCACATTCTTCAGAACAGAACTTCTTACCTCCCTCCTCTACCAGACTATCAACTCCAGAAAGATCCTCGCCACAGCTCGCACACAAGTCCAAATCATCCGCAACTCCCATAGATAAAACCTCAAAAAGGAAAAAGACTAGCAGGTCCCTGAACTAGAACCTGCTTCCGTTGAAAGGTTCATATTACACGCATCAGGCTTTTCCTCGAAAGCAGAGCATATAGCCGCCTTGTACGCCTCAGGAGAACGCTGTTCATCCGGACTAAAGCTCTGTTCGCCTATTACTAAGTCCTTACTCCTGAAAGTAGGCTTCTTCTCACCGTTGATCATAAGAGTTGGAGATGCAGAAACTCCTTCCTCACCGACCGCCTGCGCATCAACCGAGAGAAGCTCGTTTCCTGAGTCGTTCACGCAGGAATAGATTGATGAAACTCC
>JALIDQ010000017.1 GCA_022865275.1 Candidatus Nanohalarchaeota archaeon QJJ-9 | reverse complement strand
TCTGTCTTTCCTATCTTGTTCCCGTCTACCTTTTCCACGACCATCCCGGCAACATTGGAGTCGATTTCTACTTCTGCGGTTTTTCCCTCTTTTCTTATATCTCCTACAAGTTCTCCGGGAATTTCTGCTTCGTTTGTTATCGCGCCTAGAATATCTCCTGGTCCTTGGTCTTCCAGGCCGGTTATGCGGAGAGTCTTCATGGGAAGGTTATGGTCTCTACGAGCTTTTATACGTTCCGACCCCAAGCGATTTTAAGCTCTTTCTTTCAAGGTTTCAGTATGGAAACGCTAGTATCGATGAAGGAGAATCTTACAGAGCAGTCGAAGGCGTATGGTTATACGTTATCTATCTGGGGAGTAGGAGCTCTTTTACTAACCTCTTTCAAAAACATAGGAGCAGGAGAAATCCTTGCATACATTGGAGGAGGGGTTCTGGGATTCGGTCTGCTGACCTACTTCGCTTTTAAGGGCATACTGAAGACTGTGGAGCCTAGTGAGCAGAGGAAGCTTGTAGTGGCTTCGATGGTACATATATTAGCTTCTTTGGGAAATGTTTTACTGGCTTACGCCTCTATAGTTTTCCTAAAACCTATAATGGTTCCTACAAGGATTTTTCTAGTCCTTGGAGTCCATGCAACTCTTGTATACAATCTCCTGCTTTTGCTAGAACACCGTCTCTCTGAGATACTTTTGAAATGGGAGGCGAGGACTGTGGAGAAGTTGAATAGTTGAGAGTTAGATATAAATTTTTTATACCTCCCCTTTTTAGTGAGTAATAGTCAGTTAGAGGACCCGTAGCTTAGCCAGGTTAGAGCGCCACGCTGATAACTCCTACGCAGAGTTAGCATGCGGGACCGGTTCTAAGGAACCGGTCTTTCAAAAAAAAAATGAAGCTTGTGTCGGAAACGTGGAGATCCCCAGTTCAAATCTGGGCGGGTCCAATCCCACCAGTTTCTACCGCCTACCCTTCAGATTTCTCACACCGCGATTCTCTGCCGAGAATCTCAGGGTTCAAATCTGGGCGGGTCCACTCGCTTCTCTCGCTTCCCCTCCCAGATTCTGCGCCTCAGTTCTCACAGAGAACCTGGAAAAAAGTCAACATGTCAATCTGTTGTAAAGGTACCAGGAGTGTTTTATAACATTCGAGGAGATTTTGTAAAACAACGGGAGCGATTTCATAATTTGGTAGGAAAGTTCTATCGATGTTTGGTGGTTAGAACGGTTTTGTTATAAAATAAGTCTGACTGCGTTTCAGATAAGTATGAGAGAGAAGAGAGGGATTATAAGATATAGGAAGAATTTGTAAAACTTTTTTCCCTGACATAGAATATTGTGAAATATACTTGACTTTTTTACAAAATTATAGCATTTTTTGTCAAAGTAATCCATGTGTTTTATAAGTTCTACCCTCTAAATTATAATTGCCCATGGATTTAGACGAGTTTACTAACGAGCGAGCAGGCTGTCTAAAAGAAGTCTCAAAAGATGGAGAAAACTTTCACACCTTCGAACCACATTCCCTACCTCCGGAAGAGATACAGTACTCCCAAAGGATGGTACGGTTGATAGAGGATGCAGCAAGCAATCTCAACGACCTCTCAGGTACCGGCAGGAATCTACCAAACCCTAATATATTCATCCGCCCCTATATCGTAAAGGAAGCTGTATTGAGTTCCCAGATCGAAGGGACACAGACAACCTTTGAAGAGGCAATTGTTGCGGAAGGAGAAGATATAGAGTCTCGAGAAAGACAGTTCGATATGGAGGAGGTTTACAACTATGTCGATGCTCTTAAATTCGGAATAAAACAGCTAGAGTTTAAGGAACTGTCTTTAGAACTTATCAAAAACATCCATAGACGATTAATGTCAGGTGTACGTGGAAAGGATTCATCTCCAGGCGAGTTCCGAGACACCTTTGTCCATATCGGTGACCTTGGAGTCAGCCGAGAAGATGCTGACTTTATCCCGATGTCACCTTCAAAAATAGAGCCGGCGATGGAGGAACTGGTCACATTTATGAAAAAAGAAACCGATATGCCGTATTTGGTTAAAAGCGCACTTACACATTACCAGTTCGAAGCTATTCACCCGTTTAAAGACGGAAACGGACGTCTTGGGAGGCTTCTGATCGTACTGGATATGATACGGAACGATAAACTATCACAGCCTTTACTGTATCTGAGCGAGTATTTCAACAAGAACAAGACGCAATATTATGACAGACTCCTTAACGTAAGTAAGCGAGGAGAATACGAAGAATGGATAAAGTTTTTCCTCCGCGCCGTGAAAAATCAGTCTCAGAAATCATCCGAGAAAGCAGCTTCCATCATAGAGAAGCAAAAAGAATACCGGAAACAGTTGAGAGAGGCAAATGTGCCTGACAAATGCATCCATCTTATGGAAAAGTTCTTCGATCTTCAGCCCCGAACCATCCAGGAGGTTGAAATAGATGAAGAGCTTGATGTTTCCTATCAGACAGCTAGGAACTATCTAAAAACACTAGAAGAGGAAGGATTGGTGGTATCGCGCCAGAAAGGACGGGAAAAAGTATTTGTACCGCAGGAACTGATCCAGATCATGCAAGACGATACAGAGCATATAAAGATAAGTCCTCCTCCGAAGTAATATCCTCACTTAAAACCTGTATACAGGTTCTTCTTAACGATAACAGCTCCGATTAAAACTTAGAGAAAAACACTTTATCTAAAACTCCAGCTCTTTTTCAAATTCATGGAAGCGTTTCACAGCTTGTTCAGAACATTTTTCTTGGTTTTCTCTCAACAGTTCAGTGACTTCTCTGATTTCTTTTTGTGTAAAAGTGTTTTTATGGTCTGCTTTCACAGCTAGTCCAGCTTTTCCGTCCTCCTTCAAAACTCGGGAGACTTCCTTCAAAGTCTCTACCTGGTCTTCACGTGGAAGATATCCGATAAGACCGTTGCAGATAACATAGTCAAAACAATCTTCTCTAAAAGGGAGTTCCTGAGCCTTTCCGGTCACATACCTGTCAGAGTAACCGTTCTCCCGGTTCTCCCCTAGAACCGCTCTATTGATATCTAGGGAGATCGAGACAGTATTGACATTTTTCTCCTCCTCCAACCTACCAGCGAAATAGTCCAAAGCCGTACCGGTAGAGGATCCTACATCCAGGATGTAGAAAGGATCGCTAAGATCTCCGTTGAACCTGTTCAGAAAATCTTCAACATATTCTTCATAGCGTTCACGGGAAGTATCATGCTGTCTCCAGATTCCAGCCTGATTAGATCTTTCGAAATATTCTATTAGCTTATCTCCATATTCTTCATCTCCAAAATCGCCAATCGACGGGGGCTCAAATCTTTCATCCAGGTCCATGGAAGGTAAGAAGAAAAGTAGGTTTAAAAAATTATCATGATTTTACAACTCAAAAATAACAAAAAAGTAAAAAGGTCAGGTCTTCTAGTTCAAAACATGCCCGATGGATACAGGCGCTCCTTGGAAGACATTATCGACGAGGCAGGAAAACAGCTTGAACAGTCCTACAAAGAGACCTGCGAAGACATAGAAGACGACTTGAAAAAAAGAGGATACACAACCCAGCAGAGAACAAGAAAACTCTTCTGGTTCAACGTTAGAGAAAACATGAGAAAAACCTTTTCCCCGAATAGACCAGGAATAGACGAGCTTCCCACATCCGAAAAAACCAAGAAAAGCATTTCAGAAAACCCTGCGCTGATGTTCTCAGGAGAAAAGCAGGAGAAAATGGAGAACTGGATACAGAAAGCGCTAGAAGAAAACCCGGCAATAAATAAACTAAATCAGGAAGATATAGGAGAACAGGAAGAATATCCCCTAGATGAAGGAACAGTATACCTACTCGATCAATAATACCAGGACAGACCTACCTAGCCTCTCCTCTTGTTCTCCTCCCTAGCCACAGCATGCTGCATCAGAGATTCGTACCGTTCAAGGTATTCTTGCTCGTTATCAACCACTTCAGAAAGCGTCTTGATTATATCAGCCAGAGCTTTCTTATCCTCCAGCTCACTGTCGAACAGAGTGTTTCCCTCCATTCCTTCTTCAGGATAAAACCTCATATAACCTTTCTCACCCTCTATCTCAACCACCGGATAGTCGAGTCCTTCTTCTCCCTCGTTCCAGTACTGGACCTTGTAATCGTCCAGAAAATCATCTAGCACAGCTACAGGAGCATCCGCTCCCTCAGGACCATAATAAGAAACACTATACTTACCCAGTTCCTCCAGAAACTCCATGTTCTCCTCAAAAGCATCAGAAACTATGTATACGAACCTATTAAAGATATTATCCTTTACCTTAGCCTTCATGATAGCAGCCTTGTATTTAACCTTCTCTTCAAGACTGAAATCCAAATAATCCTTCTCCTCAAGTTTCTCCGCAAGCCATTCATAGTCTGGTAGTGATATCTTCCTATCCATCCAGCCCACCTTTTGTATCCCAATAGTCCTCAAATCTTAAGAAAATAAGGGAAACTCGAAAACATCTACTCCAAAAGCCTTTCAAGGTCGAATCCCGACTCCACAGAGGCCTGATCGAGTATTTCCTGGGCAACTTCTCTTATCTCCCATTGAGCATCTTCCTTTGTCCTCTGGTTCATAAAGTTGCCTAGAAGATTGTCGTTGTCAGGACTGATAGCCAAGCCCATCCCCAAGGCGTGGGGAAGGATTTCGACCGCTTCAGACTTACCGTAGTCATCCTTCTTCTCGTGGTAGAGACCTATCGCCTCCTTGGCAACAGACTTGTAATCCTCCTCGAACCTTGTTCCTCTTATAGTCTTAGGCACAACAACCTCACCGCGCTTAGCCGCATCATAGATAGACTCAGGGCTCATCTCGACAGTATCATGCCTTATAGCCTGGTGAACCGCTGGAATAGAGAAATTCGGAGCGAAGAAAAACTCAAGCTCTGGTAATCCTTTGTCCAGATTGAGAAAAGTTCTTGAAGCATCATCCATCTCAGAAGCTCTTTCAACTATCCTCTCATCAACAGTATAGGAAATTTTTTCAACCATACTGTCTGTATCCGCTCTCTCCAAAAGCTCGTTTACAGCTGGATTGCTCTCGGTAAAAATGTTAGGGACAGCATGGCCTCGGTTTTTATCCCCTTCCTCCCCGTATACAAACGATTCGATGACCTCTTTATCGTAATACCTCGGTTCCAGTTCATTAAGCTCCTTATAAGCCTTATCCACAGCTAATTCGAATGCCGGGGGCATATCATTGTAATCAGACTCTATAAGGCGGAAATAGTTAGCAAAGGAAAGCAAATTACCGTTCTCATGGATATGCTTGGCTCCTGTGGCAAGAGGTGTAATATAACGGGCATCTTCCTTCCTTACATCAGTCTCTTCCTGGTTCATATCGTTGTATAGAGAAATCATATCCTCGTACATCTCCCTGACTTCTTCATCATCGATAAGCTTGGACATCATCGTGTCAACATCCACATACCTCTGAGACTCCTGCATAAAGCGCGCATAGTCTGAGGAGCACAGGGCAAGAGTAGCTACACGCGGAACCTTGTACTGTAGGCCGTGGTTTGTAGCGGTAAGAGGAGTAGACTGGCCGCGGGAAGCCATGAAGTTGTAAAACTCCTTGGAACTCTTCATATTCCAGTGTTCCCGAGGACCGGTTTTCTTTATTTCTGTAGGAGACTCTCCTTTCTGGTCGTAGGTGGTTCTTCCGGTATAGACCGCGGTCTCGAAAGGGCCCCAGTCAGAATCGTTTGGGTTTTCAGGAAAGTCTAGAACTTTTACCTCAATATTTTCATTTGAAAGTAAATCCCCCATTTTTCTACCCCTGGGAAGTAACTATCTCCAATTTTTATTAAGCTATCTCAAGCCAGTCAAGCTCTCGGACCAGCTTTCAGAAAGTAATCCAAACCTTTTAATCTCCTCTTCTTGCCCTGTTCTCCTCCCTAGCCACAGCATGCTGCATCAGGATCTCGTATTCAGCTAGATAATGCTCCCTGTACTCCAAAACTTCAGCAAGCTTATCAAGCATTTCTTCAACCTCCTCATCGTCCAAACCTTTCTTCTTTACCTTCTTAGGCCCTGGTCCCTCGTTTGAACGTGTAGGATTGATTTCAAGGAAGCTATACCCTGTGTTAATCCTGATATAAGGGGTGGAAAAATCATTTGACCTCCCACAGTACTCGATCTCATAGTCCTCCATGAAGTCGGGTAGCTCAGCCTTCGGACGGTCTATTTCCTTCAAACTATCCCCATCAAACCGTTTAAACTGTCCCGCATCGTTGAAACGGTTCCTTGCCAGACTAGGATTACTGTTCCGCTCATAGGCCTCCTTTACAACATCCGCAAACTTTTCAAGTAAACCACCTTCCTTTTTAGCTTCAAGAAATTCTGCTGGCAGATTGTAATCTTTTTCCATATTTTCCCTACTTTCCATTCTAACACCTCTTTAGTACACGGTTATTCTCACTCAGTCGTCAGACAGTAGTCCGGACTTTTTAGCTTTTTTATCCTGCCTTTCTCTATTTCTCTTCTTTTACTCTTCCGGTGATGGCTTGTATTTGTTCCTGTCTCTACCCGCAGCATGCATCATCAGCATTTCGTATTCGGCAAGGTAGTGTTCTCTGTACTTTACAACTTCAGAAAGCTTGTCAAGCATCTCAGCAATTTCTTCCGGATCGAATCCCTTGTTTTTTACCCTATCAGGCTTGGTACTGTTGTCACTCCTAAACGGGTGGAATCCAAGCGTACCATCGCCAGTCTTAATCTGAATATAGTATCTGTCGAAATCAGCTGATTTCCCTCTATAACTAATCTCATAGTCCTCCATGAAATCCTTTAAATGAGCCACCCGGCGATCAAGTTCGCTCAAATTACCTCGAGTAACTGGGCTGAACTGGCCTGCAGCGTATAAACGGTTTTCACCAACCTCCGGGTCCTTGTTCTGCTTATAAGCCGTTCTTACAACATCCATGAACTGGTCGAAAAGTCCACCTTTCTTCTTAGCCTCCTCGTATACCTCTATCACCTTTTCCCTCTTATCTGTAGAAATATCGTCGAATGTTTTGTCCTCAAGAATCTCCGCCGGTCGGCTATAATCGACTTCGTTTTTCTCCCCCATCTATAACACCTTTTGTATCCTTCTAGTCCTCAAAGCTTAAAGAAAGTAGGTAATGAACAAGGCATTAGAAAACTCTCCTCTACACCAGAAACCTTAAGTTATCCATCTCCAAGTTGCAGATAGAGAAACAGCTGCTCGGAAGTGTAGGAGGATGAAGATAACAGCTCTCAACGGAATCCATACAGCAGGGAAGACTTCTATAGGGAGAATGCTGGAAAAAAGAGAAGGTTATACCTACTTAATTGAGACAGCAGAAAAAGTTATAGACAGCATAAAAGACGAAGGTGACATAGACGGTGACACAGAGTTTCAGAGAAAGATACATAGAAAAGAGATAAAAAGAGACAGAAAACTGCTCGATAAAGACCTAGAACACATCCTGATAGAGATATGGCACACAGGGAACATAGCACATAGCATGGAAGTAGCCAAAAAAGAGTTCGTAGAAGAGCAGAAAAAAGATCTAAAAGAAAAACTAGAAAAAGATCGGTTCAGAATCCATGCAGTCTTCCTAGACATCGAACCAGAAAAAGTATGGTACAGAAGCGAGGTAAGGGAAGAAGGGGATACGGAAATACTCAGATTCTATAGAAAAGTTAAAGAAAACCATTTCAAACTCTACAGAGAGCTGGGAATACCCTACAGCGTAGTTGACAACAATGGCAATATAGAAGAAACCTACCAGAGAGTCAAAGAAATAATAGAAAACCCAGGCCAAAACTCAAATAAATACAGATAACCTAAACCATCCTATGTCAGTACTCTCAGACAAGGAGATCAGGAATATAATCCAGGAGAAAAACGCTGTCTACGTAGAAGAAGGACCAGAGCTGGATCTAGGCCTACAGCTAGGGCCTTCCTCGTTTGACCTAAGGTTAGGCTACGAGTTCGGAGTGCTGAACACAAGGAAGCTTGAACTGGTCGATACAAAGAACATGGGAAGCTACAAGGACTTTATAAAGAAAGAAGAGCACAAGAAAACCGATGGAGTAGTCATTCACCCTGGAGAGTTTATTCTAGGAGGTACAATAGAGACTGTAAATGTTCCCGATGATCTAGTAGCGAGAGTCGAAGGTAGAAGCTCGTACGGAAGACTAGGAATTATTATACACGCAACAGCGGGATATATAGACCCTGGATTCGAGGGAGATATAACTTTAGAGATGCAGAATCTTGGGAATGCTCCAGTCAAAGTCTACCCAGAGGACAGGATATGCCAGATAGTATTCGAAGAGATGACTGGGAGAGCAGAAAAAACCTACGGGGAAAAGCACGACACAAAATATATGGGGCAGGAGGGAGCTACTAGCTCAAGGCTGGACCGAGAGAAGAGGTAAGAAATAAAAAGGTAGACCTTTCTTTTTTACTGTATGGTAACAACTCAAGGAAACTTTCCTGAAGAAGTAGAACAGTACAAAGAAGAACTACAAGACATACTTAACCAGTACCAGGAAGAGAGTGTCGATGGGATAAAGGGATTTGTAGGCCAGCTTTACAAGCAGGAAGAGGATAAAAAAGCTAGAGAAGATCTCGGAGAAGTTCTGGAAAAAGGTATAGAGAAAATAGACAAGCGGTACGGTCATGAACAGAGTGAGATAATAGACCAGATGCTTGGAATCAATAAAAAAGAAGGAGAAAAGGAGTACAAAGGAGAGCAGACCTACCAGATAGAGACTAGCTATGATACCATAAAACAGATGCTTGATAAGACGGGACCTAGGCAGGAAGAGACTTTCTACGACCTTGGATCGGGCTATTCCCGCGTACTAATAACAGGAAGCCTGCTAACAGACGCGGAATACAGGGGTATCGAGCTTGTAAAGGAAAGAGTAGACGAAAGCAAGAGGATTAGAGACAGGCTAGGACTGGAGAATGTAGAAATTATGCAAGGAGATGTAAAGGAGCTGAAAGCTGAGGAGTTAAGCGACGGAGACTTTTTCTACATGTTCAAGCCTTTCAGCGTTTCAACCTTCAAAGAGTTCGGGAAGACGATGGAAGAACTCGCGGAGAGGAAGGATTATACGGTTATAGGAGGAGGCCAGTCGAACAAGTGGTTGAAAGTGATTGATACCTGGGACTTTCTTGAGGAGAAAGGAAAGACGAAAGATAGGAAACTAGGGTTCTACAAAGCCAGTCTATAGATAGCCTTCGACCTCAGAAAGATACAGTTCAAGCTCCTCGATATACTCTTTTCTCTTTTTCTCCTCAGGCAAGCCTTCTTCTCGGTATTTTAGTGCTTTATGGGCTATATGGTTATCTTCTACCGCAGAAGCCATTTCATTCCAGCTGTACGGTGGGTCTTTACCTTTAAACCTTTGAGCGTTCCATACAAGCCAGAGAGTCTGTTTTACAATCCGGGAAAACTCAAACTCTTCTTTGCGGTATTTAGGGAGAAAAACATCCCTGAAAGCGGTAACCATACCCTCCAAACCCTCTCTATCGTTCTGCGCATCAAGCTTTTTTTCTCCCAAATCCTGTCCATAGACACGCTTATAGAACTCCAGATGTCTTGCAACCCTTCTTGGAGAAGCCTTATCCCCTTCCCTATCGACAATCCTCTTCCCAGACCTCAGTTCATCGATTAGATACTTGGAAAGCTGTATAGGAGGCCTAAACCTTTCTTTAAACTCCTCTCCTAGGATTAGCAATTTACCAAAGCTTTTTTCCGATTTCAGGACTACTAGAACATCTACATCGCTTCCTTCTACCATTTCCCTTCGTATAAAACTTCCCTTTACGTAGATGGAGACTATTTCTTCCTCCGATATTCTATCCTTAACCAGCTCAATAGCTTCTTTAAGAGAATTTATGGCCTTAACTTCTCTCTCAGACTTTTTGTTCCACTTCTCCCAGAACCGGTTTTCCATACCGGATCCTTTGGACTGGAGGAAGTTAAAAACCAGGGTAGACCGGCAAACTTTTTCAAACTGGAAGAGAATAAGTAGGTATGAAATTCGAACTTAGCAATCTGGGCTTCCTAGGATTCCTAGGACTTCTGGGAATGGTTGTCGAGCCGAGGATGTACGCGCTGTTTTCGCTATTCGTACTCTTCGGACTGAACAAGGAAGTCGAGCTTTAGGAAAGCCCTAGGTTTGGTATAAAAGGACTTTTCCACCTTTCTTTTATTTTTACTTCTACCAAAAAATCTCCAACCATCTTTCCCAAATTCCTAAAGAAAATAGGGATTGGGGAGGGCGGGTATCGAACCCGCGACCTCTGCGTAACTCACCAGAGTATTGATCTTCTCGTTTGTTTGTTGGTAGCGCACGCGTCTCAGCGTACGTATAAAGGCTAATCATCACACAACCGTACGCAGCACCAACAGCTTCAGGCCGAAGGCCTGCCGACCGTCGAAGGCGGTCTGTACTGCTAACTGCTACGGGAGTTACAGGCCGAAGGCCTGCGTCCACCGAAGGCGGTGGAGGGTTCTTTTCGAACCCAACTGATCTATCAACTGGATCGCCAGTTGTGCTCATCGCTCACAACCAAACAAGCCCAGTCGAGCTGAGCCGGCTATGAGCGCAGTGCTCTAACCAACTGAGCTACCTCCCCGTCACAGGTTGACTACCTAGAAAAAACTGGAGTACAAAAATTTATTATACTTCCCCTCAGAAAAACAAACCATGAACTCGCGACATAATCTTATTCTCGCAGTTATAGTCTCCCTCCTTGTAGGGTTCCAGATAGGATATATATCAAACGTTCAGATAGGAGAGCAGGTAATCCCGCTCGGAGAAGAGCCGACAGATAGTTCAGGCGGTTTAGAAGATGAGGCGCGGGAGATAAACCTTTCAATAAACGATACAAGATCAAAAGTCTATAACGCGATATTTGCGAGAGCTAAAGATTCAGTAGTATCCATCCAGACTCTAAAAGAGTCAGATAGCGGTTTTACTCCTCTATCCTCTGGTTCAGGTTTTTTCTACGATAAAAAAGGAAGGATTATTACGAACCACCACGTAATCGAGAAAGGAGATGCTTATGAAGTCACTACACTTGGAGGTAATACTTACGAGGCTAATATAGTCGGAAAAGATCCCTATACCGATCTAGCAGTTCTAGATATAGACAAAAAAACTGGCCCACTCCCGATAGGAGAATCTGAGCGTTTAAAAATCGGTGAAGCAGTGCTTGCGATAGGAAATCCTTTCGGACTCAGCGGCTCGATGACTTCTGGTATAGTCTCCCAGAAAGGAAGACTCCTACCCGCTGCTGGAAACTTTTCCATCCCAGGAGTCATACAGACAGACGCGGCGATCAATCCAGGAAACTCGGGAGGACCTCTTCTGAACCTTGAAGGTAAAGTAATAGGGATAAACACCGCAATAAACACCCGCACAACAACCTTCTCAGGTGTAGGGTTTGCAGTACCCTCAATAACCATCAAAAACGTAGTTCCAGAACTTATAGAAGAAGGAGAGTATGCTCACTCCTGGATAGGAGTCGAGGGAACCGATGTAACTCCAGCGATAGCAGAGGAAATAGGGATGGAGAAAGCAAGGGGATTCCTCGTAATAGGTGTACAGGAAAATTCCCCAGCGGATAGAGCAGGAATACAGGGCGGTGAAAGAACTGAGACGGTAAGAGGAAGCGAAATAGAACTTGGAGGGGATGTGATAGTCGGTATAGAGGGACAGAAAGTACGCAAGATCAACGACATCCTAAACTACCTCTCCCAGCATACAAGCGTCGGAGAAGAGATAACCCTGACTGTGCTAAGAGACGGAGAAGAGAAAGAGATCAAACTTACATTAGCAGAGAGACCATCAGCCCAATAATGCCTGGAAAACCTAAGATAGAGGAGTACAAGTTCGGCAAGGTTGAATTAGATGGACAGACTTATACAGAAGACCTTATAATTCTTCCAGACCGCATAATAAAGGACTGGAGAAGGGATGAAGGGCATGAGCTAAAGCCTCAGGATCTGGTAGAGGTAGGCCTAAGTGAGATAGACCGAATAATCATTGGTACAGGAAGTTCTGGTAGGATGGAGGTTACAGAAGACGCGAAAGAATACCTGAAAAACCACAAAGTCGAAGTCGAAACCTATAAGACAGAAAAAGCCTGCGAAAAGTTCAACGAAGCAGGCGAAAAAACCGGCACTGTCTTACATCTGACCTGTTAGGTGTAAAGGATGGAAGAGAAATATGGTGTTCTCGTAATAGCATACAAACCTGTGGAAAAAGGCCACAGAGTAGCAGTTCTTAAAAGAAGCAAGGGCTGGGAGGGATGGGAGCTTGTAAAGGGTGGTAAGAAGGATGGAGAAACCGTAGAAGAAGCAGCAGAAAGGGAAACCTGTGAAGAAATAGGTATAGACCCAGAAAAAGTCAAACCGATCGGAGAAAAGGTTGGATGGGAGTACGAAAAAGACGAGAAAAAATACCGCGTAGAAGCTGAGATATGTGTTGCAAAGGTTTCAAATGATGCAAGGATAAGTATAGAAGACAACCCTCACGAAGAACACTCAAAAGGATTCTTCTTCAACTACAGGGACGCCAAGGGTTTGCTAACCTATGAGGAGCAGGAAAAAGCGCTCGAAAAAGTCTGGAACAGAATTGAAAAATAAGCTGGAGGCAGAGCCTCCAGCCTGAGAGGGATCCAGCTTCCGCAGTTTAGTCCTTAGTTCTCACCTATCCTGTTAAAAACCCCTTAAACTTTCATCCCGCTTCTCCATAGAACCATTTACAGGACCTCTTAACACTCTGAATGAAAGTGGAACAAACATGAACTTTTATCTAACAGGCATAAAATAAATTTATTTGATCCAAAATGGACAGGAAAAACTTCGCCATCCTAAAGGTCGTACAGGACTCCGAGATACCTGCGTGGAAAACACGTATATACAGAGAAATCTCAAACCAGATAGAAAAAATTCCCGTAGACAGACCTTTCTCCATCCAGACAGTATGCAGGAGAGTCGACGAACTATACAGTCAAGGAAAGATTGACAGGGATATAAAAAACCTTGAACAGGTCAACCGTTCCCTCATAAAGACCTACCATCTTACGGAGGAAGGTAGAAAGGCTTTAGAAAGGGTTAGGACTGAAATACTCAGGGAAGAGCTGGTAAAAAGAGTTCACGCCTTGATAGGTTACAGAGAAGACGAGCCTAAAAACAGCGAATTGGTCAAAGAACTCTTCTGCAACCGGTTTGGTGTGCCGAGAAAAGAGATAGACAGCTATCCGTGCCAGCATATAGTACCTACCATCCTCTCATACTACGGAAAAGACTTTTTCGAACAGTATAGAGAGGAATACACCGCCTTCATAAGCGAACTAAAACAGTACAATCAGCAGCTAGCCGCTCCAGCAGAAAAATACACCACTGAATGACTAATCCTCGATTCCAGCAAGCTCCTTGAGGCTTAAAGACTTTTCGTCTCCTTCGGTGAACACAGAAGGTAGATGCAGATAATAGCTGCTTTCCTTCACTTCAACGATAAGAGGAACATTGTCAAGCAGCTTTTTCAGGTCTATCTCGTACACGCCTTCTTCTAGGACTCTTATAGACTGAAGATCGAACCGTATATTTGTATCTCCAGCCCCTTCCTCATTATTCTTGATAGAAGAAAGATAGTTGTCTATTTCCTCCATCACTGTCTCTTTGGTATCCTTAAGCTTTTCCTCATCCTTCTCTCCAGGTTTTTTCTCGAAAATAAATAGAGTGGAACCGCATTCACATCCTTCAAGCAGCTCTTCGTCACCTTTTTCGTACTCTCTACCGCAGTTTAGGCATCTGTGGGGCATCAGTTATCACCTCCAACAGACTTTGCGAGGAGAGATACGGACTGTTCTTCTTCCTGAACTTTCTCCATTACACGGGAGTTACCAACTATTGTAAGTCCGTACTTTCTTTCATCGCCGAAAATACCGGTTACGCGCCTTAGAACCTTTTCTAGTATATCTCCTGGGTTTTCGATACTTGAGAACTCTATGCCTGGAAACTCCTCATCAGCGTTCTGCATGGAATATTCTATAAGCTCGCTTTTCTCTCCTGGGGAAAGAGCTTCTTCGAGCACGAGAATCTTGCCTTCCCTGACCTCATCCAGAATCATCTCTAGCTTCTCTTCGAAAGAACTTCCGTCCAGTTTGTTCCTTCCGATAAACTCTATAGGAGTGCCTTCTTCCGCCATACAGGATCAGCTCAGCTTGTGCACTATCTCAGAGTAGAGCTTGTCTATGTTTTCACCCTCTTTCGCTGAAACTTCAACGATAGGATGCTGTGGGAATGCGTCCCTTACAGCATCAGGGTCTGCCTCGTCAAGATCAGTCTTGTTCGCAACTATTAATATAGGTATATCCTTTGCTTCCAGGTTACCTACTACAGTAACGTTTACCTGCGTGTAAGGGTCCTTTGCCGCGTCGAAGACTACAAGACAGGCATCTACATCATCTAACCATTTAATAGCTTCAACTACTCCTTTTGTAGCTTCTTTTGCGCGGTTCTTAGCGTTATCTTCTTCAAGCCCGTATTCTTTGAATTCCTGGAAGTCGACCTTGGTTGATATACCAGGCATATCTAGGAGGTTCATCTCTATAGTCTTTCCTTCAGCCTCCAGAATAGCCTTCTCCTTCTTCTCAACGTCTCTTGTCTCGTGCGGGATCTCGGAAACTTCTCCTAGCTCGTCTCCGGTTAAGTCTACAGAAATCTGGTTTGCTAAGGTAGTCTTTCCAGCGTTAGGAGGACCGTAGATACCTAGAGAAATCTCGTCCGAAGATCCGAAAAGGCCAGTGAAAAACTTCCTGATCTTATCAAACATCGTATCAGCTCTCTACTATAGATTCCTTGCATAGATATAAAAAATCACCGCGTAAACCTGCACCTCGAAATATTCTCTGCATATATTCACATAGTCGGCTAACCTTTCATAAATCCGCTTTATTTCTGGAATAATCCTTTCTTACTGTCTTCTCTTTTCTACCTGTGTGCTCTGAAGCAGAGAATGGGTAGAGGGTCAATTCTTTTAAACAAGGAGGTCTTTGGAAGAAGGATATATTAACTTAAATGTTTACTTCGATGGATGGTATATGGGAGAAAAAGAAGAAGTCAAAAAGTTCCAGAAGCTCAAGAAAAGGTTTGAGAAAGAGAAGGAAGAGGATATAATAGAGTTCCTGGACCAGATGGATGTGTGGGAGGGTGAGCAGAAGGAGAAGATTCCTTACGAAAAGCTTCCAGATATAAACAATAAGGTTAGGGAAGAGTTAGAGGATTAAAAGCGTTTCTAGTGGTTCTTACAGTAGAAAATAAACCTCTCATAGTCTTCAGACAGGTTCTCTGTTAGCTATGGGTAGAAAGTTATACTAAAAAAGAGGTAAAACAGAAAAGTATACGCGTAAACCTTTAATACCTTCCAACCCGAAAAACTTTTCCGCAGGGGGCGTGGGGTAACCAGGCATCCTGACCGCCTCCAGCTTAGGGCGAGGCGATACGTCCTAAGGAACCTGCGTTCCACTCTCGCTTCGCTCAAGTCCATAACTGGAGGTCTGAGCCTTTTCGGCGATGATTTGAAAGCTACCTGGTACTCTGAGGAGATAGCGGTCGATCCCGGTTCAAATCCGGGCGTCCCCAATTATACTTCTTTTTCCTAACAAAAGAAGATGTTTACATTACAAAGGTTCAAATCCTCAAGGTTCTCACAAGAGAACCAGGGATCCAGAAAATCTCCGATTTTCGGCCGGGCGTCCCCAATCATCCTTCTTACTAGAAACCAGAGCTAGCCTTCAGTATAGCATTTAGAAATCTCTTCCCCGACCTTTTTGCCAGTGTAGACAGACGTGTTGAGGCCCGAGAAATGGTAGAAATCTCCGGCAAGGAATATACGGTCAGAATACTTCATTCCAGGTACTTCTTGTCCCGGAGACAAAATAGGATGCGCCTTAGTCTTCTCACCACCCAGCACCTCATAATCCTCATAAAACATATCCATGTCCAGAGGCTTGGTTATATTCTCCGCATAAACATAGTGTTCATCATCCTCCGCAAAGATCAGGCGGAGGTTAACGTCTCTGTCCGCAC
>JALIDQ010000016.1 GCA_022865275.1 Candidatus Nanohalarchaeota archaeon QJJ-9 | reverse complement strand
CCAATCTCCACATCTTCCACCACTGACGATGGAGGTGGTGGTGGAGGAGGCTTTTCCATTACCAGCGAAGAGGAAGAAAACGAGGACCCGACTGCAGATGCAGGCGGTGACCTAACAGCGTTTGTAGGGGAAGAAATAGTACTCCAAGGCTCAGGGTCCGATCCTGACGGAAGCATCATCCAATACAGGTGGGACTTCGAAAACGATGGTGAATGGGACTACGTGAGTGAGGATAGTGGAACCGCTACAGCAGTATATGATAGAACAGGAGTTTATACCGCAGTATTCCAGGTAGAAGACGATGAAAACGCTTTATCAAACGATACAGCCAGAATAGAGGTATTTGAATCCACTGGTAATTTAGAAGGTATAAAATCTAACTTTACAGCGAGCAATGACACCCTAATAAACTACCAGTACAACTCAAAGTCCAAGACAACTTCTATAGAGTTTACAGAAGAGAATAATTTTGATACAACAAAAATACTAGAACTTAACCTCACACTCAGCGAAGAACTGGAAGAACACCTTTCCGAGTTTACCATAACGCCTTCTCCGGAAAAAATCCAAGAAAGGCCTAGAGAAAACAGCACAGCCAACTCTACAGTCATAACCTGGAGGATGGATATGGAGCCCAACTCTTCCAGGACTATCAACATAAGCAGTGATAACTATATCTCCAGGAAAACCTGGGAAGGTATAGAGCTTAGCAGAGACTGGGAGGATTCAAAGACAACCACTCCTACAGGTTTTATCACAAGAAACCGGATGGGTATAATAGGCGTACTTCTTGCACTCTTTATAGCATTGGTCGTATATGTTTTCTGGAAGAGGGAACAGGAAAAACTGAAAAAAGAAGAACCATACGACAAACAGGTCTGGGAAGCTGTAGAAAGGCTTAAACGGAAGATAAGAGAAGAAAAGTACTGAAAACATAACAATTTTCTACAGTATATAAAGAGTTTTTAAGCTAAATTACACAATTTCCAAGAATATGATCCCTAAAGAAGAAGCGGAAGATCTTGTCAAGGAGAAAGTAGATAATGAAAACCTGAGGAACCACATGTACGCAGTATCCTCTATAATGGAAAAACTAGGAGAAGAACTAGGAAAAAACCCTGAAAAATGGGCCAGGATAGGGCTGTTACACGATGTGGACTACGAGGAGACTAAAGACAATCCCAAAGAACACGCGCTCAGGTCCGCGGAAATACTAGAGGACAAGCTTTCTAATGAGGCTCTTAAAGCGATAAAATCCCACAACCACAAGCATACAGGAGTAGAGCCAGAAAACGATGTAGACAACGCCTTGATTGCCGCGGACGCTATTTCAGGCCTTATAGTCGCGACCGCCCTTGTAATGCCCAACAAGACCCTTGAAGAAGTAAGGGCGGAATCTGTACAGAAAAAGTTTGACGATAGCTCGTTCGCCAAAAACATAGACAGGGACAGGATAATGTACTGCAAGGAGGTAGGTCTTGACAGAGAAGAGTTTATCGAACTTACCCTAGAAGCGATGAAAGGGATAGACGAGAAGCTTGGACTGGCTTAGGATTAAATAGAAGGAAAAACAATATAACTACGGTGAAACCATGGCAGAAAAGATGAAGATCGATCCGGCAAGCCTGGGTATAGGATTCGGAGTCTGTATCGGCCTCTACACGTTTGTACTAGGACTACTTGCCTGGCAGTTCCAGATAGGTGGAGAGTTCGTAGATCTTATCAGCACATTCTACATAGGATACAAGCCCACACTGGTGGGAAGCCTTGTAGGAGGGATCTACGGAGCTGTGGACGGTATCATAGGAGGAGTGCTGATAGCCTGGATCTACAACAAGAGCGTAGAAAAAGAAGTCCTATAGAAACTCGGACTCCTCAAAGTCAGACTTCTCAAAGGCGCTGTGGGATTCAAGCGCCTCTTTTGCTTCTTTTAAATCTTTTTTAACAACCGAAAAATGATGTCCCAAATCTTTATCAATTGAATCCGACTCTTCGAACAAATCCAATGCTTTCTGAACCATCAGGTACTTAGTCTCTATCTTAGCCTCCAAGAATCGTTTCTCAGCCTCATAAGTCTCCGGATTCATGTACATCTTAGCCCCTTTAGCAGTCAACAGATACTTCTGCATTCCTGCAGGATTTTCTCCCATTCCTGCTAAGATATCAAGAGCGTCCTCAACGTTAAGATCAGCTACATCCTCTCTCATATCGTCTATTTCAGTCATAGAATACTTTTCAGAGGGTAAAAGTTCATCCTCTGCAGGACCTACAAGTAGCAGGTCATACTCAAGGCCGTCTCTACCCAGGAGCTTGCACTGTTCATAACTGTTCCCGTCACCCATCATTTTTGTAACCAAAAGATAGTTACAATCTTTAGTATAAAAAAGTTGGGATTCACGTAGAAGAAAACTAAGCAAGAACAGAGGAAATCCAAGCACCTACAAAGTGGGATGCGATAACTACGACTATAGCAATGGTAAGATGCTCTAGTATTACTTTTAACCTTGAATTATTCCCAACAGATCCCACCCAATAGTTCAACAATATCAGAGCAATCAACCCCCACCCTACACTAACATATACCGCTTTAGTAAGTGGTAAGAGTAGTATAGGAACCGCAAAGGAAAGGGCGAACAGGAACTTAGAGAAAAAGGTGGTAAAGGTAGATATCCAAACCTCTCTATTCGAATGATCGCCTTCCGATTCCTCTGATACATGTATTCCTAGCGCATCAGAAAGAGAGTCCGCTAAGGCAATCGTCAGTATGCCCCCAACCACTGCAAGACGGGAATTGGTCCCTGATTCAAGCCCTACAATCAGCCCAAGAGTAGTTATAATTCCCGAAGTAAGACCAAAGCTGAAACCCTTCCTTATAGAGTTTCTCATAGAAGGAAATTGTCAGAAATATTTTAAAAGAATGTTTGTCGACACATTTATCATATATAAAATTACCGAAAGCTTTATAAAGGAATCAACCGAATACGTTTACCCGCCTTCGGGGGAAGGCGTTCACCAATTGTGACTAGATGGTTACACCATCCACCCAAACATTTATAAACCAGTCTTCACAATTGGTTTTTGAAGTTAATTTGTTACCAAAAGGGGATAAAATTATGGTAGAAGAAGTAGATGACTATACACCGGACGAAATCACAGAAGAATCTGCAAACGCACCAGAAGCTGGACTAGAGAGAGCTCCAGGAGCAGAAGGGGGAGTTGACCAGGTACCTGGTCAGCCTAATGATATTCCCAACCCCGCCAAGACTCCAGGAGAAGAAGTTCCAGCTCCTGAGGAAGGAGAGATGGAAGAAAGACCAAAGAAAGAAGAAAAAGACAATGAAAAAGAGAAGGAAGGCGATAGAAAATATCCGGAATGTCCTGAATGCGAGTCTCGTAACTTCTCAGAAGACGAAGAAAAAGGCGAGCTTGTATGTGATAACTGCGGACTTGTAATCGATGAGAATAGGATAGACGAATCTCCAGAATGGAGAGCTTTCGATGCAGAACAGAGAAAGGAGAAGTCAAGGGCAGGAGCTCCCCTAACCTACACAAAGCACGATATGGGAGTTTCTACAGAGATTGGAAAAGGTTCCGGCGAGCTTTACAACGTTCCATCAAAGAAAAGAGAGCAGTACTACAGGATTCAGAAATGGCATAACCGCCTAACAGAATCCAAAGACAGGAACCTAGGATTCGCTCTCACAGAACTCAACCGCCTAGTTTCCTACCTCAACCTGCCAAAATCAGTCCACGAAGAAGTTGCAAGGCTCTACGAAAAAGCTGTAGATAAAGGACTTGTAAGAGGCAGGTCGATGGAATCTGTAGTTACAGCTCTACTATACATAGTCTCAAGAGAGCAGGGAACACCGAGAACCCTAGACGAGATTCATGAAGCATCCGGAATCGACAAGAGGGAAATCGGTAGAACTTATCGTTACGTCGCAAGAGAACTAGACCTAGACATTCTCCCAGCAAAGCCAGAAGACCATATCCCAAGGTTTGCCGCAAAGCTGGACCTGTCTGGAGAGGTACAGGCAAGAGCTAGGAAGATAATCAAACAGGCAAAAGAGAAGAACCTTCTCTCCGGAAAAGGTCCAACTGGAATCGCCGCTGCAGCCTTGTACATCGCTGCGGTACTTGAAGGAGAAAAGAGAACACAGAGGGAAGTAGCTGATATCGTAGGAGTTACAGAAGTAACAATCAGAAACCGCTACAAAGAACTTACAGAAAACCTCGGTCTCGAGGAAGAGATCGACGAGAAGACCAATAACTAGCCTTCCTTCTCTCTTTTTTCTTTATCTTTCTCTAACAAAGGATTTTTATTATAAAAACTAAAAAGTGTCTACTATGTCAGAAACAGATAAACTCAAAGAAACCGTAGAAAAACTTTCAGAGCACGAGATACAGAAGATAAAACTTCTTAAAGAGATATCAAGGCTTACAGAAGACGCCGAACTGGCAAAAATAAACGAAATGCCTCTTCTGTACAGGATGGAAATACAGAAAGCACTAGACGAGTACGGTGAAAACGAAATCGCTTCAAAGATAGTAACCTAGATTCTAACGTCTAACTTATCCGAAGCATAAGCTCCAAGTATCTCCTTAGCAAGATCTGACTCCTTAGTTACCCTAATCTGACCGTTTTTTCCGACAGTAGCGGTTAGAAGATGTTCTTCAACCGAATAAACATCAGCCTCCTCCCCAGAAAACTGTTCACCAACCTTTATAGCGACAGAATTTCCGACCTCGCTTACCTCAAAGCCCGCAGACTGTTTAAGCGTTGCGTTTCGGGGTTCAACAGTTATATTCAAACCTATCTCATCCTCTATACTGTGGATATTCTCGCCGTTAGAGCCTATCAGACGAGGAATCTCCTCCTCGTCGACATAGACCTTCACACGGTCGTTGCCTACAAACTCGATATTCGGATTCGAAACCCATCGACTAAGCTTGTGCTCAAGCTGTTCTCTTGCTAGTTTCTGAGTAGAAGTTTCTTCCTCCTGGTCCTCTACAGGAATCACCACAGTCTCCTCCCCGTAAGTATAGATCTCATACTCTGGACTATCGTCCTCAAAGTCGAGTATCTGTATAACAGGCCTTGCAAGGTCTTCCTCAGTCATACCTGTAGGAACCTTTACAGTCAGTTCTAGCTTATAAACCTTCGCGACCTCAGCATCCTCTATAAATACTACAGTATCAACTACCTGCGGAATAACACCCAACTCAACCCTTCCTATAAGCCTCTGTACCGCATCCAAAGCCTCAGAAGCGTGTACAACACCTATCATGCCCACACCAGCAAGCCTCATATCAGAGAAGACATCGAAATCCGGTGTCTTCCTTACCTCGTCAAAGACCGTGTAGTCCGGCCTTACCAGGAGCAAAACATCTCCAGTATTCTCCATGTCTCCTTCAAGAGAAGAATACTGTGTTATATCTCCGCCCACCTGGAGATCCCGCGGCTTCTCCATAGTCTTAACGACCTTATCCTGCTCGTCGTAGAACTCTGCCAAAGCCTGAGCAAAGGTAGACTTTCCATGGCCCGGTGCTCCCGCGACAAGAATGCCCTCAGCCTTTTCCTTCAACCTCTCCTTGAACTTGCCGGTTAGAGAGTAATCGTCCAGACCTACCTTCCTCACAGGTCTTACAGCTGTAATCTCAACTTTTTCTGAGAAAGGAGGTCTTGTAATAACTATTCTAAGGTCTTCTACCTGTAAGACAGTTGAACCATTCATATTCATCTCAACTAATCCGTCCTCAGAGCTCTTAGCCTTCTCAAAAGTCTCCCGCGCAATCTCATCTATCTCGTGATAGCCCAAAGACTGGTCACCGATTTCTTCGGACTTGATTTCTCCAGGCATACCTTTCTTAGCCTTTGGAGGCCTTCCCTGCTTCAGATGGACGGACATCGTCTCATCATCAAAATAGTCTACTATAGAAAAACTAACCTCTTCCTCTTTCTCAAAGAACTGGCAATCAATACCTTTAGCATTAGCGACCTTGGACTGCACAAAGTCCGCTGTATAAAGCGTAGCATCTCTCTCCTCAGCAAGATCTCGTATCAAAGCATCTATCCTGCCAGATTTTGCCAAGCCTATCTCCTCCTGGGTAGGCCTCCTACCCACAAACTCAATATTGATATCGTGAGAGCTAGCAAGCTCCTGTAACTCCTCTAGCTCGTCCAATCCCGCATCACCTATCTCTTTTCCATGGTTAGCCTGGTTTTCAAGCTCGTCAACCACCGCTTCAGAGACAAAAACCTTTGCTGAGTCTAGGATACCCTCTTCAACAAGTTCAGATAGCTTTCCGTCGATTATTATCGAGGTATCCGGTACAACCTTTTCTCTACTCATAAAAGAAAGATACGAGACCAATTTTTAAATGGGTCAGTGAAACTTGCCTAGAAATAGTCAGCAAAATCATCCAAGTTAACCTTCTCCTCCTCCCCAGAATCCATGTCTTTGACCGTTACCTGGTCCTGGCCAAGGTCCTTCTCTCCAACGATTACAAGATTTTCTGCGTTTATCTGGTTGGCATAGTCCATCTGGTTTCCAAAGTTTCTGCCAGAAAGGTCAGTCTCCACCACATAACCCTTCGCGCGTAGTTCGTTCGCGAGCTCTACAGCTTTAGGCCTAACATCTTCAGACACGTTTAACACATATACATCAGTCTCAAACTCTTCCTCCGGCCATACACCCTCACGCTTCATCAGTTCCTCAAGTACCGCGTCCCCTATCGCGAAGCCTACCGCAGGCGTCTCCGGCCCGTTGAATAGCTGTATAAGATCGTTGTACCGTCCTCCTCCGCATAGCGCTCTGAGGTCTCCTTTTTTATCGAATATCTCGAATACCAGGCCTGTATAGTAGTCAAGTCCACGGATTATAGAAAGGTCTAGTTTGCAGCGGTCAAGCACCCCATACTGCTCAAGCTTACCCTTAAGCTTTTTAATCCTCTCAAAAGCTTTTTCAGACTCTTCTTTATCCGGTATAAGATTCTCTACCTTAGGTAAAACACCTTCAAACCTGCCGCGTATCTCTGTAAGCTCGTCGACCACTTTTGCGTTCTCTCTTGAGAGGCCTAACTCTTGAAGCTGGACAAGAAACTCTTCCCGGTCCATCTTCTCCTTATCATCTATCACGTCCAGGATTTCCTCTACCAGACTGTCTTCAATTCCATAAGCCTGGATTATTCCTTCCATAAGGTTGCGGTCGTTTATCCTTAGTTCAGCTGCTTCTTCTAGGTCTAAAGCATCAAGAATATCCGCTGCAACAGCGAGTATCTCCGCGTCCGCGTTGATCGAATCCTCTCCAAAAATGTCGATATTTACCTGATAGAACTCCCTCAGCCTCCCCTTCTGCGGGTTCTCGTACCGCCAGAACTTTGAGAATGAGTACCATTTTATGGGCTTTGTAAGATCCTTGTTCTCCTTAACCATCCTCGCCCTGGTAGGAGTCTCTTCTGGAGGAAGTGTAACCTGCCTTCCTCCCTTGTCCTCAAAGCTGTAGGTCTGTTCTACAAGCTCTTCACCAGACTTGATAAGGTATAGGTCCATCGGCTCGAGGCTTGGAGTTCCTATCTCCCTGAACCCGTAGCTCTCTACTACCTCGCTTATCTTCTCGAATACCTCGTTCCTTGCTTTTGACTCTTCTGGAAGGAATTCTCTGAATCCTTTAAGATTCTGTATTCTATACTCGTCTTCTCCACTCATTTTCCCAATAACCCTTCTAACCGAGTTTATTTTAACCTTGCGGAGGCAAGTTTACACATGCCCAACTACCAGGACCATCTTCTACTAGGAGCTATCATCTCTGTTGTAGCAATCTATCTCCTAAGCCCGTTTATACGTTTCACACCTGAAATAGTCGTGGGTACCGCGTTTTTCATCCTTTTGGGGTCGGTTTTTCCCGATGTTGACCACCAGAACTCAGTTGTACATCGCTATACCAAAGCGTTCCTCTCGCTCTTTGTAGGAAGCCTTGGATTCTACGCTATGCTGCCTAAGCTAGAACTAGCGATACTTTCGGGAGCTTCTTCCGGAATAGCTACTTTCCTCCTCTTCCAGGAGCTGAAGCCTAGGCACAGGAAGGTTACTCACACTAAGAGAGGGGCTATAGGATTCTACATACTTGTCTCCTTGTTTTCCGTAGCCTTCCTGGGTAGCTTGGTTCCTGGAATATTCGCTCTTATAGCTTACTCCTCTCATCTAGTGCTAGACAGGATTGTGAGCTCTTCCAGCTAGCCCTCCTTTTTCACTTCGGCGACATCTCCTATAGTCGCACCGGAGCTAGAAGATTTTTTAGAGTCGTGTACCTCGTAGTCAAGCTTGGAGCTGTTCTTGTAAAGCTTTACTCCGAGAGCGGAGTTAAGCTCTTTTGCAAGCTCCTTGTCAGGCTTCAGCTTACCAGATTCGATTCTATGTATAACAGATTCTTTCTCGTTGATACGGTCTGCTAGGTCTTCTATAGTCCAATCATTGGATTCTCTCGCTTCTTTAACCTTCTCGCTGTAGTCTCTTACAAGGATCTTTTTCTGCTCTTTGGGCCTGCTTTTGCTCTTCTTCTTTTTCCTGCCAGAACTGGAATTGCTTCCCGAGGATTCGATTACCTCGCCAGCTGTCTGGCAGTCTTTGCATAGTTTGAGAACCGCACCCTCGACTTTGGTTTTTTTAAGTTCCGCTTCTTTACCGCACATCTCGCATTGCATCTAGAGCACCTTTCTGAGTTGTCGGTGTTTGTCGGTTAACAGTTCCTCACCAAGGGATTTAATACTATCGTAACAGAAAAAACAGGTATGGAGTTCGAGGTAAGGAAATGTAGTAAAGGCGGGTTCAACGCCCTAGTAGACGCGGAAGTAGGTGAAATAAAGGACGAACTTGAGAATAAAGAAGTCGAATTTTTATCAGACACCCCTCACCTCGCGATAATCAAGTACGATGGTGAAAAAATCTCTATCAAACCCGGCAAGCTAGTCTTTAGGGTAGAAGAGAAGGATAAAGCAGAAGAACTTGCTGAAGAACTTTTAGGTTAGAAATTCTGGAACCTCTTTCTCCAAGCCTTTCTCATCTACAAACCGGTCCAAGAACTCTTTTATTTCCTTGGAGCTGTTTAAAGCCATGTTAAGGTTATAATAAAGTTTTGAAGGATAAAGCTCTACTTCCGCAATCCCTTCCCGTTTCTTGCCCGCAGCTTCATTCTCTAGAACAAACAAACTAAGTTCGTAGTGGTTCTGACAGTTTACCTCGGGCTTTATAGCTTCCATACCTATCTCAAAATCGCAGTAATCCCCTGAACCAACTTCCTGAGAGTTCAGGTCTTCTTTAAGAGCTTTGATCTCTTTGAAGATACCTCTCTCCAGTTCCCTGTATTTACTCCTAAAACCGTTCATTTCCTGGTTTTCACGGGAATAAGACTGCATGGAGAGAAATGTCTTAACAAGATATAAAAATTTGTTACTGATGGATTATAGCTCAGCATAAAGATTTATATATCAGGAGTTTAAAAAACGAAGGATATGGTATTCTATGGTTAACAAAGAGATAGAATCCTGGGAAACCCTTTACATAAATCAGGAAAAAACGTCTGAGGAAAAAGAAGCAAAAGAAAAGATTCCAAACGTGATGGAGAAGAAGATTCTGAAGGAAATAGACGAAGCAGTGGATATACAGGGCTACATCCACACTAACAGCGGAAAAAATCAGCGTTATCCACTAAGACTCGGGCTAGTGTTGACTGGAAGAGATAAAAACAGCCAGTTCGCGGTTCTCGAGCTATACAAATCTCGTGGAGAATTCCATACACAGATAGGCGAGGAAAAGAGCTCGGAACCGGATTTAGAGGAGGTAAAGAATAAGCTAAGCTCTGAGAATACCTCCATAACCTCCAAACTGAACCTTGGGCAGCCCACAAGAAAAGCAAGGCGTGACTGGGAGAGCTGGTTCTACAGAGCGGAGATCTTCAACCAGCAGAATCTGGACACGAAAAAGAAAGCTAAGATGATACAGGAAGCAAAAGATTTACATTACCAGGGCTACGCGGAGGAGGTCAAGGACATTTCAGAGCCTCTAGCAGATATAGGAGTAGAACCGAAACGCATCACCACAGGAAAAGGAGACAAGACAGACGTTCAGGACTATGAGGAAATAGTCGAACTTGTAGAAGACCAGAAGCTTTATCCTAAAAAGATAACCGCAAAACATAGCGGTAAAAAGGTCTATATCACCATACCCGGCCCCGATAAATCCCAAGTAGCCCAAAACTCGATGGCAATTCCTTCACAGGATATAAAACCAGAGCACGTTATTCCGGATGTGGAAGCGTCGATAAAGGAGTATGGAAACGAGTCAGTTCCAGAAATATACGATAATCTAGTGAATTAGGAGAGTTCTTTAACCTTTTTATCCTTTATGCTCTTTTTGACCAGCTTTTCGATTTCGAACTTCTTTTCAAGCTCTTTGAGGTCTTTGATAGCTCCATGGGTTTCGGGGTAGTCGGGATTGGAAGCACAGACGATTCCACCCTGGATAGATAGGTCATAGGTACCGATTTCCTTCGCTTTGTTCACAGTCTCCTCCTTGTCCCAGGTCAGAAGAGGTCGGATAACTTCTTTTCCAGCGGATTCGTCTATCACTACGAGATTGTCCAGTGTCTGTGAAGCGACCTGTGCGAGGTTTTCTCCAGTAACCAGTCCGCGGTAGTCTTCCCCTGCGATTCTTGAAGCTGCTCTCATCATAGTTCTTCTCGAGAAGAGGCAGGAGTATTTGACTTCCTCCTCATCCGCTTCGTTTAGGAATTTTTCCTGTATAAACCCGTGAGGTAGGATATACGCTTTTATTTCCGTGTTATGCAGCTCGGAAAGTTTTTCCAGGGTTTTTAGGGCTAAATCCCTGTCCTTCTGGTCGGAGAAGGGCTGGTTGTCAAAGACTATCGCGTCGACGGAGAAGCCTCTCTCAAGCATCAGGTTAGTGGCTACAGGAGAGTCTATCCCCCCGGAATTCAGAGCTAAAAGATTCATTACAGCGAAACATTTAAACCGAAGAAATTTAAATTCCATAACCAGTCTTACTACCAACAGGGATCCTAAATGAAAGGAAGTAGAAAAAATCTTCTGGCAATTTTAACAGTCCTGACCGCAACAGTCTTCCTACCAACCCTAGTAACAGCAGGAGAGCAGGTCTATAGCAACGAGGCAATGGGTATCAATATTACCTCCAACCAGACCTTTTACAACTGCAACCCGAACTGTACCGCTCAGATAAACGTCTCGAACTCTGGACCTATCAACGGAACCCTTCAGAACCTTACCGTGTACAACAACTTCAGTTTCGACGCTTCTAACCTCAAGATGGGGATAAGCTATGCTACTCCAGAAGGCCAAAGTTTCTCATTCGTAGACAACTATGCCGGAGATAAGAAGATAAACCTTACATCCCAACTCGGTGGAACGCCTATATACAACGAGACAGATTCCGGAGATCCCTACGTATACCAGTTCAAGCTTAATCTTTCCAATGACAACGATTTTGGAAAATGGAACTTTACAGTCCAGCTTGGAGCTAATAACTCTACAAGCAACCACTGGTACACCAACTTCACCCTAGACCCATACATACAGGAGATAAACCTGCACAGCCCTGAAGACGGTAATATAACAAACAAAACACAGCCGAGCTTCAATATAAGCTATAACTCGGGGACGAATTCAAGCCTTAACTGCTCTATTCAGGCCAATACCTCAGGAAGCTATTCTACAATAGCTTTCAACGAGTCAACCTACAACAACACCTCCACAGTTATAAACCCTGATAGTCCGCCTTCGGACGGGATTTATGCGTGGAGAGCTTTCTGTGATGCGGACGATGATAATACAGCGGATGTAGGAGAGGTTTCAGAGGATAGGAGCTTAACCGTTGATACAACAGGTCCTAAACTGAACTTTCTGAATATTGAAAACGAAAGTCCTATCGGAGGAATCGTCAAAGGAAATCTCTCCGTAGAAGATGGGTTAGCCGGTGTAGACAACGAAACAGTCCAGATCTATCTAAAAAACTCCACAAGTATCTACAGCCTAGAAGGAGAAGAAGGATCCCCTACAATATCTTCAAATATTACTGGAAATATATACAATTTCACTATAAACACTACAAAATTTGTAGAAGGCGAATACAAGCTAAACGCAGAGGCTATGGATATACTAACCAATGATAACTTCACCAGCATCAACGTCACAATAGACAACAGTCCTTGGATAGACAAGTCAACAATACAGCCCGAGAACTTTACAAGCCAGGAAAATCCGGAGATAAGGTTCAATATCAGCGGCGTAAATGCGATAGACAATTCGACGCTGAAGACGTGGTTCAACGGTTCTCTATACGACCATCAGGACAGTACATTAAACTTCACAGAGAACATAAACCATTCAAACGCCACTATCCTAGAAGTCGCCTTTGAGCCCAACAATTCGCTAGCATCAAACGCAACCTATACCGTAAAAGCATCAGTAAACGATACAGAAAGCCGAAAAATGGTAAACCAGTCCTTCAGCTTTACCGCAGACTTTAGCAAGCCGAATATAACCGCTATAGATAGACAGGGAAGTCCTGTTACAAACAACGACAACGATTGGTACAAAGACGGTGTAGACCTGAACGTGAGCTGTACAGATAATATCTCTTCAGCAGGCAGCTTTGAGGCGGAAGGACCGGACGGGAGCTTTACCTCAGATTCTTCGCCTATAACCTACGAAGCAGACTCAGGCACAGAAAAACAGCACGATATAGAAATCACATGTAAAGATAAAGCCGGAAACTTGGTAAACCAGAACACCACCGCGTATATAGACTCGAAAGGACCTTACCTCGACTCAAGGAGCCCTATAAGCACAAAAACAATCGACGGAACATCAGAAACAGTAGAAATCCAGGCTGTGATAAAAGACAACGGAGCCGGGCTGACAAGCGACAAAGTAAACGATCAACTAAATCCAGAATTCAACGGAAACGATATAGACGCCGACGTATCAATCGAAGACAACAACCATACCGCGACAATCTCCTTCTCAGAGACAGTAGAGGCCGGCGAAACCTACGAAGTAAGCCTTGGGACATCCTATACAGTAGAAGACAGAATAGGCCAATCTTCAGAGACTATAAGCGACTGGGAGTTTACAGTAGACCAAGCCTACACTACACCAAACCTAGGCACAGAATCAACCGATTCCGAATACGAGATAGAAGAGACAGACGACTTTGTAATAGAAGCAGAGCCAGGTGAAACAGTAACCGCTGAGATAGACGTGGAAAACACAGGAAACGCGTCCGCTACAGTAGACTCCTCAGCATCCTCCGACAGCTCATACATAGACAACTTGGAGATAGATGAGGCAGACTTCACAGTCGATTCAGGCGAGACTGAGACAATAGAAATCACAATAGAAACCACCGAAGACTTCGAGGGAGAAGCAGAAATCGAAGTAGAGTACGAATGCGGTAACGAAAAAATCACAAAGACAATAACGGTAAAAGAAAAACTAGGGGAACCTGAAATAAGCGTGACAGACTATCCTGACACCGTAGACCTCGAAAGAGGAAAGGAAGAAAACATAACATTTGAAATCTGGAACTCAGGAGGTCGGGACCTAGAAGGAATAGAAACAGGCTTCACAAGCTTCGTAGAGAGTATAACTCCTGAAGAGTTCGATATAGAAGAAAACGCCAATAAGACGATAAAAGTCGCCCTGAAAGCCGAAGAAAACCAGAGCCTGGGAATAGATAATAAAACCTTTTCATTAGAAGGAGAAAACGTTTCTACGGAAAAAACCCTCCTCATAAGAGTACAGCCAGGCGACAATCAGTCAAAACAAAACATAACAACCGCAGTAGAAGACCTAGAATCCAAGATAGAAAACATCGATAACGAGACCACAAAATCGGAGCTTAAAAGCCTTGTAGAAAACGCAAATACCGCGCTAGAAAACGACAACTATGCTAAAGCAGAAAAGATAGCAGAAGAGATACAGAGCAAAATGACACAAAAAGCAGATGAAGAAGGTTTAGATATCTTTATGATAGCCGTAGTCACAGGAATACTGCTGGTAGGAGTAATACTAAGCATCGCAGTTTATATAATCTCCGGAGGAAAAGATGAGAAAAAAGACTATTCTCCACAAGAGAAGTCAAAAACATCCAAGGCGAAAGAAAAGGCTAGTAAAGCAGGAAAAGAGGCTACAGCAACAGTATCCAACCTAGTAGAGAACATAAAAGACAAGTTCTCAAGCGAGAAAAAACCAAGCGAAAAGAAACAAGAGACAAATAAAAAGAAGATAAGGTTTGAAAGGTAATTTAGAACTTCTTATTCTCAAGAACCCTTACAATATAGCCAGCAACCCTGTTCCGAATCTTGCGGCTCTCAAACTCTCCTAAATCCTTGAGAACATCCTTATTGTGCTCAAAATCCTTCTCAAACCGTTCCTCATCGTCCTCAACTAGCGTCTTCGCTACTCGTTTTATATGTCTTGGCCTCACTCTTCCCATTCTAACACCGTAAAACAACCTTCACAGTAAAACATTTTAAAGGTTGTTAAAACTCGACAAGATTTTTATAGGTCTCACCTAAATCCCAACCATGCCCTTCCTCACAAAAAACGTTCTAGGAGTATTCGTAGTAGAAGACGGAGAGATAATCGAAAAAAGAGAATTTCCCAGAGAACCAGAAAAAATCGTAGAAAAACTGGAAAAAAGCGAAGAAGAGGAAGAGATAAGGGAAGAATACCAGATAGAACAAAAACAGATGGACGCGGTAGAGCTAGGTAAAAAAGCAGGGATTATCGAAAGCAAGAAAGAGCTTTACGAACTACAGAGACAGGTCGCACAGGAATACACCAAGAAAAATTTAAAAAAAGCGCAGTCAAAAGACCAGCTTCTAGTTCAGGCATCAAGAGCGCTAGACGACCTAGACAAAGTCAACAACAAGCTTATAGAAAGACTCAGACCATGGTACAAGCTCCATTTCCCTGAGTTCGAAGACAAGCTGGAAAACCACCAGAAATTTGCAGAACTCGTCGCAGAAAATCCGGAAAGAGGAGAAATTCCAGGGTTCAAAAGCCTTGCAGAGGGCTCAACAGGCATGGAACTGGACGAAAAAGACAAAGAAATCATAAAAAAACTGGCAGAAAAGACCGCAGAAAACCACGAACTCAGGAAAAAAGTAGAAAACTACGTAAAACATCTTGCAGAACAGATAGCACCCAACCTCTCCGCAGTACTCGGCAAAGTCCTTACAGGAAGAATGGTAGCGTTAGCAGGCTCACTGGAAAAACTTGCAAAAATGCCCTCTTCAACCATCCAGGTCCTAGGCGCAGAAAAAGCTTTGTTCAGGCATATGAAAGGCAAGGGATCAGCTCCAAAGCACGGGATACTATACATGCATCCTAAAGTACAAAAAGCTCCAGATGGGGAAAGAGGAAAAATATCCCGATACATCGCCAACAAAGCCTCGATCGCAGCAAGACTAGACTTCTACGGGGGAGATTACAAAGGAAAAAGCCTTAAACATGAGATAGAGGATAAATTCGAAGAGCTAGGTGGATAAAATGGAAGAAAAGTTTTCAGGAGTCTGGGAAAAAGGAGAGAAACTATACACAGAGAACCTCGTGCCCGGAGAAAAAGTATATGGAGAAAACCTTATGCAGAAAGACGGGCAAGAATACAGAGAATGGAACCCCAACCGATCCAAACTCGGCGCAGCTATCAAAAAAGGAATACCACAGACAGGCATCAAAAAAGACTCTAAAGTACTCTATCTAGGAGCAGCATCAGGTACAACACCTTCCCACGTATCCGATATAGTCAAAAAAGGAATAGTATACGCGGTAGAATACTCTCACAAAGTTATAAACGATCTACTAAGCCTTTCAGATAAGAGAGAAAACCTCGCTCCCATACTTGCAGACGCGAGAAAACCAGAAGAATACAAGGAGATCATCGGAAAGGTAGACGTGGTATTCCAGGACATAGCCCAGCCCGACCAGTTTGAGATCGCAGAGAAAAATATCAAAACCTTTCTCAAAGAGGGCGGTGTAGCACTTATAGCGATTAAGGCAAAGTCCATATCTTCATCTAGGCCCACAGAAGAGATATTTAATCAGGTAAAAGAAAAATTTGAGGAAGAGTACAAGATAGACTGGAACTCAACTCTTGCACCCTACGAAAAAGACCACATCTTCCTAAAAGTTCAGAAGAGCTAGTCCTCGAAGTCGTCGATGCTATTCAGAAGCTTTTCTTTGAACCGGTCAAGGAACTTATACGAGAAAGAAGCACCAGCAGCGTTTCTGTGGCCCCCAGCCTCAGCTTCCTCACCCACCTCCTCAGGCAGAGCTTCGCGTAGAGTCTTCCCAAGGTCAAGCCTTCCCGACTGGCATCTCGCCGAGACATTAACCTTACCGTCCTCCTTCTTGGCAATAACATAAATCCACTCCTCCTTGTCGATAGAAATCTGAGTAGCGATAGAAGAGTTGATGTGGTAGGGTGACTGGAACTCGAAAAATACCAGCTTCTTCCCGTCATAGACCTCCTTATCCTCATCAAACCGCTTCTTCACCTCACGGATCTCAGCCTTCATCTCCTCATAATACTCATGGATCTCCTGGTAACCTTCCTGGCTTTCCAAATACTTCAACCCCTTACAGTCCATGAAAGTA
>JALIDQ010000015.1 GCA_022865275.1 Candidatus Nanohalarchaeota archaeon QJJ-9 | reverse complement strand
ACGAAAGAGACTCTTACATGGCTGAAAAGATCCTCGAAGCGGAAGGAGGGACGATACTTGCGGTGGTCGGGGCAGGACATGTGGAAGGTATAAAGGAGAGACTCGAGCAGGACAATAGAGCGGATATAGACCAGCTTGAGAGTATAGAATCTAATATAAGTGTTCTAAAGATTGCAAAATATGCTGTTCCTTCCGTTGTAATCCTTCTATTCCTTTACGGGGTGGTAGTGCTTGGATTGGGCACTGCAAAGGAAATGTTCTTCCAGTGGTTCATTTTCAACGCTTCTTTCGCGGCTGTAGGAGCGTTAGCATCTCTGGCCCATCCTTTCACCGTATTAGTATCCTTTTTAGCCGCTCCCTTCACCTCAATAAACCCAGCACTACCAGCAGGTATGGTCGCTTCGCTGACAGAAAACAAAGTCAGACAGCCTAAAGTAGGTGATTTAGAAGCTCTAGGAGAGATAGAGTCGTACAGAGAGCTTTGGAGAAACCAGGCAACCAGGTTACTCCTTATATTCTTTCTAGTCAATCTTGGAAGCTCTATAGCGACTTTTATAGGTGCTGGAGCCCTAGCAAATCTAGCAGGCCTTCTTTAGAAACAGTTTAATCGTACTCTCTCCAGGCATGGTCACACTCCGTACACTTGAAGAACCGGGTCTTCGGCTCGTCTGCAGCTCTTGTCTGCTCCATCCACCAGTATGCTTTATCATTCCCGCATTCAGGACATTTTTCGTCTGTTACTGGAAGACTTTCTTCTTCCTGGTCCTCCAGAACAAGGTCTTCGCGATTCTTGTTCTTTTCTTCCCTTATAACCATCTCTCCTTCTTCCTTCCTGTACTTCTTCCCACAGCTGCGGCATTTGAAATGTGTCTCTCCACCCTCTTTCTCAGGCACTATTATGCCGCCACATTCGTCGCAAAACTCCATTTTTTATCCTCCTAGAACAGCCTAACAGGTTACTAGCCCCATTTTTGACCTAAGTTTTAAAAATCTCTCTACGATTTTGCCGCATCTATCTGGCTACAAAACTGCGTTTAGAAAGTCTGTAAGTAGTATTTTTGGATATCCGAGCTTGGGAACTATAAATATAGCTTTTCCTCTTATCTGCTCCGCAGTAACGTTTTCTTCCAGATCTATTGTCTCCTCTCCAGGACCGCATTCGCTTTTTATCTCCAGCCTCGAATCTATACAAGCCTTTACCTGGTATTTGTTATTGTCCCCCTTAGTGCTTAAGGAGCTATTCGACTTGTTCACAACTCTATGGATTATAGGCGGCATGTAAAGGTTTACTTGATCGTTCTTACTCTTGTAGACTATTATATCTTCTTCTTTTATACGGTTAAACTCTTCTCCTTTTACAACTACCAGATCCCCTCTCTGAAACGTGGGCTTCATCGAGTTTGAAACAACCGATACAATAGGTGTTTCAGTGGATAAAGCAGTTCCTAAAGACTGGTAGATACCAAAAGCTAGTACAAGCGCTACTATAACGAAAAATATATCGTTTTCAAAACCGTTCTTCATCATGCATCACCGCTTGACTCCCCTGTCTTTACTCCTGTAGCTATGATATGTGAGATCCTTACAGGTTCCGGGAGTATTGACTCGTCTATAGCCAGTTCCAATATTTGTCTTGCTTCTTTTTCACTGCTTCCCTTGAACTGAAAATAGAGTTTTCCATTTCCTGTCTCTTTACTATAAACTCTTCCAGCCTTTTTTACTAAAAAACTCCTCTCTTCCGAGTTTTCCAGGTTTTCTACCGCCTCGTATATGCTTTCCTTGTCCGGTCTTCCTCTTGTAACCGCTATAACTGGAACGTCTAGCTCTGAAGCCATACGTTCCATATCAACTATATTGAAGCCGCCAAAGGTTATGCCGTCTAAAAGAACAGCTTGGATCTGTGGGTAGAACTTCGAGCCTTTAACCATCCCGATTATTTTTTCAGTAGAATCCAGACCGTCTATCTCCACTTCCGCGCTTAAAACTGCTTCAAGTGATTTTTTACCTCGAAAAAGCGAAGCAATTATTTCTGTACAGCCGTCTCCTCTTTCAAAAGGAGCATCGTCTATCCCGAGAATCCTTGTCTCTGGTTTAGGCTTTTTCATTTGATCTGATCTTTAAGCTCTTCAAGATCTTCTTTAGCCTTTTCTACAGCGTTTCCAATCGCTTCAGCAGGATTTTCGTGGTTTATTATCAGTTTGGACTCTCCAACGTATGGATGTCCCTTATCATAACCAGCGTCTGCTCCTACTTTCCAGAGATAGTCTTCCACAAGGTTCATCACTGTGTGTTTGTCTTCCTCAGTCTTCAGGACTGTTGCATTCCCTTCTTCTTCTGCTTTGAGATTCATAATCATTCACCTTTGAAATAGTAGAGGTCTACTTTTATAGCCTTTTTATCCTTTTCATGGAACTTCATAGAATTGGGGAGGCCAAGGCGGTAGCTCCCAACTATTTCCGTATCAAAACCTCTTTTTTGAGCAAATTCTTTTATAAATTTTCTAGTCCTAGTGAGCCGATTCTCCGACCTATGCATTAGCGATAAGACTTTACTAGAGATCTCAAAAGCCTTTTCTAGAAACTTTAAATTACTGTCCTCCTTTTGAATTCCGAAAGGTGGGTTCATAACTACTATATCACCTTTTCCCTCAGCTTCACTCACCTCAGACTCCACGAAATCCGCTGATAGTTCTCCGTATTTTTCTTCAGCCTTTTCCAAGTTTTTCTTAGCTGTCTCAAGCGCTTCAGAGTCTTTTTCATACCCTTTCGCCTCGAAACCCAGGATAGCCGCGCCGATGGTGAGTATTCCAGTTCCAGCCCCCAGATCGACTATTTTTTTCCCGCCGATATGTTTTGCACGCATCAACATCTCCGCGGCAACATCTGGAGGAGTTTTATACTGCTCTAAGTGAGGCTTAGGCTGTCTAAATCCTTCAAGCTTCGATAGAAAAATCTTCAGCTCAGCCTTTCTCATAGTCTATTCTAGCTCCCTGAGCTTTTTGAGTATAAACCTTCTCTCCGCTTTCTCTAACCTCTTCTCAATCTTATATCTATCACTCTCTGGAGTTATTATAGAATTTAGACCACTTTCTATTGCATAATATAGGCCTTCTGTACTTTCTTCAGCTATCAAAGATATATCAGCGTCTGTCTGGCTTTTTACAACCTCTAATACCTTTCCTATCTTACTATCAAACTTTCTTCCATCGATTATTATCTGCTCAGCACCTTTCTCAACCGCTTCCTCTACATCCACCAGTTCTCTGTATGAGTCCATCAAAAATGCTCCCCCTTCTATACCGCTCAAGCTCCTGTAAATCTTACTATCTTCTCTGAAAGAGTCTGTTGACCATCTCGTGCTTTTCCCTTTTTCTATAGAGACTTTTCCACCTGGTTCTTCCTCAATCTCCAGAACCTCTGTACCGGTTAAAGCTTTTCTTTCCGCTCCTTCTCCTCTATTTCCACCGGCCTGACTTGATTCAGCACTTCCCTTGATTATTTTACCCTGGTTGCAGTCTGCTGTAATCTCCTCTCCCTCACCTATGCGGTCCGTAGCGTTCTGGCATCCTACTAGCATAGGAATATGAAACTTCCTCGCTAATACCGCTGCAGAGGACGATATTCCTCCTCTATCTGTCACTATAGCTGAAGCCTTTTCCATGGATGTTATAAGCTTCTTGGAGGCTTTTGAACATAGTATTACCCTTCCTTCCGGGTTTCCTACCTTGTAAGCATCGTATACAATCTTTGCCTCTCCTACTCCTATGCCTGTGGAAGCAGGGAAGCCTTGTATGAAGCCTTCACCTTCGGACTTTGTAGAGGGCTTATTGCCCGTCTGCATTTTCCTCGAGCTTATTACACTCACCTGGCCCCGTTTTAAACTAAAGTCTATCTTTTGAGGCTCGCCTAGTATCCTCTCAACTTCTTTAGCCTTTTCCAATATCTTATTGACCTTCTGGTCGGTTAACGTTTTCTCATCCCTTTCTCTCGACGGCACCTTCTTCTTTACCGTCTTTCCTGTTTTAGGATCCCTCTCTATCTTCCACTTCTTCTCCGCTATATCTCTACTCCTTATCGTCGCAGAAGACTTTTCAACTAGGAAACGGTCCGGCAGTGCTGCACCTTCCTTTAGAGAGCTACCGATCCCGTATACAGCCTCTATAACAACGCTTTCCTGACCTGTGAGCGGGTCGGAGGTATACAGAGATCCGGAAACATCTGATTCTTCCATCTTCTGGACTATTATTCCTAAAGATTCCGCACCTCTCTTCTTTTTCCTGTAGAATATAGCTTCCGGGCTGTAAAAGGAAGCCCATACCTCCTTTATCGTCTCTACGACCGAATCTTTTCCGTTTACCCCTATTTTAGTTTTGTAGAGGCTAGAATTACCTCCTATAGGCGAGGCCCTTACCGCTACGAACTCAGTCTCTCTCTGCCCCCCTACAAGACTTGCTGCTTTGTTTCCAGCGTTTCTCACCTTTCTGCTTATATTTATATTTCCATAAGCTTCCTTTATAGCGCTTACATCCTCTTCAGTTATATCCTTGCTTCTTATAAGATTCTGTATGTCTTCTGAAACTTTTTTAACGTTTTCTAAATCGTCTGGATTAACTTCTCGCAGCTTTTTTTCTATGCGTTCCTTTATCTGATTTTCTCGTAGAAATGTTTCAAACGCATCTTTACCGACCGCGAATCCGTAAGGAACATCTACCTCATGCTCCATAAGTTTCCCTAGATTGGAGGCTTTTTCTCCTAGTTCCTCCCTATCCTGATCCTTAATCTCTTCGAACCAGTAGACCATGTTGAATTTTTTGGCAAAATCCAGTTAAATATCTGGTGGAAAGAAGTTTTCAGTAGAGGAGAGAATTAACTTCTAGTCCTCTACATGGACTTTACAGGATACAGGAAGCTTCATACCGGCTCTATCAGCAGCCTTCCTTGCTTCCTTGATGTTCTCCTCATCAGTTCTTATCAAAATAACTGTCTGGCTCTCATCGACTATTGCTCCCCTACCGATAGGACTTCCAAAAGGCTTACGCATTCCTTCGTAGTAACGGTCTGCTCCTGCAACTCCTGCGAGTGGATGATGCCTCAGAACGTGGTGAGGATATGTTTTAACCTTCAGATGGTAGTCTTCTACAGTAAGCTCTCTCTTCAAGTAGGAATTAGCCGCGATCCTGGAGGATTCTAACGCGTTGCTTCTTATAGTACATTCCTCCTCGACCTTAAGCTTTACCTTCTTCTCAAAATCCCTGTTTTTGTTCCCTGTCTCGAATATATCTATCTTCGAAGCTGGGGCTCCTTTGATGTAGTTGTCCTTATCGCTTGTCTGGGACATCCTTGTGTAAGGCTGTCCTGGAACGTCTCTATATACACTGCCTGGTTTCATTCCCATTTCTATCCTCCTCTTAACAGGTTAGGGTTAATTTTTATAAAGTGACTCCTGTTTTCTACCGGACGATACTCTGGAACAGCTGGAAGCTGTTCTCGCTTCTATTCCTTTCCTGACTTCCGCCTACAGGAAAAGCACGCATAAGACCGTAATAGCTGGTAGTTTCCTCTTCCTGCTTCAACCAGTAAGGATTCAGCTTGTTCTCAACACCTTCGACATCTTCTCTCGTATTGGCTATGCCACAGGTGTTTCCTACTCCGATTATCAGAAGCTTGCCCTCTGAATTCCTTATATCATCCCTTACCTTCCTGATAACATTTTCATGAGCGTTCCATATCTTCTTGTGCATAGGCTTAGAGGCCTGTGGGCCGCTCTGCTTGACTATGTATCCTTCTAAAGGAAGGTCGTTCTCTACTGCTACTTCTTCAATCTTTCCTTTCTCCACACCTGGACCACCCATCATAACTCCTGATCCTTCTACTATCGTTCCTGTCTCCTCTCCCTCGTATCGCATTCCGGCGTCGAGAGTCAAAATCTTTTCTACATCGTTATCTTCGACTATTTCTTCCAGCGCGTCTCCGTATTTTCCTAGCCTTGAGCCAGGACCCTTGCTCTGGACTACCACATATTTTTCTCCATCCAAGTCTTCCTCCGAGACCATTATATTCTCAGCCTTCTCTTCCGGCTCGTTCTCAGTGAGCTTTGCCGCGATTAGCGGTCCTACTGAGTCCCCTATAGGTACGTTGTTAACGAAAGCTTCAGTAGCTTTTTTCTGGGATTCAGATAGTTCTTTGTAGAGCGGGAGCATCATCTGAATCATCTGGCCTATCTGATAGTTATTGGTATCTTCTATAAGCTTCTTGAAATGCCTTATCATCACGTAGATCTGGTTCGCTCCATAGACTCCCTGGAACGCCATCTTCATGTCTGCCTTCTTTTCCTCATCCATCTCAGGGTTGAGCGATTCGACATACCTTTCTACCTTGTCCTGAGAGGAGTCTAGAACGTTCTCAAGCTTTTCGAACATCCCTGATGGGTCTAGGTTGGATGGGGGCGAGATAACCATGTTCTTCATCGGTTCTAGGTCTTCTTTGAGATCTTCGTTTGGTTTTTCTGCTATAGAACTCAGAAACATTTCCTCTGCTTCTAGGGCGTTCTTTTGAATCACTTTAAGCGATTTCCTTATCTTGTATATCATCTGGAACGCCATAAGCCTTGGGAAGAATATGAAAAAGGCCATAAGCATAAGAAGTGATAACAACATTTGCGTTATATTTGCCTCGCCGCCGAAAAGTCCGAATACCATCATTTTTCACCTAGCTTTGATTTTATTTTTTTGAAGCTTCCTATCAGAGCATTTACCTCGTTTTTGTAGACCATAGCCCTACCTAACATATTATTGAATGAATGAGTCATTTTTTCCTGCTCTTCCTCAGAATAATCTACACTGTTCATCATATCTTTAAATATATTTTCAAGAACCTGTTTCTCCTCTCTGCCGCTTGCCTTACCTTTCTTTTCCTTAGTTCCCGAATGCTTAAACAGCTCGTAGAAATAAACTGCCGCGGCATGTGTTATATTCATTACCTGATAGTCTTCTGACGTAGGAATCGTAGAGACAAGATCACATTTCTCCAGTTCTTTGTTCGTAAGGCCTTTAGACTCTCTTCCTAAGACTATTCCCACATTACCCTCCACTTCCGATGCTTTTTTCGCTACTTCTTCTGGAGCTACAGAGTTCCTCAGAATGTTGGTTTTCGTCGCGTTGTGTCCTGTGGTCCCTACCGCATAGTTTACCTCTTCAAGCGCCTTTTCAAGACTTTCTACTATCTTTGCCTTGTCAATCATATCCTGAGCGTGCATCGCTTTCTGCCTCGCTTTCTCGCTTATCTGAAAGTCTGGGTTGACAAGTATAAGCTCCTCTATCCCAAAGTTCTCCATAGTCCTTGCAAGAAAACCAAGATTTCCTTCTATTTCAGGCTCTACAACTACGCATTTGTACATACAAAAGATTTATCCGCTGGGCTTTTTGTAAGTGGTGTTTTTCTCGGGAGTGGAAATACTTTTTATTCTCCTCACCCAATATAGTTCTGTTATGGACTTGAAAGTTGTAGCTGCGGTATTCATTACCCTGTACGGTATAGCTATAGGAATGGCGCAGGGAAATCTTACAACCTCAGACCTTGCAGATATAAATACACTCTATGAAATGTTTCAGGAAAGTTTAAGAAGCATTGGAGAAGGTACAGGAGGATTTTTCTCCAGTACAAAGCCTGCGAACACTACTATAGGGGCTTCGTTTCAGTACGGTGAGCCCATGACCCTCAAGTTCAGTAAAAAAGTACCTAAGGTCCATATAAAGGGTGAAAACGCCCGTTTAAAGGTTTCAGGTCTATATTCAAACATCTCCAATCTCGATGTTCGATTCAACAACTACACCGGTGAGCTAGACTTTAACGGAAACATCACACTCGACGGAGAGTTTGAGAAGGTGGACTTTGGATCGCTTCCTTTCCAAGCGGATAAGCAGCAGGAAGTAAAGCTGGTTGTAGACAATCCTTCGTTACTGTCTGCCTCCAAGATACCCAACAGAAAGTTTGAGCTTTCTTCTATAAGCGGAGTTTTTTCCTCCCAGGGCAAGAATATTTCCTTAAACGAGGATTCAGTGAAGGTTACCTCCTTCACAGGCGAGTTCGGGAAAAACTTTAGCTCTGGAGAAATATTTATGGACGGGAAGGTCTTTGAGGCGGAGTTAGGCGAGGGCGAGTCCAGTATAAGTATCGGAGGCTAGCCTTCCCCTGCCTTATCCAACACGACCACTTTTTCCTTATTTTCTTTCCCTTCTTCGTCTTCCTCCTCTTCTTTATCTCGTTCTAGGTACGGCTTCGCCTTCTTGCCTATAGCCTTTCCTCCATGGAATATCCTCTTCCCAATCCGGATAAATAGGCTTGCGGAGGAGAATACCATGTATAACGCCGCGCCAAGTACCATAAATGTGAAGAAGCGGTTGATTGTGACAGCCGGACCCATCCCAGCCTGTTTGAGCGCAACGAGGAATAGGCCTGAGAGAACTGAGATTATCCCTACCTCGATTATCGCCTTTAGAAGCTTGTAAGCGACTACGAAGAGGAGTATCAGGACTATGAAGAGAACCAGGTTATTTGACTGTAAAAAGGTCTCGAGCATGCCTTGTACCATGTATGGAATATAGTCTCTTTTACATAAAAACTATCCGGTCCTACCTTGTAGGAAACTTCGGTCCTTCCGACCCCTCTTCTTCCTCCGGGACCAGGCTAAGGTAGACTACAACGCCAACAACACCGAGTATTATAAGAGGCAGGATTATCAGCATAGGGTTTATTCCTCCTTCTCCATCTTTACTGTCTGTTCCTTCACCGTTCTGTTCGTCTTCCCCACCACCAGTATCGCTACTTTCAACCTCGTCTAACGTTGATTGAAGGCCACTACTATCCTCTTCTGCTTTAGATAGTACTGTATCCGCTCTTTCGTAGTTTTTATTGCCCCAAGCAGTCTTTGCCCGACTTATCTTGTCTCTAACGGACTCAAGTGTGTCGTTTAGATCTTTTATTTCGTCTTCACTTACATTTGTTAGCCCGACTATCCTATCTTCAATATCGGAGGCGGTACTTTCAAGCGAGTCAAACTCTTCCGTCAGATTTCTCTTTACGACCAGGGAGACCTGGAACGAGTCAGATACTCCGGAGGAACTAGTGACCTTGAATTCAGCCTCTGAGTCTCCTGTATGGCTTTCTGCAGCTATTGTATCTGTGTCAATTGTTAATGTATGATTTACGCTACCTTCAGGCTCTATACTTACATAGATTTCGTTCTCCTTAATTTCGGAGTCAATATTTAGGTCGTTACTGCTTATTGTGATGTTTTGAACTGTTCTGTCTCCTGTATTGTTTATCTGGATCGGGAATTCGAACGCTTCACCTTTTACAACTGTTCCTAGGTCTTTACTGTAGAGAGGACCGGCTGAGATAGACCCTTCTGGTACATCCATCTCTATGCTTGTGGAGAGGTTGATTGTGTTGTTCGAGCTGTCGATGAAAGTTATGTTGTCCTGATAAACCCCGTTGTTTTCGGCTACTCCGTTGATATGGAAGCTGAAACTGGTGTTGGACTGGGCTGTGATCTCTTCCTCTTTCTTCTCTATTATACTGGAAAGATTGCCCTGTGGATTCGCTTCTACTGTAGTATTGTTCCCGTCCTGGTTTTCTACAACCACATTTAACAGCTTCTCTCCCGTAGTGTTGTAATACCTGTCTACGCTTTGAGAATAGAGGCATAGAGTACCGTTTTTAAGCTTGCAGGTCTCTTCTTCCTGGAAAGAGAAGTTTACATCCACAGTCCTCTGGTATTGGTAGGTATTCCCTTCAACTTCAAAAACCAGGCCACCTACGTAATCCGTTCTCTCATCAAGAGTGAAATTGAGTTTTACTATGTGCTGCCTTTCAGGATAGATCACTGCAGGGAGTTCGTGCATAGAGCCAGCGAACTCTGCTTTAGAGTTCGTTATACCCGAAAAATCACTTTTATAAGTTATATTATAAATAGCAGGCTCTGTTCCGTTATTTACAATCACTACGTTTCCTTCCTTGAGGCCTGTAGACTTGAATTCTTTTTCAGCTTTTTCTGTGCTATCTGAAGAGCTTATAGAGCTGGATATATCCTTCACGATGAGGTTTGAATCTTCCTCTGATGGTTCGTAGACATACGTCTGGAACTCTTTGGTTTCTTCAGCCCCGTACACACCCTTTGACCTAATTATGATACTGTAGTCCCCTATAGTACAGTTATCAGGAATACTATAGGAATAAAGGAAGCTCTGTGAGTCTTTTGAGTAGTATTCGTCCGATATATCTCCATTTTCTCCTACAGTATCGTTAAAAAGCTGCGAACCGTTAGGATATGACATTTCCACGTAGAACTGGTCCATCTGGTCTTTTTCAAGAGGCATACCCGAGTAGGGATAGATTGTCTGGAACTCTATGTCGAACTCGCTTCCCTTTGAAACGCTTGTAGAAGTACCTCTCTCTGAGATGTTGTATGGAGTAAGCTCTACCTGCTTGGAAGTAGAATAGTTCGATAGATCGCTTTCCGCGGTCAGGTTTATGTCAAGGGTTCTCGTGTATCTGGTAACATTCAGAGTCTTATTTACATCGTAGCTCGTCTTCCAGAGACCGTCATCCTCTTCATTTAATTCACCAGACCATATCTCGCTACTGTTCCCTGTGACGTTGACTGATACGTTTGTAGCCTTGTTTGAATCCTCGTTGAAGTACAAATCTAGAGTAGCTCCTTTTTCACATCTTGTAGTATCGGTATTACACCCACCTTCTGTGTTGTTGACTATCAGATCCCCCTCTAGATGGGTTTCTATCTGGAACGGTATGGCAGTTCCTCCTTCAGGGTTTTCAAAAGATGCTGCGGAATTGTTTGTAGCGTTTATCCTGAGGAAATGAAGACCGCCTTCTTCCGGCATCTTAACTGAATTGTTGTAATAGTAGCTAGTGCTGTTGTTGGTTCCGCCGGAAGTCTCTAGATATCCTGTATGGTTGTATATACCCCATTCAACAGTGGCGTTCTCGTAGAAAGTCTCGTTATAGGTGGAATTAAACTGTAGAGAGTAGTTTTCGCCTTCTAAATATAAGCCTTCACCGGTCTGGTTGAGAAGTTCCAGTGTTATGTTGTTTTTTGGGCTTATACTCGCCGTTGAGAGCGCATCCCCTCTACTGAATCCTTCACATTCTGCACCCACTGCTTCTACGTTTACGGTTTCGTTTAAAGTTGTAGCGGTTATATTGCCGTAGTAATATCCTTCTGAGTTCTTTATATGCTCCGCTGTATACGTGTTCTCCTGGGTAGGCGTAGGGTACTTGTACCAGACGCTGGTGGAGTTACAGTCTTCTGGGTTTACAGGGTTTCCGTACTGGTTGTTTACCTGGAACACCACTATCCCCTGCGACTGGTTTGTAACCTGGTCAGGGAGGAAGTATTTGTTGTCTATGCTCCAGTCAGCTGCTGCACCTATACCGGTCAGGAGCAGAAGGATGGTTGAAATGGCGATTATCTTTTTTCGCATATATCTTATTTAGAGAGTTCGGGTATTTAACTTTTAGGTAACTTCTAGACTAGGATTGCCTCTATAACAAGAAGATTCTCCCATGGAACTTTCTTTTCCCTAACTATCCTTGTTTCAAAGCCTTCTTCCTCCAGTTTTTCCATCGTTTCCTTCCTTCCAGTCCTTGAGCTCTGCACAAGTAAAAGCCTACCTTTCTCGTTCAAGTATTCCTTCGCTTTCTCTATCGTGTTTAAGATCAGCTCGTTTCCTTTTTCCCCTCCTTTCCAGCTTAAATCCTCCATTTTATCGTATCTCCCATCTCCAGGAAGATAGGGCGCGTTAAAGACTATTAGATCGAATTTATCGTCCAAACTTCCGAATAGATTACTTTTTTTAACTTTTAGTTCAATCCCGTTCCTTTCAGCATTACTTTTCGCATATTTTACCGCTTCTGGGTTTTTATCCGCCGCTAATACTTTCCCACCATTCCTAGAGGCTATAATAGCGAGTATACCTGTACCCGTTCCTAGATCAAGAACTTTTTTACCCTCCAAATCTTCCTCTTCCAGAACCTTTGCAGCAAGGAAGGAGTCCTCTCTGGGTTCGTAGACTTCTTCTGGCACCCTTATTTTCAGCTCTTTATAGCTAAACTCGACATTAATCACCTATAGACGCGCCCATAAACCCGTGGTAGAGCGGATTAGGTTCTTCGAATCGAGAAGTAAACTCAGGATGAGCCTGTGTGCCTATAAAGAACGAATGGTCTTCCAGCTCTAGGTATTCTACAAGCCGCCCGTTTTCAGAAGTTCCCGCGATTGTCATACCGTTTTCTCTTATATCCTCGTGGTAATCCGGGTTGACCTCGTAACGGTGCCTGTGCCGTTCCTTCGCTTTATCCTTCCCATAAAGCTCCTTGACCTGAGTATCGTCTTTCAGGTCCGCAACGTAACGCCCTAGTCTCATAGTTCCCCCTTTCTTTTCCACCCCTTCCTGCTCCGGAAGAATATCTATAACCGGGTGAGGTGTGTTTTCGTCTATCTCAGTGGAATGTGCCTCTTCTAGCCCGCAGGCGTTTCTTGCGTACTCCACGAGCATCATCTGCATACCAAAGCAGATACCTAGATAAGGCTTTCCTTTCTTTCTGCAATACTCTGCTGTCTTTATCATTCCCTCAGTTCCCCTGGCTCCAAATCCACCAGGTACGACTACGCCGTCATAGTCTTTAAACTCTTCCCTACAGTCCTCAAACGAACCAAGCTCTTCGGTATTTACTATATCTATATCAACTTCCGCTTTGAACTGTGCTCCTGCATGATAGAGAGCCTGTTCTATTGAGAAATAGGTGTCTTCCATCTCTGTATACTTCCCAGCTAAGGCGATTTCCACCTCTTTCTCAGGGTTTTCTCTGTTTTCTACAAGCTGTCTCCATCTTCCCATATCTTTCTCATTCTTAGGGAGGCCTAACCTGTCCAGTATTATCTCGTCGACCTTTTCTTCCTCGAGTTGGAGAGGTAGCTTGTATAGGTCATCGATATTAGGGTCTGATATAACCGCTTCCCGGTCTACAGGCGTATACATCGCTATCTTATCTTTAGTCTGGTCTCTGAGTTCTTCTTCACTCCTTCCTACGATCATATCCGGCTCCAGTCCAGTCTCCTCGAGCTTCTTGACCGCGTGCTGTGTAGGCTTGGTCTTCTGTTCTCCCGTTGTCTCAAGGTAAGGAACAAGTGTTAAATGTACGAGGACGGAGTCAACTCCCTTGTCCTGCCTCATCTGCCTTACTGCTTCAAGGAAGTGCATGTTTTCCATATCCCCTACAGTTCCTCCTATCTCTACTACTGATACATCAGCATCTTCTCCTTCAGCTATATCTTTGAAACGTTGTATTATATTATCTGTAACGTGCGGTACGAACTGTACAGTATTGCCTAGAAATTCTCCTTCTCTTTCCCTCTCGATTATCTCTTTGAATACTTTTCCTGAGGTCAGGTTCCAGTCAAAGTTACCGTTCACCTCAAGGAAGTTTTCGTAGTGTGCAAAGTCCATGTCTACTTCGCCACCATCCTTGAGAACGTATACCTCCCCATGCTCGTTAGGGTTCATCGTGCCCGGGTCAACGTTTAGGTATCCATCACATTTGATAGGTACTACTTTATAACCGCGTGATTCGAGCAGTTTGGCTATAGAAGAAGAAAGAACTCCTTTCCCGAGCCCTGACAGGACTCCACCAGCTACGAATATCCACTTTACCATTTTATAATTGTAAAGGTAGGGGCAGTATTTTAATTTTTACTGTTCTTCCCTCTAACTTTTTCCTTCATCTTACCCAGAACCTTGCTGAGTTTGATGAAACCCTTGTGCTGACATTCTTTACAGATACCCCTCTTCTTCTCTGTTTCACCCTCCAGATTTTTCCCGCATAGTCTGCAGTGCTTTTTCATAGCCTCTTCCTCAAAAAGTTGGAGATTTCTCCAAGTTTCTTCATCTCAAGGTCTTTTACCCTTTCTTCGCTGTGGGGAAGTTTGTCCCTTAACTCTTTCGCTTCATCCTTGCTTATTTCAATTATGTGTCTCGCGTCTACAAAAGCGTTTCTGGTCTTCTTGTTCCGATGGGTAAACAGCCCCCGGATAATCTTAAGAAACCACTCTTCGTCCTCTATACCGAACTTGTCTTTTCTCGGGTACAGTTTTACTATTGCAGAATCAACCTCTGGTTCAGGGTAGAACGAGTCTTTAGGAACGTTTTCCAAGAATACAGGTATGAAATAAAGGTTCGTCAACACTGTTATACGCGAATAGTCGCTGTTTCCCGGTTCCGCTACAATCCTCTCCGCAAACTCTTTCTGTAGCATTAGGACGGAAAGCTTTCCCTTTCTACCCAACTTTTCCACAATCTCAGAGGAAAGATGGTACGGTGGATTGGATATACACTTGTCGTACTCAGGCAGTTCTATCTTGTTTATATCACCGTGTATTGTCTCAACGTCTTCACGACCGCTTAACTCTTCCTGGAGAACTTCGACCATCTTCTTGTCCTTCTCTACCGCGTAAACCTTCTCTGACTTTTCAGCTATCTTTTCTGTAAGATTTCCTATACCTGCACCTATCTCTAGTATCGACTCCTCTCCTTCAAACTCCGCTTCCTCCACCATCCTTTCAGCGACTTTAGAATCGTCTAAGAAATGTTGGTCTCGGTTGGAATCAGGTTTTATACCGTGCTTTCTCAGCTTTTCTCTAATCATACTGGATAAACTTGTCTCTGTCCTCGCTCTTCGGAGGCGGGACGAATAGGTAATGTTTTTTCCCTCCCTCTAGCTCTTTCTTTATCCTTTTTCTTAGAAGTTTTCTAGGGTCGGGCATAAGGCTTACTCTCTCCTGGAGATCGTCAAAGCTTTCGAACTCTTCCTTATCTCTTTCTTCTATGATCTCCCACATGTGCTTCTCTCCTACACTCGGTATAAGCTCCAGAGAGTGCTGTCTTGTTGTTATAGGCTGCGCATTGTTGAAGAAATTGACAAATCTATCTTCATTCTCCTCTATAAGATCATTTAACACATAATCAAGCTCTGATTTTGCAGTTCCTGTGAGCTTTTCCTTTTTTATACGTCCTTTGATGTATTTAACATCGTCTCTCTTCCCTTCCCCAATGTAAACTTCGTCGTGAGCTTTGAGATGCTTGCCCTCTCTTACTCCTACTTCTAGAAGGTTGAAATACTTCTTACCTATTATCTGTGCAAGAGGTTCATCTTTTCTACCTGATGGTTTTCCGTGCTCAAGGTAGTCTAGAACTATCGCGTTTTCGTCTTTCATAGAGAAAACCTCCGGAGAAAGTCTAGTCTGCCTTAAAAGACTTGCATGTCTCGATTATCTTTTCCCTCATCGAATCGTCCAGTTTAACCCTTTCCTTGCTGAAAAGCGCATTGACCTCTTCTTCATGCGTGGGTAGGGCTTCAAGTATCTTTATGACATGTTTTTCCTTAAGTTTATCCAAAGAAGAAAGCTCTTCCTTCATCTCGTCGAAGCTCTCTCTGTCCCGAATTTTAAGATTCCTTCTAAGAAACTCTAGGCACATCTTCTGACGCTGTTTCAGACTGTCTCGGTCTTCTCCGCTCAGCAGCTCTAGTGCCTTTACAGGGTCTTCATGTTCTCTTTTCAGGACTTTCATAGTTCAAGCCTCCTTTAGATGAGCTGGATAGGCGGGAAATTCTTTCTTGGCGTTGTTGTCCGATACCTCCACAATGTAGGACCTTCCTCTCTTTCCTTTGATAGTTCCGGTTCTTCCCTGGAACCTGTGATGAGGCATCCCTTTGTGTATTCCGGAATCGATATCGATTCTTACTCTGTCTCCTTCATCGAACTCTTTAAGGTGCTGGTTTACTGTGGACTTGTCTCTAGCATCCTTTTTCATCTTCTTCCGTGCTTTGTTTCTCATTCCTTGACTCTTCTTTGCCATATCTATCACATTACACCTATCTTTCAATCAGTTTTCGAACCTATAAAACCTTCACACTCATATTCTTAAAAACATTTTTATAGTTGCTTGTAGCTGGACGGTTTCTCTATATCGATCACATCCAGACTATCACACTCCGCTCCCACACCTATCAGCTGGCTTACAGACGGCTTCGTCTTCGACTGGTCGCCTGAAATCAGCTCTTTCACGTATAAACCCGCTTCTCCTTTTACCTCGAGCTCTAACTCTTTATCGCCTGTCTTCTCCCATCTTATATCTTTGACTTCTCTCTTCCTCGTCTTCTGGGCCCGCCTATGTTCGACTCTTGTAGGAGTCTTCTGCTCCACAGTACCTTCTAACTTCTCAAGCTTTTCCAGCTCTTTTTTACCCACACCTTCTTCCAGTTCAACCACCGCTCTATAGGTCTTGTTCGCGTCACGGGACTTCACGCGTTCAACCATCCCCTTTTCGCAGAACTCGAGGTTGAAGACCTCCAGTTTGTCCTTGTTCTTGTTGTTTATCTTTTCCTGGAGTTTTTCCAAGTCTATTTCCCTCTTCCTAGGCTCCAGTATCTCGAGGACGAACTCTCTTTTACCTAGGCATCGAGCATCTATATCCTCTCTTCCAGCTCCGTGAAACTTGGATTCGAGGCCTTTCGTTGCCTCTACCACTAGTTCGGCTACAAGCTCCTCCACCGATTCCTTGTACTGCTTTCCTGTCCAGTCACATTCTTCGCACCCTTTACCTCGGCAGTTACCGCACGGCCACTTTGTCTGAGGGATTTCCCTGGAATACTTGTTGTAAAAGCCGTGGATGAGGAGAGAATTGACCTGGAGCTCTACATGGTCCTTCTCTATATCCATTACAGCGTTCACGTCCGCCCTATCAAAGTCCACTGTAGCGTCTATATTGCGTTCTTCCTCAAGCCTTTCTTCCAGTTTCTTACCTATCAGACGGTTGAGCTCGCTCTTTATCGGTTCCACCCACTGCCTTCCAACCTCTGCCCAAACTTTCTCCTCGTTGTTTGTTATCTCTGGCGGAATCCTAGTCCCGACGAGATAGGTCTCAAGCTCGTATCTATCCAGCGCGTTAAAGACCCTCTTAGCGAACTTGTCCAAATCTTTAAACAACCCTTCACAGACTTCACAGTCTTCTTTTTTCTCTATTTCTTTTTCTGGGACTTTTGCAGGATCTATATCCCCTTCTTCGATATTCTTACCTTCTTCCAACCTTTCTTTGATTATCCAGGCTCTTTCATAGTTCTCTAAACCGTGTCCCAACCTTGCAAACTGCCTGCCGAAGCAGTGGTCACATAATTTTCTTTCTTCCAGCATTTTTGCCTTTTCTTTGATATCCATGGATTAGAACTCCTACCCGATTTTTATATAAGACTCTCAACCGAGTTTTCTGTACCGACATGTTAGCTTTTCTACAGTTTTCTCCACAGAATGTTCACCTGCGACATCTTTTGCTCCTTTTTCTAACCTTTTAAGCCGTTTAAACGCTTTTTGAACCCTTTTATCTAATTTATCTATGTCCCCCTGCCTATACCGGTAACCACTTCTCCCTTCTTCTATAGTATCCTTTAAAGCACGGCTGTTCGCTCCTATTACCGGTGTACTGCATGAATTAGCTTCTAAAACAGTTAACCCTTGAGTCTCTACTGTTGAAGGAGTGATGAAAAGATCCAGCGATGAGTAAAACTTAGGCATCTCATCCCTATCCAGCCTTCCGATAAAGGTTATGTTCTCCTTCTTTTCGAACTTATTCCTGTAGTAGTCCTCTTTGAAACCTCCTCCCGCAACAACTATCTCACCGTCAAACCTCTCCGCGTATATTATAAGGTCCTCTATATTCTTCTTCTTGCAAAGCCTCCCGCAGTACCCTACAACCTTTTCCGCCTCTATGCCTCTTTCTTCCAGAAAATCTGTTTCCTTCTCTTCGAAAAAGTCGGTATCTACCCCGTTTGAGAGGGTTTCGACCTCTGTATTAACCTTACTTTGCAACCTTTTCCTTTCATATTCCGATGGAGCAGTAACTTTATCCGCTTTCCTGTAAATATATTTCTCCCATCGTGTATAGACTTTTTCAAGCCCTCTCTGAACTCTTTCCCTTTTTGTAAGATAGTCGAGGTAGTGTTCTCCTGGTGTATGATGCGAAGCGATGTGCGGTAGGTCGTTCTTCCTTGAAAAATATAGGCCTAATACTGCTGCAGCAAACTGTCCATGCGAATGTACCGCGTCCAGATCCGGTAGCTTTTCTTCTACACTGGAGAACGTAGGTACGCCTACTCTATAACCATCTACTAGACGGGACTTAACTGAAGGTAGTTCTATCTCTCTTTTACCAGGGTTATGGTCGTTTTTTGGGTATACAACGTAAACTTCATGTCCTCGGCTCTCTAACTCTTCCCTCCAGTTCTTGAGAGCGTAGTTCACCCCGTTTATCTGCGGGAAATATGTGTCTGTGAGAAAAGCTATACGCATCGACTTACCTCTCTATGCTGAATCCTCTGAAGCCTTCTGGATCGACTTCTTCCACTTCAACGTTTTCTACCTCTGCTCTGTCTGGACCGTGGTGGACGAAGTCCAGTATCTTTTTTACCTGCCTTTCTTCCCCTTCGAATACTGCCTCTACTCTCCCGTCTTCCAGATTTTTAACCCATCCGGAGACTCCTAGCTTGTCAGCTTTTTTCTTAGTTGTCGCGCGGAAGAATACACCCTGAACCTTGCCCGAGATGTATACATGGACAGCTTTCATATTCGCTGTATTAAAGGTTAGCTTTGAAATAGTTTTCGTGTGAAAGTCTTAGTTATGGAAGGATGGACTAAGAGAACGCTGTTCAATCTTGGAGTAGCCTTAGTCATTCTTGCAGTCTTCTTCCACTTCATAGGCATAGGAGAAATTATAAAAGCTTTCCGCTCTGCAAAGCTACCTTTCGCGTTAATAGGGTTTGTGTCAGGGTTTGGTATGGTTTTGGGATGGATTGCGATATGGAGAATGGTGTATAACCTTACAGGATATACATTTAACCTTAAAGAACTGTTCGAGATATATTTCGCAGGTAATTTCGCCAACAACATAACACCTTTCGGACAAGCTGGGGGAGAACCGTTTATAGCTTATATAATGTCCAAGAAAACCGATTTATCTTTCAGTAAATCCTTTGCAGGAGTTATGTGCGCAGATGTTTTGAGAGGCGTGCCATACTTGGTTCTTTCTTTTCTAGGCCTC
>JALIDQ010000014.1 GCA_022865275.1 Candidatus Nanohalarchaeota archaeon QJJ-9 | reverse complement strand
TCCATGTTCTCGGCTGCCTGTCTCGCAACATTTCGTGGGGATTCGATTTCTTTTTCTTTACTGGTCGTCATCACTCGGAGCTTTGTTCCGTCTGCTATCTGGACAGAGAACTCCATTGGGCCTTCTGTACCATGAACTGCTGCTGTAAGGGCTCCTGTTCTCACCTTGTACATCCCACCTATGTCAACTCCCAGCTCGTGCTGTATTAGAAGGTTTTTAAGGAGTTTTTCGTCTTCTAGTATCTCTTCAGGGCTTTCTTCTCTTTCATCTGCTACGTATTCAGCCCAGACTTCTAAGGCGGGTCTCCCGTTCAACTCGTATACCGTGCTTCCGCTTGCCTCTGTTACCTCTAGTTCAGGGGAGATAGGTTCGTGTCCGTGCCCTACGGAGAAGCTGAACGGTTTTTTGGAGGCTATAGCGGTTAGAGCGATTGCGTCTGAATCGATTTCATCCTCGGTGAAAACCCAGGTTTCCTGAAACTTCCAGTTGTCTCCCGCTGCTCCTCCGGACATTGAAATGCCGGTCTCAAGGTAGGCGAACTGTGAAACTGTTTCACCAAAGCCTGAAAGGGTATCGTGGAGGTTTATTCCCGCCATGTGTGGGTATCCATCCACTTTTTTAGGCAAGGACTCTGCGGCTTCACGGGCGGCTTTTTCTGCGTTGTCCGATATGTTGTGGCCCATTCCTGTGTAGAACTTCATATCGTCGCTCTTTATAACTGAGATGACCACGCTTCCTTCTTCTAATCCGTTTTCGGTGAACTCTCCTGCTGTAGTAGCTCCTGTAAGCTTTTCTACACCTGTTTCTTCTTTCACTGTCTCTACCAGTTCTTCGAGTTCGTACTCTGGAGAGCAGAAGACTACTGCAAAATCTGCTTTTTCGGATTCTATCGAGTTAAGTGCTTTTTCAGATGCTTTTTTTACAGCTTTCCGTGTTGAAGTGTCTTTGGAAAGTCCGGATCCGAATTCGGTTGTCATATTTTTTACCCTGTTTAACAGTAGAACTGACCTGCATAAAAAAGTAGTTGTTGGGAATGGATAGCCCTGGACGGGATTTGAACCACGGAGTTTCTTGGAAAGAAACGGAGTACAGCAAATCCCAGGAAATAAGGATGTTTTAAAACGTCCAGGAAGTTTTTAAAGGAAACAAGAGCCCTGGGCGGGATTTGAACCCGCGACCTGCCGATTTCCCGTTGGCTCGCTTCCCTGCTTGGAGGGAACTGTCGTCATCACGTATCTTTTACGTTCCGCACTCAAAGATCCTCCTCACTGCAGGCCTGTAAATACAGGGAGCCAGCCCTTGAGATCCCGCCAGGCCAGGAGGAACCTCGAGGACTAGGAAAGTACGAGTCGGCCGCTATATCCTGACTCGCCGTAGGCGAGTGGAGCCCGGAAGGGCGACTGTATTGCTAACTGCTACGGCAGTTACCAGGCTAAGCCACCAGGGCCTGGTTTTCCTTGGATAAGTTTTTTATGGGAATAATGTTAAAACTGTGCTTCCATGAGATGGTTTTGCTATGAGAGTGCTACTCCTAACTGATATTCACGGTGAAGTTGATAAACTGGAGAGGATTCTTTCAATCGAGGAATACGATACGGTTCTCTGTGCAGGCGACTTAAGCGACGCTTCTAACTTTGAAAGCTATGAAGAGAACCTTGATAAGATTCTAGACGCTTTTGACAGGAAAGGAAAGCTTGTGAAGGCTGTTCCAGGAAATATGGATGTGGAAGATGTGGCGGTCAAGAAGCTTATAGACTATAGGATGAACCTCCACAAGAACATTGCCTCTTTTGAAGACTTTGAGGTGGTTGGGTTCGGAGGCGCCCGGACACCGTTTAATACCTATTTCGAACCTGAGGAAGAGGAGATAAAAACGACCTTGGATACGCTTTACTCCAGGATGCAGTCGGATAATAGGCTTGCAGTCATCCATAACCCGCCTAAAGGAGCTAGGGTGGACTTGACTGAGGAGGAAAACGTTGGAAGCGATGAAGTCAGGGAGCTTGTAGCTTCCAAGGAGTTTAAGCTAGTCCTCACCGGACATGTCCACGAGGCAAGAGGTAAGGAGAGGATTGGTGGAACTCTTGTAGTTAATCCTGGGCCTGTAAGTGAGGGATTCTACGCGGTAGCGGATATTGAAGACAGGTCTGAGGTAGAGATGAAACAGGTCTGATTATAGTTGAAGAGAAATTTGATGGGGATAACTGGTGTATCTGGACAGGGTAGGTACCAGGTACAGACCGCTGCTAATGACAAGACTTTTCTCTTCAACTATAGTTTCTTAACTCAGGCCTCCCAATCTTGGTGTATGTCTACCTCGGATGATGTGGGTGATATCAACAATTCCCTGAGAGATATTATCCAGGCTCTGGACAGCGCGTCTTTTGGATGGACTATCAACTACCGGGATAAAAAAGGCCGCATACACCACAAGGATGTTACGGGGCTCCGTGAAATGGCTTTAGAGGGGCTTGAGACAGATTTGATATCTACGGATACTATAAAAAAATCTTTTAAGGATTATAGATCGAATTTTAACGATTTAAAGGATTCGGAAGTTCTTTCTCCTCCTCCAGACGAGCAAGAGAGCCCTTTAGCATTCAAGAAGCTGGAGCTCCTTGAGAAGATCGAGTCTCTGTTGAAGAAGAAACTAAAGGTTTCAGAGAACTGGGAGAAGGACAGGAAGAAAGAGGATTTGGATGTAGAATCAGGCGATTACGATTCGGATAAGGTGGAGGAACTGGTAGGCCGAGCTAAACAGGACAAAATAGATCTGGAGAAGGTTGATAAAAAGCTAGATTATGCTTTGAAAAAATCTAAAAATCTTTTAAACAAGATAGAGTCTGGAGAAGCTTCTGAGGCTGATGTTGAGAAACTTAAAGTGCTTAAGAGCAAAATAGACGAGCTTGAGACTAAAGAAGAGAGGAAGAAGGAGGAGCTTGAGAGGATACGTGAAAAACTTGATAAGCTAGGCTAGCCTATCTTTATTTATAGGGCTAACGAATAAGTGGTGTAGAGATGGTCGAGGATAAGAAGGTTGAGAAAGCGAAGAAGGAGATAGACGAGGCTCTAGAAGAAGCGGAGTCAGGAGGCGCTGATGTAAGCTATGGTAAGAAGTCTACAGAGGACTTGAGTGAAATCTCAGAAATGTTATTGGGACACAATCTGCTTATTGTCCTTCTTTTGATTGTTGGAGCTTTTGCTGTTCTGTCTTTATCCACGATGTTTAATATCTATCTCTTCCACCTTCCTCTTAAGTCTACTTTGTTAGGATTGGCGGGCGTAATCGCTATATCCTTGGCTTCCTACCATTGGGAGAACTCTCTTGTGTCCGTGTTGATGGTCGCTTCTGCGGTATACGGTGGATGGAATACTATACAGCTCTTACTTGAGAACGAGTTGATGTCTTTGGGGATGGGTGCATCAGTCTTGGCTGTTGCCGGTTCTCTATACTATATAGGAGCTAATTTCGCCCAGTTCAAAGGTTCTATGAAAGGCATAACATTTCACTTGCATGAGGAAGGGGAGTGGAGGCTTGTGTTATTTGCTTTGGTTCTTGCTGTAGTCTCTAAGATGCCTCTTTCTGGTTTACCTTACGCTGATATAGTTAATCTTGGAAGTTCTTTTGTTCTCGCGGTTCTTGGACCTATTTCAATAGTTTACCACATAAAGGAAGGTCACTATAGGACTACTGTAGCTAGGGCTAGGCAAGTAGGGGGGGCGGCAAGGCAGGCAGCCCAAAAAGCTCCTTCGACGAGGCAGCCACCTGCTTCCAAAAAACAGCAGCCTCGAGAGCAGTCTATCCCACAGAACCAACCTTCGGAACAACCTCGACAACAAAACAACTATCAGGACCAGAACATGCGAGGTTTTTCTAATACGATGGAAAGTTCTCCCCAAGACAGATACAACGAGCTTTCGGAGGAACTTGCTGCTGAGTACAATGAGGTTAGGCAGATTTACACGGATGCTACGGCTTATTTCAGCCGTGAGGAGTTTGACAAGTCTGAAAGTTCTATTAATAAAGCTAAGAGGAAGATAGATGAGCTGGAGAGCTTGGTAGACGATATGCAGAAGCTGGCTAGGAGTGCGGATTTACAGGGGTCGGACTGGCCAGGGAAGGTGGAGAACCTTGTCTCAAACATAGAGGAGCAGGAGAGGGTTATAAGAGAAGCAAAGGAGGCAAACAATGGCTGAAGGAGCAAGCTGGTGGCAGACTCTCTTGGTCGCTCTTGTATCTTTAATAGGTCTCTCGGAGCTTATGTCTTTTGGAGAGCCACTGTTCTTTACCCTGGTTGTTATTGGTTGGCTATTAGCTGTGTTCTATGTGGTGGATAGGGTTGTACTCCCCACTCACCATGAAATTGCAGCTTTAGCTGGCGGTGTTATGTTTTTGGGCGTGTGGCTTACTATTGACCAGGCTATGGCTCTTGATTTTCTATCAAAAGTGGCTTTCTACGGTATAAGCGCTGTTTTTGGCCTTTTAGTGGTTTATAGAAGTGTAAGAGTTACGGGTAGCGCCTTTGATCAGAGTGGTATATCTGGAAGCATATTTAAGTACCTTTTAGCGTTTTTAGCGATTGTTTTAATCGCTGTTCCTCTTTTAACTAGCTCATTCACCCTCAGCTCAGATATAAGCTCTCCTGGGACGGGAGGAATATCTGATTCCATTACCAGTAGTATTGTAGAACCTCTAAGGACCTACTGGGACGCCTATTACAACCGTGTCCTCAACCCCCATAACAACCCTAACACCGCTCGCCTGGTCTGTATGTATAGGATGTACAGTTCTGGAGGGTTTTTTGGCGGCTTTGAGATGGCTGAATGCCAGAAGGAGATGCTTGGTAACGATACCGAGGGAGAGTCAAAGAAGATTACTACTCCTCTAAGGGTTGAGATGGGTGAGTTGCAGACTATACCGTTTGAGGACTATGTTGAGATCTCTACCGTACTTAGCAATCCTATGGTATACGATGTGAACGGTCAGCGTATAATAATGCCGGCTAAAAACGTTAAATTGGTGGTTAAATGGATTGATGGAGGTACTACGGTCTCAAACTTCACAAAGGACGTTGGAGGGCTGGATAATGGTGACTCACACACTGTTTCGTTTGAGGATGACTGTAATGGGGAAGCCTGCTTCCCGATATTTAACAAGTCCGAATCCATACACGATGGAAAGATAGAGGCGGAGCTTGATAAGGTTGCAGAAGCTCCCATATCCTGCGATTGGGATAGCATGGACATTGAGCCTTTTGCAGCTAGGTCGACTACTGCGGAACTTGACTTTGGAGGAAGCCTAACTTCAGCTGGGGAAAAACATTTCAAAGCGACTACTGACGGTTTCAGTATAAGTAGCGTGGATGTTAATGGAGATGCCACTCTTTATTTAAGCACTAGCAAAACTCCGGAGAACGCTAACAGTTCCAGTATAGAAATCAAGCTTCAGAATGGGCTGGAGGAGAAATACAATTCAGAATGTAGGGATGTGCCTAAGGACGGTAACGCCAGTTCTTGTAACGATAACTGTAATAGCAAGGCTGAAGTAGATGATTGGTTGGTTAATAAGATATCGCAGGACGAAATTAATCCTGAAAGAGTAGCTTATCTGTTGAAGCTCCAGGATTATGGTGTGGAAGCACTTAGCGAGGATTTAAACAGTACTTCGGTTGATGAAAAAGTTTCGGAAAATCTTTTAGCGCCGGACACTGACTACAGTATTGAGAGCGTGGTTAAGTATGACTACGGAGCTGAGGCAGCGTTTACTGATTCTCCAAGATGGAGAAGCGGTAATCTTATGCTTGAGGTATGGAAGGACAATCCCTGGAGAGAACTTACACCTAAGGAGAGGTCTCGGTGGAGGAATACTAAATGTGGTATAGTTGAGCAGTACGGTGAGGAGATAAAGATGCAGAGAACCGCTGCTTTAACCACCCCTATAATCCCTGTGATGTACACGAGCTGTACAGGAACTCCTTATGAGGGTGAGAGTACAGGGACTGTAGATGTGCCTATAACTCTTGGAGCACAGGTTAACCAGAAAGGTCTTGCAAGGGATAAAGGCTTTAAGATAAACAATATCGATACTAACTGTGTGGAAGATGCGGATTTGTCGAGTCTTGAGGGCTGGTACTCTAAGGAGCCTGGATTGGACTGGAGGATTTCTCCAGTAGAAGGGACTATGTCAGTTGAATTAGGTGATGTGCAGAGGAAGAAATCGGTGGGATGTAGTATGTCTATGAACTTTACAGCCCGGCTCAAACATTCGACCTCGTATGAAGTACCTAGGGGACTTGGTGAATGATATGTACAGGAGATACTTGCTTTTACTGCTGGCTCTGGCCGCTATAACCGCAGGATGCCTGGATAGCTCAAACGGCGGGGTGGAGAGGAAGGCTATAGAGATTAGAGGCCCTAGATGTACGGTTGCGGGCAGTCCTTGTGGAGACTATCCTATTACGAAGTATGATGACGATACTACTATAACCGTGGATGTAAGTAACTATGGTGAAAGCCCTGTGACTGTAGAATCAGATAAGATAATGGTTTCTAAATGTAATGATAAGATAATAGGGGTGGATGAGCCTAATACGGAGAAGTACGATAATTCTACAGGGGCAAAGCGAACTGTCAGCGGATCGGTAGAGCTGGAGAAAGGAGACCAGCTCACGGTTGAGTGGAATCTTGAAATCTTTCCGAACGGCGGCGATGTTTCGTCTCTTGGAAACTCCTGTCCTATGGATTTCCAGATGCAGTTCTCTCAGGATCTGGTCACGTCTAAGCAGGTCCAGATCAAGGAGGAAGAGGCTTCTAGAGTGTCTTTGGAAGAATATACCTCGTCCAAGGAACCTGTTAAGCTTGTAGTAGAGTCACCTGATGTCTTTGTACCTGATTCCTCCCAAGAGAAACCCTTTACAGCTCGTGCTTATCTGAAGAACGTTGGCCAGGGAGAGGTCGAGAAAATTCACTCTTTAAGTCCTTCGGGCGATGTTTTTGATGGTGATGACTGTACAGTCAGAGGAACTGAGCTTAGGATGTATGGAGGTGGTGAAAGGGAGGGAGAGAGCTACAGGAAGGTGTGTAACAATGTTTTGAAAACTCCTAAATCAGGGTCTGAGGTCAGAAACCTAAAATTTGAGTCCAGCTATACTTATACTCAGGATTTGGGGGAGGTAAACCTCAAGATAGTTCCGCAGTAGGTGATAGAGATTAAAAAAACCTTTTTGGCGCTTTTGGTGGTTTTAATCCTTATTTCAGGATGTACTAGAGGTAAAAATAACGGTAACGATCTTCCTGGAGAAGGGACTGGTGGATTGGTTATAGAAGAAGCCGAGCTTTCTGAAACTAAGGTGAGGGCGGGTAATGATGTTATTCTTTCATTTAAGGCTATTAATACTAATGATAACCCTCTTAGGGATCTTAAGATTCAGCTGTCGAATACAGGAGATATTGAGGTGGAGAAGGTTTCGGATACTGGTAGCTTCTGCGGTGGAGGGAGTGGAGATCTGGGTGATGAGCTGAGAGGTTCTGTTGAAGGTAATCCCTGGCCTGTGGAGTGCAGCTGGAGGCTTGATACTTCGAATGTGGGTGTTTCTGGACAAAGTGATAGTATACCTGTTACTATTACTGCTAGCTATAATACTTCTCTAGAGATGCCTGACTGGATAAGACTTTTCTTCGAGGAGGAGAGTTCCTGGGAGAAGAACAGTACGAGCTTTGAGAACGATGAGATAAGTGTTATTGCGAGCTATTATCCTGAGCACCGGGTCGATACAGAAAACGTTTCTATACAGTTCGGTGTAAATGATATAGGGGGTGGAAGGCTTGTTAAGAGAGGAGAAGACGATAATATAGTTGCTTCGTTGAGTTTTAGCGGCTCTTTTGTGGATAAGTTTTCTTTAAGAGAGTGTACGGCAGGTCTTATCTGTTCCTTTGAGAAGGAGTCCAATATTGAGTCTAAGACTTATCTTTCTCTCAAGCCTGTGGTTGACTATTCCTACACGCAAGATACTACGGTTCCTCTCAAGGTGTTTTCTAAGGGTTTGTCGTGATTAGGGGACAACTTATAAATAGGAAGGAGAGGACATTCTATATATTAGTTAACAGAAAAGGTGAGAAATCTATGAACAGAAAGCTTATGATTTTGATGGTTGCTTCTTTGGCATTCGTTTTAGCGGGATGCACATCCCCTCTTGGCAACGGAGACGATACAGACGATGAAAACGGTGTAAGCTTTGATTTCACTCCGCAGGACGGTCTATCGATAGATTTTAAGCATCCTACAGGTGAGGCTTATGTCAACGAACAGACTACGTTTGAGGCTGATGTAGCGAATACAGGTGAAGGAGAGGCTAATATAACAGGTATGAAGCTTTACTATGCTTCTTGGGCTTCTGGTGAGAACTGTTCGGATTGTAGTACTCCTATAACGTTGCAAGGAGGTTCTGCAGCTGCTAAGGAGACTGGAGAACAGAAGTATTTCAAGTTCAGTCCTAATGTGGATCTGGAGCTAGATCAGGACCAGTCCAAGATGGCTCATGTAGGCCTCAGAACCACGTATGAGTACACTTCGAAGACTCTTTCCAGTGTAGTTCTCATGAACGAGGACACATGGGAGCAGAAGAAGGATACGAGAAGTAAGATGGACAATGAGTACAGAGGCGGGCCAGTAAGGCTGAAGTTTACTAGCGTTACTCCTCAGGAAGCTGGCAGCAATGTACAGTTGAAGGTTGAAGTTGAGAATGTAGGGGATGGAAGACTCAATAACTCTGAGATCACTTCTTTGAAGGTTTTGGACAGTACTGGAGACATTGTGAGCGATGACTGTGAGTGGACTGATTCGAAGAGGATCGATGGAACTCGCACGTTCATATGTTCGTTTGACTCGGATGAAATCGATGTACCGAGTAAGGAGAAGGGTCTGAGAGCAGTTGCTGACTACGTTTACACTGAGGATGACACAGTGGATGTGCAGGTCACAAACCCATAGCTGGAACCTTTCCAGCTTTCCTCTCTTATTTTTTCCCAAAAGGTTTATTTAGCAGTGTTTCTCAGGTTTTAATATGGCTAGAAGAGGTCCTCAAGAATTTACTAAACAACTTCTTTGGAAGCTAGGAGTGATTATAGCTATACTTGTCTTGGTAAAGCTTGTTAGTCCCTACACAACCGCAGCCTACCGAGCTTCCCAGTATTCGGATACCGGAATAGCTTTTGCGGTAAATATTCTCCAGGGATTTGAAGGAGCCGATCTAAAAACTCTACTTCTGGACTTTGGCACTAACGTTATAGCTCCGTTTGTGATCCTCTTTCTTATGATCTATGAGGTTATGGAAGCTGGAGTAGGAAGGTTGCTGAACTCTAAATCCTTGCTTCCTATATCTATAGTTTTAACGTCTTCCCTACTTGTGACAGGAGATGTTTTCGTACGTTTTTCACGCCTGATGACTTCTACAGTAACGCTTCTACTTTTTTCTGGACTTTTTCTCGTGTTCTCCTTCCTCTATTTCCGAGTGCGGTGAGATTAATACATTTATCATTCCCTTGAGACAAAATTATTTAAAAAGGCGTAACTAACCATTTGATAGGTGAGATACTAGAATGTCATTGAGAAAAGGTCAAAGCAGATGGATCAAAATCGGTGCGGCTTTGGGTATACTTGCTTTTATAGGTATAGCAATTCAAACTAGTGTTAATCTGGCTCAAAGCGTAGGATGGCTTTCTGAAGGAGATACTCTTTTTGCCGGTTTGATAAATCTTCTAGCAGGTTTGGCTGGAGGCAGTATGGCTCTTGAAAGCGGAGTTGCAGATCTGTTTAGATATATAATAGTGCCTATAGCTTTGGCATTTACTCTTATCTGGAGTATAAGCGGCCAGGTTTTTCGGCTTCTTGGATCTGGAAGAAGTGCTGAACGTCAGAGAAGGATTCATGTAGCTTTGTCTGCGTTAATTGCTTTTTCACTCCTCTTCTGGAAAGGTTTTGTAGGAGTTGCAGGATTTATAGGCGGTGGACTGGCAATAACGTTAATAGGAATGGCTTTGATAGGAATCTACTATGGGATTGCTATGACCCGTAGAGAATGGCGGACAGAGAATCTGGAACACGCTAAGGAGAGGAAAAAGGAACAGGCTAAAACAAGGAAAGAGCAGGCAGAAATATCTACAGAGAAGATAAAACAGGTTAATAAGAGCTTAAGCGAACTGATCAATCAAATCGATTGGCAGTTTGTCCTACTTGACCAGAACGGAGATCCAGCAGCATCTGTGCCTTTGGATGATGCAAAGACTGAAGCTTCAAACTTTCTTTCGGCAGGTTTAGAAACCACGCCAAGTAGATTAGAAGATATGCGGGATGAGTATGATGAGAAGCTTATAGAGGCTAGAGAAGACGCTGTGGATGAATTCAATGATTTTCCCGATGTTAAATTGTCAGAACAGCAGGTAGGATCAGATTCTAAGTTAGAAAGACTTGAGAAGATTTTGGATGTGATGGATAGGAAGATAGAGATTGTCAGAGAAGCCCATGAGAACTCTGAGGGGTCAGAGGGCGCAGAATTTACGGCTGAGTAGGGAAGTCCCTTCAATCCTCTTTTTTTCTTTTCCTTTCTGTGACAAATTATTTAAACTGGTTTCTGTAATTTATTCTTAGGTGAATTACATGGCATTTTATGAACAACTTATAATGAAGTTCCAGGAAATAGGTTTTATGGACTTTGCTCTACCTTTTCTGCTGGTTTTTGCGATATTCTACGGTGTACTAAATCAGATCGGATTATTTAACGATGACAAGAATCTTGACGCTGTTATATCCATTGTAGCTTCCTTGATAGTGGTTGGCTATACTCCTTTCGTAGAGCAGTATTTCCAGGTGTACGTTACAAATATTCTTGGTGGGACTGCAATCTTTCTATTAGCTTTTCTAGCATTTTACCTCCTTGCAGGGATGGCTCTGCCAGGAGAGTCAGCTGATAAATGGAAGGAGATAGTTGATCCTAAATATGTGTTTGGGGTTTTAGGTCTTGCAGTAGCGTTTATGTTCGTTTCCTATGGAGGTCCGAGAATGCTTCTTGGTCCAGAGGCTCTGGAGCAGATTTCTGGCTCAGGAGTAAGTCTAGGTTTCATAACCATGGGGGATGTGGTATTCTTCGCAGTGATCGCAATACTTATTGGGTTCATGTACTGGACTGTGAAAGGAGGAAGTAGTGAAAGTGGTTAGAGTCTAAAATTGTTCATGGCTACTAGAGGAAGTGTCCTAAATGTCACTATCCACGACTATCATAGAAACAGTTCAGGAGCAGGGAATGGCTGAGATAGTTCTTCCCTTTCTCTTTGTTTTTCTTATAGTCTATGGTTTATTGACTAATATACAGCTTTTTGGCGACGAGAATATTAATTCAGGTCTCTCGATTATTATAGCGCTTTTGACAATCTTTTATTCCCCTCCAACCTTCCAGAGCTTTATAATAAATATGATGGGCTCTGTGGTTCTTCTGATTGTAGCATTTTTTGTATTCTTGGTGCTTGTAGCGGCTTCCCCAGGAAAGGAGGGAGAGAAATTCGGCAAATATGATTCTTTTGAGAAGATAAGAACTGCTTTCTATGTTGTATTAGGCATAATAGTCATATATATGTTTGTAGCGTACGGAGGTCTTGGAATGATTGCTAGTCCAGGCTCTTCTGGAGCTATAGGAGGTGCTGCAAATTTTGGAAGTCTGGTAGGACTTCTTGTAGTATTCGGGTCCCTAGGACTCTTTATGTACTGGCTTGTAGGAGGATTCGGCGGGGATAGATGGGTAGTTCAGAGGAAAGAAGGTGATGAATGGTCGCGCTGGAAATCTACTACCGATCCTGAAAAATATGCTAAATGGAAAGACGATTATGATAATGCGGACGATATCCGGATTATCAAAAAGTAATAAAAGATAGGAAGCTAATAGTTAGGTGAAAGAGATGGGAATATTCGAGACTTTGATACAGAACCTGCAGAGTATAGGGTTTTTCGACTACTTCCTACCTTATATTTTCATGCTAGCGGTAACTTATGGGGTTCTAAGTAAGATAGAGGTTTTCGACGACAATCAGGTTGATGCGACGGTTTCTATAGTAGTCTCTTTCATGACGATACTAGGTATCTACCAGTTCGTTGGCGCGACTTTCTTCCCTAAGTTTTTCGGAATGCTTGCAATATTTGTGGTAATAATACTGGGGCTAGCTATTTTAGCCGGTATGTTTGGAGTAGATATATCTGAAGTCACGAATAACTCCGCTACAAGCAAGAAAGCCACATTAGGCGTGGCGGCGGCAATTCTCGCAGTCGCCCTGATCCTTGTTTTCATCTTCTTTCCAATAGGTGAGGTTGCCGGGGTAGGAGGCTTCTGGATGAGTGAGGAGTTTCTGACTCTGGTGATGATAATCGGGATAATCGCTTCGATCTACTTCATCACACGCGAGAGTTAGAGAGAAATATTATTCCTGATTTCTTCCTTTCTTCATATCCTGAACTAGTTGGGTCAGGTCTCTTACGTTCTCTACGAGGTTAGGCAGGGTCTGCTGGAACGCTTTCTCCAACCCAGCAATCCTGGAATCTGACTGTTCTAGGTATTCCTCCAGCTCGTCCACTTTCTGCATATACTTTTTCTCCTCCTCGTCCTTCCTTATCTTGAGCTCCTTTACATCTTCTTTCAGCTTTTCAAGGTCTTCCTTCATATCATCTATCTGAGAGTAAATGTTTTCGAACTCGTCCTCTATATCTATCATTTTTTCTTCTACTATGGTCTCGATAAGCTCCTCCTCTGCCTGGCTCACTCCAAAGGAGAGATCTCCTGATCCTTCGCTTTCCTCAGGATCTGGCTGGCTTTCTGGCTCAGAAGCTTCGTATCCGCCTTGATCGCCTGTATCAGGTTCTATAGGTTGGGGTGAGGGAGCGGGTTGGCTAGGTTGGCTTTGAGGTGTTTGTTTAGGTGAAGGCTGGTTTTCCTGCCCCATGCCTCTGCCCGCCTGCGCCTGACTTCCGGTCTGTGGCGAGGATCTTTCTTTTTCCCTTCCCTGCTGCGAGCCTCTGAGCCCTACCTGGTTCAGAGCCTGATTTATCTCCGCGTATGAATAGCCTTTGTCTCTTAATCCTTCGGTTATCTCCTGTTGCGAGTATCCTTTGTTAGAAAGCTCTCTTACTACGTCTGTTAGACTTTTATCCCCATCTGAGTCTTCTCCTTCATCCCTAAGCTTTCCAAATAGTTCGAATTTCATAGGCTATCCCTCTTTTCTTTCAGCTTTTCTTCTACGATATTCTCGACTTCTTCCTCGGTTACGAATGAGCTGTTTACAGGGTTCATTATATCCATATACTCTTCTATCTCCTGGAACTCCCTCTCAGTTACAAGCTTCCTTGCCTTTCTCTGGAGCTTTTTTATCTCCGCGTCCAGGTTTTCCGTCCTGTCCTGGAGCTTGTCTACCTCTTCTTCAAGCTTCTGGGTTTTCTGGTTCGTTTCCTTTTTCTGCTTGTTCACCCTTTCTTCAAGGTTTTTTGCCTGTTCCTGCAGGTTTCTAGAGGTCTCTTCAAGCTGTCTTATTCTACGAGAATTATCGTTCAGGCGGTTTACAATATCCTTCTCTGATCCTTCAGCAGCCATATACAAACTATTACGCGGTCTTTCTTATATAACTTTGTTCCAGGGAAAGGCAGAGCGGTCCTATGGACGGTTTTTTAACCAAGAGCTATTCGTTGGCAAACATTATATATTCCAAATCCAAATTTCTAAACAACGAACTAACTATCTTCCCTTCGAGGTCGCAAATATGCCCCAATTCAACCAAAAAGGTAACGCGAACAACCCTGCACAGCAGTCTCCTGGAGACTACAACTTTAACCGGGAAGAAGGTAGAGCAAGGATTAATCTGAGAGGTTCTACCTATGGTGCGTCTATAGCGGACTTTGATGTGGTTATGAGCAGGGTTATAGACGTTTTAGCAGAGCTACAGGATGTAAAAGAGGTTATACTAGCGCAGGAGAGGGATTATGAATACGGTTATGACCAGGTAAAGCTTCTCAACGAGGTCGCATCGCTTATCTCGAGGCTTAAACGTGATCCGCAGTTCACCCAGCCGAGCGAATACCTCCAAAACAACTGCGAGAGACTTGCCCCTACTGTACAGAGCTTTGTGCAGGACATCATAGCGAAAGACTTAAGACAGGACCCTATAGGCGCTTACGTGAAGGTCAAGAGAAAGATATCGGAGATAAAAGTAAAGATACAACGCTCACCGGATAGAGTATCCGAATGTTACAGGCATTTTCTAGAAAACAAACTCCAGCCACTTGAAGAAAAGATAGGGCAGTTACAGCTTATACAGCAGGTGGGAGGCAACCTTTCAGGCCACCATATAGGGGACAGGGATATCTACCGCCAGATATTCCATCCGACTATACGGCCTAACTTCATGCTTACCCGTTATATGAAGAACGTTCCTGAGAATACCCGGGAGATAGACCGCTACGATCTTGGGGACTTGAATACTGAGGTCCAGATTTTGGATAAGCAGGACGAGATAAGGCCTCGCTATCATATTACCCCTCCTGAGTTCAGTCTGAGCGATGAGAAGTACGAGATACTGGATATTGCGAGGCGGTACATGTCCGAGCACAAACCCTCCAAGTCGGAGTTTGCGGAGCCTGGCAGGACGCGGGAAATATTCTCCAACATCGGTCAGGATATGATAAACAATATTGCACAGCAGAAGAATGTTACCCTGGGGCCGGACGAGGTCGACCAGCTTTCATCGATTCTTACACGTTATACCGCGGGTCTAGGTGTTTTAGAAATACTTCTCGCTGATAAAAAACTGCAGGACGTCTATGTCAACGCACCTGTTGGTTCTTCACCTATATACGTTATCCACGCGGACCACGGCGAATGTAGGACGAATCTGATACCTACCCGTGAAGATGCAGAGTCCTGGGCTACACGTTTCAGGCTGAAGTCTGGAAGACCGCTTGACGAAGCCAACCCTGTACTGGATACTTCTGTGAGAGTTCCGGGTGGGAGGGCGCGTGTAGCTGTTGTAACTAAAAACCTTTCACCTGACGGGCTAGCCTACGCTTTTAGGAGGCATAGGAGCGAGCCTTGGACCTTTCCTCTCTTTATAGAGAATGATTTCTTTACTCCGCTCGCTGCAGGTCTTTTACACTTTATAATCGACGGTGCTAGGTCTGTACTTTACTCAGGAACCCGTTCCGCGGGAAAGACTTCCCTGCTAGGCTCTTCTTTGGTCGAGCTGATGAAGAAGAACCGCATAGTCTCCGTAGAGGATACTTTAGAGCTTCCGCTTGATAGACTGGAGGAGCTAGGATATAATATCGAGCGCTTGAAGTCTGCGTCGGTTATCACCCAGTCTGAGAACGAGATACCTGCGCCTGAGGCGATAAGGACTTCGTTAAGACTCGGTGATTCTTCGCTTATAGTTGGAGAAGTCCGTTCAGAGGAGGCGAAGGCGTTGTACGAGGCGATGCGTGTAGGAGCTTTGGCTAACTATGTTGCAGGAACTATCCACGGGGAGGATCCTTACTCGGTTTTTGATAGGGTGGTCAACGATCTGGGTGTTCCTCCTACAAGCTTCAAGGCTACTGATGTTCTTGTAACGTGTAACCGTCTTACCTCGCCTGATGGCCTACACAAATACCGGAGAGTGACTCAAATATCTGAAGTTAGGAAGGAGTGGAGCGATGATCCTCTTAAAGAAAATGCTTTTGTTCCTCTTATGAAGTACGATGCTGAAGACGATAAGCTTAAGCCTACGGATACGTTAAGAAACGGTGAGTCGGTTATACTCAACTCTATAGCTTCGGATGTAAAAGAATGGAAGAATGATTGGGAGGCGGTATGGAACAATATACAGTTGCGGGCTAAGTATAAGAGGAGGATAGCTAACTATGCGTCGGAGTCGGGTAACCGCGAGTTGATGGAGTCGGACTTTGTCTGCAGGGCAAACGAGAAATTCCACCAGATCTCGGAGAATGTCTCGGAGGAGTTAGGAGGCATAGATACGGAAGAGGTCTATCAGAGGTGGAACAACTGGTTCGAGGAGCAGGTCTGATTCAGTATGCCGCAGGACGATGAAGATCTGGGCGAGTGGATAGATAAGATGGAGCGCAGCAAGAAATCTCTTTCCCGTGATCTTGAGAAATCGGAAGGAAATCTTGAATCGTTTTCCCGAGAATATAAGCAGTTTAAGGAGGAGGAAAAGGCTGCACAGAAGAAGAACTGGTATGAGAGACTTGCTTCACGCGTTTCTTTTTTCGAGTTCGAGTTCGATGATATGCGCGAGGACCATGAGAACGCGATAAACCTTCTTGACTATGATATCTCCCCCGGCCAGATAGCTCCTACAGCGCTTTTTATCTCTGTTGTATTTCTTGTAATTAGTGCTCTGATTGTTATCTCTCCCATGGTAACTTCTATACCACCTATGCCTATGATTTTCCAGATTTTCTTTCTTTTGCTTCCTTTAGCTTCTTTCTTCTACATGGTGAAGTTTCCCAATCTTAAGGCCTGGCAGAAGATGATGCGTTCTTCTGAGGGACTTATTCTGAGTGTATTGTACATGGCTATCTATATGAGGTCTAATCCTAGCCTTATAGGTGCTTTAAAGTTTGCCGCGGACCATCTTTCCGGGCCGGTAGCGAGGGATTTCCGTCTTATGCTCTGGAAAATCGATATGCGGATATATAACAATGTAAGAGAGGCGCTGGATGATTATCTTGAGCGTTGGCAACCGTACAATAAGGGGTTTGTCGAGGCTTTTGATATACTGGAGACCGCTTCTTATGAGGGTAGTGTAGAACAGAGGAATGAGCAGCTTGCAAAGGCTGTGAACGAGCTTTTGGGTTCGACTAAGGACAAGATGGATACATTTGCAAGGAATCTTAAGATGCCTGTGATGGCTTTGCATGGGCTGGGTATACTCCTCCCTATTCTAGGTATAATCATGTTTCCTCTGATTTCTGCTTTTCTTGGCGGTAGTAATGTGGTTTTCTATCTTGTGTTTACTTATAACGTTCTTATACCCGCGGTTGTCTATTTTGTGATGTCCAACCTTTTGAACCAGAGACCTGTATCCTTCTCTACAAAGGCTGGGAACATAAACAGGGAGCCAGGAGTGGTTTCTTTCAGTCTGTTCGGTAAGGAGTTGAATGTTAGTATCTACTTTTTTAGCGTGCCTTTATTCCTGGGTATGATGTATCTTCCAGCCCAACACCTTTACAGCATATTCTTTGGATCGGCTTCGTTTTCTATCTCCCCGTCTAACTTAGTCCTCTTTAAGGAGATTATGTTCCCCCTCGCTATCGGTGTTCCTGTAGGCTTTCACCTTTTCATAGGGTATAGAAGCTATGTTAAGAGGCAGAAGGAAATCGTTGAAATGGAGAGAGAACTACCTAACGCGCTATACAGCCTTGGCCATAGTCTTAGGAAAGGTAATCCAATTGAAAGAGCGGTTAAGAAAGCGGCTGAAGACGAGCAGTTAGACATCTCTAAGGTTTTCAGTCTGATTTACCGTAATATAACTGAGTCAAAAATGACTTTCTACGACGCAGTATTCGATGAGAGGAGAGGAGCGATGCGCGCGTATACTTCGAAGCTTATAGGTACTATACTTGAGATAATTTCCAAGTCTGCTAAGAAGGGCACGGAAATTGCGGCGAAGGCTTCTCTCAATATAGCGGACTATCTGGAGAATATAAGCGATACGCAGAAGAAGCTGGAGGCTTTGCTTGACGAGTCTCTTTCTTCTGTACGATTCCTCGCGTATATCCTAGCTCCTCTTATCGCTGGAGTTGCGGTAGGGATGGGTGGTACTATATCAAAGGCTCTGTACACTATGAGTGAGTATACCAACATGAGCCAGAACGTTACTGGTGGACAGGGTCTGGAGGCTGGTTCTGCGGGCATGGTTTCGATGCTTGATGTCGAGTCGGTTATCCCGCCCGGAGTTCTGGCTATAGTAGTGGGATTCTATCTACTTGAGCTATCTGGTCTTGTGGGAACTCTGTATGTGAGGCTAAAATCCGGACACCATCCTGCTAGGAGGAATATGGAGATAGGGAGAGTACTTATCCTCTCGATGATAATCTTTACAACTATCGCTCTCGTAATATTTGCTATGTTTGGAGGAATAATAAGCGGGGTTGGAGTATGATTAGGAGAAAGGGTGTGCAGGAGTGGACTACAATGGTGATTATAGGGATAATATTGGCAGCTTTTTTTGTTATAGCCGCGCTTTTGATGGGCTGGCTTGATTCTGCGATAGATATAGCTGTGGAGGTGGCTATGGGTGGAGGCTAAAGGACTGACTACGCGAGGTCTGTGGATTGCGGTTATGGTAGCTCTGGCTTTGTTTGCTGGAGGTGTTGTAGCGGCGGTTATGCTGAGGACTGCATCAGGTATGGATTTATGCGCTTTCTATTATGATCTTATCGGCCCTATTATGGATATTGTAAATTCTATCCCCTTTACTGAGTCTGCTAAGCCTCCCTGTCCGTTTGGTTAGCCCCCAAATATTTATAGGAGCTTTTCGAAAGTTGAGTTGTAGTTGGTTTTCATGGCTGGTTCAGAAGAAGACGGCAAGGGGCAGGTAATGGCGATTCCCACTCTTGTGAAGATTGCTGCAGTTCTTCTAGTAGCTGCTGTTCTCTTTGCGGGTATGGCAAATTATTTACCTATAATAAGACAGCTTGCCTCTCGTTTAGGGTTTGGGCCAGAATTTCAGCCTGCTTCTCTCCAGGCAGGAAGGGCTGTAAGCTATGCGATGTCTTGTAGCGCTTTAGCCAACGCTTGGCGTCCTTCTATTACTACGGACGATAACAAGGAGGTTAAAAGAGCTTATAGGAGAGAGTGTTCCGAGGCTGATGTAGGGAGTAATGGGTTAGACCACCAACTCCCGCCTGACGCGCTAGATGATGCTCTAAATAAGTCTAATACCAATAACCGGGGCGATATAAAAGGGAAGAGTTTTGGTGGGGATGTTGTTGTGCAGTGTGTATCTGCTCCTAACAAGGTTAAATCAGGCTGTAATATCTATAACCTGGAACTCCCTCAGAAACTTGGGGAGATAGAGACTCTTGACAAGCCTTATGGAATGGGTGGAGGAGGGCCTCTGCCAAATGTTGCAAGGCTGACTCAAAGCCCAGTTAAGTGGGTTGATTTCTATGAGGCTGGATGGGGAGATCCAAAGTATTTGATGTACTATCAGGAGTTTCCTCAGTCTCTATCCCGAAAATGGGATGCTTCAAAGATGTCTGACAGGTTTTCTCATGAGATGGTAATCCTTAGTGCAGGAATAGGCGCGATTACTGAATTAGTAGGGCTAGGGATAGGAGGAGAGTTGACTGAGGCTATTTCAAAAAAGTCTATAAAAACTGCAATAATGGGTGCTGGCTCTAAATCTGCGGATGTAGCTACTACTGTTTATAGAACTGTATCTAACCCCCGTTATGCTCTAGATTCTATGCAAGACTCGGTTGGATCTATGATGAGGCGGGTTAAACCTGATAATTTGTTGGGAGGGACTGATAACAGAGTGTCCAGAGATAAGGTTATGGAGACTTTACTTGAGGAAGAAGGAGAAATATCGGTTAAAGAGGCTTTTGAGGCATATGTTGGAAAAGCAACCTATGTACAGGGTAAATCCCAAGGAAATATAATGGCTGGAGCCTACGACGAGGTTGCAGATGCTGTAGATAGTGGTGTAAGTGAGTCAGTTACTCAAGATGTTTCAGAAGCTCTTTCAAAGGCCTTAACCAAATATGAGGGCGTAGGAGGCTCTAACTTAGATGATTTAATTGCTAGATCCGCCCAAGGAATTGCTGATGATGAAGGACTTGATGCTTTTGATGAGACTGTCGCTCAAAACGCTCTTGATGTTCTTAAAAATCAACAGGATTTGAACAAATTGCATACTTTGGTTACAAAGTCTGACGAGCTTACTTCGGACATGTCGGACGATGTACTTACTGCTTACTCTCGGACTGGAGCCGGATACGGAGCGGAGGACGAATTAACGGAGGGAGGGTTAAAGAAGGAGTTAAGGGAAAATATTGGTGAAACTTTCGATGGCGTTTATCTTGATTCTAGTGATGCGGATTTTGTTTACAAGATGATGGGAGGAGAGGACTATTTGGATAACATGAACTCCTGGTTCAATGCTATAAAGAGAGTTACAAGAGAGACTATGCTGAGTGAAAGTCGGACGGTTCGTCTGATGAAGAGAGGTGTCTCTAGGCTACATGGCCTCCGTTCAGGTAATTCCAAAGCTGTAAGGTCTCTTTCAGGCGAGACATGGGACAGTGGGGATGAGGATATATTTGCTGAGACTTTTGAGAATTCACACGCATACAGG
>JALIDQ010000013.1 GCA_022865275.1 Candidatus Nanohalarchaeota archaeon QJJ-9 | reverse complement strand
TACAACATAAGCTTCGACCATTCTGTAGGACAGATAATAGGAGCTTCAGGCCTTCTCCTAGGAATGGGAGAAAGACGTGGTATGAAGGGGATAAGCCTACTTGGAGAGACACCAGGCTTCCTTCTCTCCGATCCTAAGTCCACAGAAAAAGTTCTCAAGGTAATAGAAAAGATGCTCGACCTTGAACTAGAATACGACAACCTTGAGGAAAAAGTGGAAGAGGCAGAAGATGTTATAAAGAAGGTCAAAAAGCTTCAGAAACAGGCTAAAAAGTCAAAGGACAAACCTCACGAAAAAGGCGGGGAAGAACTCGGATACATAGGTTAGATACTATGACAGAAAACTATACAAGGTTCGAAAGAGCCAGACTTATCGGTGCAAGAGCTCTACAGATTTCTCAAGGGGCGCCACCGTTAATAGAGACAGAGAAAACTAAATCAATTGATATAGCAGAAGAAGAACTGGATAAAGACGTTATTCCGCTAGCTGTAAGACGGAAAAGGCCTGGTGAAGGGCTTGAGTCTTGAGATAAAGAATCTTAAGCTTTGGAAAGTGTTCAATAGTCGGTTAGAGCCTACAGTAGCCGCTTCTATAAACGGAAACACGTCAAAAGCTCCTTCGGGAGCCTCAACAGGAAGCCATGAAGCAGAAGCATTTGTGCCGGAAAGTCTAAGAAAGTTAGAGAAAGAACTGAAGGAAAAGTTTGAAGGTAAGAAGCTGAAACAAGAAGAGTTTGACAAGGAGCTAGAAAGGTTTGACGGAACAAAAAAATTTTCTAAGATAGGTAGCGCTAGCATAGCTCTCTCACAGGCATTCAAAAAGGCGGAAGGTTTCAAAAAATCCAACGTGTTTCCTTACCCTGTCAGCAATATAGTTGGAGGGGGAGAACATGGAGGAAAGACTTCTATACAGGAGTTTCTTGTCATACCTACTAATGCAGAGAGATTTCCGGAAGCGGTGGAGACCAACGCATCGATTTACAGAGAGTTCAAAGAAAGATACAGCTCGAAGATGATGGGGAAAAACGACGAAGGTGCGCTTGTAACCCGGATGGACGACGAAGAAGTTATCAAAAAGTTAAACAAGGTTGCAAAAGAACATAACGCGAAAATAGGGTTAGATATAGCAGCTAATGAGCTCTGGGACGGGCAAAAATATGAATACAAATCTTTAAACATGGATATTAAACCTAAAGACCAGTTAAAGTTTGTTAAGAAGCTGGTGGAGGAATACGACCTATTCTACGTCGAAGATCCATTCCACGAGGACGATTTCAGGAGCTTCCAGCTTCTCAGACGGGAGACCGACTGTCTTGTAGTAGGGGACGATCTTTTTGTAACCGATAAAGCGAGGTTATCCAGAGGAATAGAGAACGGTTCCGGCAACTCTATAATAATAAAACCCAACCAGGCCGGTACAGTAAGCAAAACAAAACAAACATTCGATAAGGCAGAAAAAAACGGTTTTAAACCTATAATATCGCACAGGAGCGGGGAGACATGCGATCCATTCATATCCTACCTAGCTCTCGGATGGGGGGCTCCGATGTTGAAGGTAGGAATAGCGGATATAAGGATAGCAAAGCTCAACCCGTTGATAAAGGAGTGGAAAAAGCTGGAAGAGGAAGGTAAGAATCCTAGAATGGCTGAGTTGTAGGAAATAGGGTCGATTTGGCGAGTGACTTTTAAACTTTCGCATTTAATTTCTGACCTGTTAACGGTGAATATCATGCTACTTGATAAAGAAGAATACCTTTCAGCAGGAGTGAATATCGGAACAAGGAGAAAGGTAGAGGATATGGAGAAGTTTATATTCAATGTAAAGAAGAACAAACTAGCTATAATAGACCTCGAAAAATCGGACGAGAGGATAGAAACCGCAGCCAGTTTCCTTTCTCAATACGAGCCTGAAGATATACTAATAATTTCCCGTAAAGAAATCGGTCACAAGCCTATAGTAAAGTTCGCAGAAGCCACCGGCGCGGAGAGGATATTCGGACGCTTCATGCCAGGAACTCTAACCAATCCTAACAGCGACGAGTTCAGAGAGCCTGAGCTAGTCATGGTTACAGATCCTGAAGAGGACAAACAGGCCATAAAAGAGGCCGTAAACGCTAAAATTCCTATAGTTGCTATATGCGACACAGTTAACAAATCAGACTTCATAGACTTCGTAATTCCAGCGAACAACAAAGGAGCGGAGTCTCTAGGAACGATCTTCTACCTTCTCGCCAGAGAGTTCAAGAAGAACAAAGGGCTTATAGACGAGGACGAAGACTTCGACTACGAGATAGAAGAGTTTACAGCAGAAGTCGAGGAAGAGGAGTAAACCTTTTTTCTCTCCTTTTAGAATTATAGGTTATGCAGGAAGACCAGGGAATAGGCTACCACTCACAGGCGAGGAGTTCTCTTCTAGAAAGCCTGGAAGGTTTTTTTGGAGATTTAAGAAACAGGAAACTAGAAGCGAAGCTAGCTATTGTGGCATACGGGGAGTTAGATGATATAGGGAAGGTAAACGCTGAAGTCTACCACTCAATAGACTTCTCTAAAATAAGAAAAATAGTTTTTCTAACAGAAGGAAAAGAATTAGCTTATTCCAGTGAAACATGGAACACTCCTCTCGGTAAAGTCGACACAGACCAAGGTTTGGTAGAAAAGATAAGAGAAGAGTTTGAAAGAAACGAGACCGCTTTCAAGGATAATTTTGAGATAGAGGAACAGCTGATTTTTCTACAGTACAGATTGGACGAGTTCGAATTTCTTCCTTTAACTATCCCTGATGAAGCAAACCAGGAAAAAGTTTCAAAGCTTGTAGAAAAGCTTAAAGAAGCTACAGGTCCGCACGACCTAGTGATAGTCCCCTTTAACTTCGCGAAGATTAACGGAGAAGAAAAAGAAAAGGTAGTCCAGAAAGACCACGAGATAGTAAAGGCATTAGAGGAACAAGACATTAAGAAGTTCCAGAAAGAGGCGGAGGAAGAAGAGCTAAGTGGAAGAAAAGCTTTAGAAGTCGGTATAAGATCGAAAGATCTGGAGAGGTTCCACCGGATAAGGCACGATGTAATCTTTAAAACCGACCTTGAGAAAGGTTTTTCTGTAGGAATAGGAGGTTTTTGTTATACATGAAAAAGGCGTTACTAATCACTTCCCTTACACTGGCTTTAGTAGTCCTGAGCACAGGAGGATATGCGGCTACTACAGATCCTCAGTGTTCTGAAAACGAAGGCAATCCTGAATGTAGCGAAGCAACAGATGACTGGATATGCGGAGAAGGCAAATGGGCATGCGATAACGGGGAGAAGAAAGATCCAGGAAACTACTCGGCCTCAGAATGTAAGGAAATAAATGTAAAAGACGAATACTGCTACTCCTCATATAACAACAAACATATCTGCTACAGCGATGGAGAGAAATGGAATAATCGCAAGCCGGAAGGATGCACCTGCAACCATGGATACGAGTGTATAAGCTCTGTATGCGATTCAGGAGTCTGTATCAGCTACACCGCTCCCGAAGTAACAGTAGAAACAGTTGAGACAATAAACTTCCAGATATCTCAGATAACCTCCTATACTTTAGATATCAAGAACAAACTACCTACAGAGGACAACCTAACCCTAACGTTCAAAGGAAGCGCCAGAGACCTGGTTGAGATCAAGGTAACTGAAAGTGATAAAGTAGATTGCAACAGTTCAACCAACCAATGCAATATCACTGTTCCAGGAAAAAGCAGTGCAAACGTACTAGTTAACATCAGAGCTGTCTCATATGGAAGTGGCGGGCTAACTTCCGAGGTATTCTCGGAAAAAACAGAGTTGAAAGATACTGAAACAATAGATATAACAGTCGAGCCTACCGTAAGAGGAGACGAATCCGCACCAGGAATAACACTCCCCTATTTCATAGGAATAATTTCTCTTGCAGGCGTGGCAGTCTACTTCCAACGCCGCTCTTTATAAAAGTAGACCCCAAACTTGTTTCTACGCAGAAAAAGAATAGAAAAAATTTCTAAGGTGATTTAGTTTGAAAATTTATACGATTGGAGGATACGAAGAAGTCGGTAAAAACATGACCGCAATAGAAGTAAACGACGAAATAGTTATTCTCGATATGGGCTACGATATGGAGGCAGTTATCGAAGAAGACAACGAGATAGAGGAGATGACTACTAAGGATACCATAAAAGCCGGTGCTATTCCTAAAGATAAGGAAATACACCAGAAGAGTGATAAAGTCAAAGCTATCGTAGTAGGACACGGACATCTGGACCACGTTGGAGGAGTACCAAAGCTTGCAGGCTCCTATGACTGTCCTGTGATTTCAACTCCTTACACAAAAAAGATAATCCAGAGAATGGTCAGGGAAGACAGAAAAGACCTGAACAACGAGCTAGTAGAGATGAACACAGGAGAAAGAAGAAAGGTTTCAGAGAATATAGAGATCGAGTTCGTGAATATAACGCACTCCATCCCTCAAGCCACCATGATTGTCCTACATACCCCTGAGGGAAAGGTCGCGTACAGTCTAGACTACCGCCTAGACAAAGAACCGCTTCTAGGCGATAAACCAGACTATGAAAGAATGAACGAGTTGGGAGAAGAAGGAGTAAAACTCTTTATAGGAGATTCGACAAGAATCGATGAAGAAGGAGCTGGAAGCTCTGAAAAGACTGTAAAAACTGAGCTAAAGCATACTCTTAATCAGGCCTACAACGAAGGTGGAGGAGTGTTTGTAACCACTTTTTCATCCCATATAGAGAGGCTAAACAGCATAATAGATGTGAACAACGGTAGAAGGAAGATAGCATTTATAGGAAGGTCTCTAAAGGAATATACAGAGTCAGGAGAGGAAATAGACCTTATAGACCTATCAAATATAGAAGTAGCAAGCTACCACAACGAGGTAGAGGACCTTATGTCCAAAATCTCCCGCAACAAGGAGGACTGGCTGGTAGTATGTACCGGCAACCAGGGAGAGCCAAGATCTGTACTCAAAAGAATCGCAACAGGAGACTATCCTCTCGAGATAAAGGAAGGAGACCATGTTATATTTTCCTCGTCGGTTATTCCTTCACCAGTAAACCGTGCAAACCGTTACAAGCTCGAGAAGGTTCTGAAGGAGAAAGGTGCAAGGCAGTACAAGGACATACATATCTCAGGACACGCTTTAAGAGAAGACAACAGGGATATGCTAAGGATGCTGAAGCCGGATAATATTCTTCCAGCACACGGAGACACAGAAATGCTTGCTTCTTATGCTAAGCTGGCGATGGAAGAAGGTTACGACCTGAACGATAACCTCTTCATCTGTCAGAACGGGAACGTGCTGGAGATCTAGAACCTCTTTTTCTCCACATTCCCTTCTTCTTTCATCCTCCTAACCTCATCAAACTCCTCCCGGATGAAAGCTAGCTTCTTATCATCAAGAGAGTCCTCGTCAAGAGCTATGATGAAAGTAACTCCTTCCTTATCAGAAAGATTATCGACAAGGTCCTCGATAAAGTCCATAACCTTCTCAAAAGGATTCTTGTAGATAAGGTATTCCAACCCATCAAGAAGAACTACACATCCCTTATCATCCTTTTTAGAATCTACAAAATCTATAAGCACTTCTTGGAGATAGTTTAGGCGGAAAGGTTCTATGGTGTCTATATCCTCGATATTCTCCCTCTCAGTAAACCAGAAAATAGGAGTCTCCTCAAGCTCGTGCCTTTTGCGGATCTTATCGGGATGGGATCTGGAGAAACACATCCCGGGAACCTTTGTAACCGCCCTCCTGAACAGCCTGAAACCGTACTCCCTACCGCTCTCAAGGACAAGGTAGGTATAGCCCGAATCCATCTCCTCGTACTCAGGCTTGAGCTCTTCCTCATAAGTCTCTTCCGAGACTTCCTCCTCAGTCTTTACAGTAAGATCAAGTCTCTCAATAACTCCCTTTAGGCTTTTATCGTTCCAGTAATGGTAGAAAAGGTAAGCTGTATAGACAACCACCCCAACATCAAGTACAAATGAAATGACTATGAAATAGTACGGAAGACTGCCCTTGTATAGTACATTACCAAGGTTGCGGAAAGCCCAGAAAACAAAGAGCGCCATGAAGAGGATATAAGTAGTAGCAACCTCCCTCTTCTCGAACCATGGATAACGAGATACAAGATAAACCAGTGTAACAACAGTAACAACCACCACCCAGTAGTCCATCAGAGATACAAACGTCGTGACAAAAGCAGGCAGAGGTGTAAAAAACTCCAACATAAACAACTATTAGCACTAATAGTTTAAAAATCTGTAACAGAAAAACCACCGTATGAAGAAACTAATAAAGAAATACGCAGTAAAGAATGCTTCAAAATACGGAAAAGCTGAGAAAGAAGCGGTAGTAGGAAAAGTATTCGCAGAAAAGCCCGAGCTGAAAGAGGACGCTCAAAAAGTCCTAAAAGAAGCAGATAATGTCATAGAAGAAATAAATAGCCTCTCAAAAGAAGAAATAGAGGGTTTAAAGGAAGAATACCGCTATCCGGAGGAAGAAGAGGACGAAGAAAGGTTGCCAGATCTACCTAACGCGAGCGAGGAAGAAGGCGTAGTGATGCGTATCGCCCCCGCTCCTTCCGGGATGCTACACGTGGGTAACGCGAGAATGGCTATCCTAAACGACGAATACGTTAAGAAATACGGAGGAAAGCTTTACCTAGTTCTAGATGATACTCCAGGAAGCGAGGAAAAAAGGCCTATGGAAGAAGCCTACGAAAAGATCCCTAAAGACCTGGAATGGCTCGGAATAGACTTCGACGAGATCGTACACAAGTCAGACCGCGTAGAACTATACCACGAATACGCGGAAAAGTTTCTTGAAAAAGGATGGGCTTACGTATGCGAATGTGAAGCAGAAAAGCTCAGGGAAAACAGAAAAAAAGGAGAAGAGTGCGAACATCGGAGCCAGTCCTCTGAAGAAAACCTCAAAAAATGGGATAAGATGCTAAATGGAGGATACGAGGAAGGAGAAGTAGCAGTAAGGCTTAAAACCAATATGCAGCACGAAGATCCGGCGTTCAGAGACCGCGTACTTCTCCGCATATCAGACTTCGAACATCCGCGCGTAGGGCAAGACTATCAGGTATGGCCTATGCTAGAGTTCTGCTGGGCTGTGGACGATCACAAGCTAGGGATGACCCATATACTTCGCGGCAAAGACTTGATGATGGAGAACAAGATGGAGAAATATATGTGGGACCTCCTGGACTGGGAACATCCCCAGATAACCAATCACGGAATGATGAGGATAGAAGGAGTAAAAATGTCCAAATCAACCTCGCGGAAGAAAATCGAGGAAGGAGAATATACAGGCTGGGAGGATCCCAGAACCTGGTCGCTGATGTCCTTAAGGAAGAGAGGATTCAAGCCTGAAGCGATAAGGAATTTCTATATCTCCTTCGGAATCTCTGATACCGATGCTTCGGTTCCTGTCGACTCACTATACACAGAGAACAGAAAACTAGTGGACGAAGAAGCAGACCGCTATTTTTTCGTAGAAGAGCCTAAAGAGATAGAAGTCGAAGGAATAGAGGATAAAAAAGTTGCTAAGGCGGACCTACATCCAGACAATCCTGAAAGAGGCCACAGAGAGATAGAAGTAGAGCCCGAAGAAGGAAAGACTAAAATACTAATCGAAGAAGACGATTACGATGAAGGGAAAGAGCTTAGGCTTAAAGACCTGTTCAACGTAAGACTAGAAGATGGTAAAGCAGAGATAGTAAACGAAAGCCTGGAATACGCGCTAGACAACGACCTAGATATAGTACAGTGGCTTCCAGAGAACGATAAAAAGGAATGCCATATACTGATGCCTGACGGGAAAGAAAAGAAAGGATACTGCGAGTCCAATATCGAAGAGAAGGACCAGGTAGTCCAGTTCATAAGATTCGGATTCTGCAGGATAGATGAGATAGTAAAGGAGAAAGTAAACTGCTACTTCACCCATCACTAGAGAGAGGTTTAGGTGAGTTATAAAAGGCATGAGAACAATATTTCTTTTAGATAGTCATGTTCAACCTCCTCGGCAATGATAATAAGAAAGACAAAAAGAAGCTTCAAGAAAACATGGACAAGATAAAGGACATAGTCGAGAAAAAGAAGGAAAAAAGCGCAGCTCCAAGTGAAAGACCAGCACCATCGAAAGAAGTGGCAGAGAAGAAAGATACTCCTTCCCCTGAGGAAGCTTTAGAGCAAAATTTAAAGCCTAAAAACATAAATAAGCCCGAAGAAAAACATCAAGAGCCTGTAAAAGAGGAAAAACCTTTAGAAAAGCCTCCTAAGGAACAGAAAAAAGAAAATCCTCCTGAAAAAGAACCAAGAAATCCTCCTCAGGAAAAACCGAATGAACCAGGCAGTGATATAGGGATTTCCAAAGAAGAGATACCAGAGCCTCCTGAGACAAAAGAGCTTGATGTGCCCGACATAGAGAAGGGACCACTGTTTATACGCGTTAAAAAGTTCAAAGAAGCGAAAAAGCTGGTATCAGACATGAATGTTATGAGCAGAGATATGGAAGGTAGTCTGGGAGAAGTGAGAAATACTTTAGAAGAAGATAAACGGACAAGAAAGCAGCTTAATGAGTCGCTAAAGAAATTAGAAGACTCTATGGATACTGTAAAAAGCATAGTAAGTCCCTAGCCCAGCCTCTCACCTTTTATAAATGTTAGTTCTCAAATTAGACCTGACCGATGAAGCCCTCATCAGAGGGTACTAAGAGGTGATCCATTATGAGCTATCAAGAATTTGATATTCCAGAAGGAGTAGCGGAAAAGACCTATACCGCGGTAGAAAAGGCGCGGGACACAGGTGAAGTAAGAAAAGGGACAAACGAGACAACAAAAGCAATCGAGAGAGGGAGTGCAGATCTTGTAGTGGTTGCAGGAGACGTAGATCCTGCAGAGATAGTCATGCACATCCCAGCTATCTGTGCTGAGAAAGGTATAGATTACACATACGTACCAAGCCAGGAAGAGCTGGGAATGGCTGCGGGGATAGAGGTATCAACCGCTTCAGTTGCTATAACCGATCCCGGCAACTCTGAAGATGATATCAAGGAAATCAGAAACAAGATAGAAGAGCTTAAAGAGGAGTGATAACAAATGGCGGTAGCAGCGAAAGTTCTACAGGTACTCGGCGAGCAGAGCCATAGAGGAGTAGAAAAAGTCAGATGCAAGATTATCGAAGGAGATGAAGAAGGTAAAATCCTCGTAAGGAACGTAATGGGACCTATCAGAGAAAACGACATAGTGATGCTTCAGGAGACAGAAATGGAGGGATCATAGATGGAATGTACCTACTGCGGTGACGAATTCCACAGAACTTCAGGAAAGATGCTGATCCTCAACTCAGGAAAGAAAATTCACTTCTGCTCCAGCAAGTGCGAGAAGAACTGGGAGAAAGGTAGAGATCTCGAATACAGTAAAAAATAGTAGGATAGCTCAGGAAGTGTTTGGAGGTTATAGCAATGTACAGACAGCCAATAGTCTCAGTTCTAGGACACGTAGACTCAGGGAAGACCACTTTACTAGACTTTATACGTGGTTCTCTCGTAGTACAGAAAGAGTCGGGGAGTATAACCCAGATGATAGGCGCTACAGAGGTTCCTCTCGAAAAAGTGGAGGAGATATGCGGAGGTCTATTAGATCAGCTTGATACCGAGCTAAAACTACCAGGGATTCTCTTTATCGACACGCCAGGCCACGCCGCCTTTACATCTCTAAGAAAAAGAGGGGGCTCCTTATCAGATATAGCTGTGGTTATGGTAGATGTAAACGATGGTATTGAGCCTCAGACACGCGAAGCTATCGAAATACTCCAAGAAACAAATACCCCGTTCGTAATAGCCCTAAACAAGATAGACAAGATGCCTGGCTGGAAAACAGAAGATAGATGTTGGACAAGGAACTTCCAAAACCAGAAAGAGAAGCTGCGGAATAGACTAGACGAGAAGATATACGAGATAATGGGTGACTTATCCGACCTTGGGATAACATGCGACAGGTTTGATAGGGTTGACAACTTTCAGAAAAAAGTTGCGATAGTTCCCACCTCCGCAGAGACCGGGGAAGGCATTCCAGAACTTCTTATGGTCCTCACAGGCCTCTCACAGAGATATCTTGGAGATAGATTGGAAGTAGAAAAAGGAACAGGAAAAGCTACAGTTCTTGAAGTCAACGAGGTAAAAGGCTTTGGAACTACGATAGACGTGATTCTATACGATGGAACTATAGAAAAAGAAGACAAGCTTATTATACAAGAAAAAGATGGTATAGTGGAAACAGAGATAAAAGCTCTGCTAAGATCCAAGCCCCTGAAAGAGATAAGAAGAGAGAAAAAATTCGAGGAGATAGAAGAAGCCACGCCCGCTTCAGGAGTAAAAATCGCGGCGAAGGAGTTAGAAAAGGTTATTGCGGGCGCTACTGTAAGAGCAGCAGGAAACGAGGAAGAAGTCGAAGAAGGTAGGAAAGATATAGAAGAAAAGATGCAGGAGTTCAAGATAGAAACACAGAAAGAAGGAGTAGTCGTCAAGGCGGACTCCCTTGGGAGCCTGGAAGCAGTATACAAGCACTTTAAAGAAGCAGAAATTCCTATAAGCAAGGCAGAGGTAGGAAAAATAACCAAGCAGGACTTTTTAGAGCTAGAAGGTTTTGAAGATGAGCATAAAGCAGTATTCGGGTTCAACACCGGAATAACCGAGGACGCGGATGATGTCGGGGGAGAGAAAGAGGAAATAAAAGTCTTCCAGTCAGACATAATCTACGAGCTAGTCGACCGGTACGAAGAATGGAGAGAAGAAATAGAGCGGAGAAAGAGAGAAGAGAAACTTAAAGATATTTCAAGGCCTGGAAAGTTCAGGATACTGCCTGAGCACGTTTTCCGCTCTTCCAACCCTGTAGTAGTCGGGGTAGAAGTTGTGGAAGGAGCTTTATCTCCTGGCTCAAAGTATATGACTAAGGAAGGGGAGGAGCTAGGCAGGATAAAATCTATACAGGACGAAGGAGAGTCTATAGATATCGCGAGAAAGGGGGATGAGGTCGCCGTGTCTTTAACCGGCGTACAGATGGGTAGGCAGATAGAAAAAGGGCAGACACTTCTAACCGATATTGCAGGAGAGGACTATCGTATAATAAAAAAGATGGAAGAGTACATAAGCCAGGACGAGCTGAACGCGCTGGAGAAGATAGTAGAAATAAAGGATCAAAAAAATCCGCGCTGGAAGCTCAGCTAGTCTAATACCTTGTTAACATCTTCTTTAGCGTCCTGTTCAGCTATAAGTACAAGAGAATCATCCGTCTCCAGCCTTACAGTATCGTTTGCCTGGAAAATCTCACCTTCTCTCAGGATTCCACTGAAACCAACTTTTTGGTCCGGGAAGTCGTCTATCGACTTTATCTCATCTATCCTTAGGTCATTGAACTCCGAATTCTCTGTGACAGTTATCTGGAGAATTTCCTTATCCTTCCCGATATTAGCGATCTTCCTTATAGCAGGATGCTTGATAACCGATAGGAACTCGCTGAATACTATGTCGTTGTATTCTATGGTGTTTACCTCAAGCATGTTGTAAATATCCCTATACTCAGAGTTCTCAACCCTCGTAACAACATCCGGAACCCCATACTTCTGGCCTAACATAGATATAACCATGTTCCTGTTATCGTCTTCAAGAGTCGTTACCAGAACATCAGCCTTAGATATTCCTGCATCCTCTAGAACCGATATATTTGTAGGAGCGCCCTTTACAACCTCCACACCGAGGTCAGAGTAAATCCTCTCAGCCTTTGAATCATCTTCTTCTACTACAACAACATCGTCGTTTTTCATCAGATCCTTTACAAGCCTTTTCGAGACCGAGTTTATTCCTGTGATTATTATGTACATACCAGAAACTGATTCTCTCTTCTTATTTATACAACTTTCGTAGAGAAACAAATCTTACTACTCACCGAAAAACTTCGCGTTAAGGATTACAAGTATAGGCAACGCTTCAAGCCTCCCCGCAAGCATACCCAAAGCCCAGAAAATCTTTACAACAGGCGGCAAAGCCACAATCTTAGCCTCTTCCATGAACACAGGTCCCATTGTACCCATTGCAGAAGTCATTCCCTGAACAGCTTGGACTATCGAAAGATCAGTGTACGCAAGGGTTACTAGACCTCCTAAAAAGATTGTAGCAAGCCATACCACGACTATAGCCACAATCCTGGTCAGCTCATCACCCTCGATCACTTTGTCCTTGATATTCACAGGGTTAAAGTAGGAAGTCGGAAGCGTAAAGCTCCGAATCTCTCTCTTAACAACCTTGAAAAGAACTCCAAAACGGAAAACTTTTATTCCACCAGTCGTAGAACCAAGACTACCTCCTACGAACATCAACGCGATGAATAGAAGCCTTGAAATCTCTGGAAACGAGTTAATTGCAGCAGTTTCAAACCCAGTAGAGCTTGTAATTGACACCACGCTGAATATAGTAGTTCTTAAAGCATCTAATACAGACAATCCGCGGTTAAAAACTAGATCAAGGCCTATAAAAACAGCAACAGCCACCATAATCTTCATAAAAAGCCTAAACTCGTAGTTCTCGAATAAAGACTTTATATCGCCCTGGAGCATTCTGTAGAGTAGGAGAAAATTCGTACCGCCAAAAAGCATGAACAGAGTTACAACCGCTTCTATCCCAAGGGAATTAAACGCAGATATTCCGCCAGCCGTACTGGCAAAACCGCCTGTAGGCAAAGTTGTAAAGGAGTACAGCAAGGCGTTGAAGAAAGACATGTCAAAGAAGTAAAGTGCTCCTACCTCTACAAGTGTAAGGACTATATATACATACCAGAGAGACTTTATAGCGTTGAAAGGAGAGGGTCTAATGCTTCCAGGGTCGGTCTTATCAGCTTCCGCTGAGATAAGAGACCTCGCAGCTCCTCCAGCCTCTGAAACAACCGCTACAAAGAAAGTTAGTATTCCAAGACCACCAACCCACTGCATAAAGGCACGCCAGAACAGCATGGATTTGGAAAGTTCTTCAACCGCTACTATAGACATTCCAGTTGTAGAAAACCCGCTCATAGCTTCGAAAAAGGCGTTAACAAAGCTCATATCCAATGCTTCCATAAAAGGTATTCCGCCGATTGATACAGCGATTATCCAACCTAAGGTAGCGGCTATAAGTCCTTGAACGGTTGAGGGGTTTTCTCTCTTACCATAGAAGTGTAGTATAGCTCCAAGAACTATGGAAATAAACGCGGCGATTATAAAGCCTTCAAGGTGAACAAAACTCTCTCCATAAAACTTCCCCACCACCACAGGAACTAGAAGAAGCGCAGAAAATATCCTCAGAAAAAGACCCAGGTAATAGGATACAACTTTCATGGATACCTACTTCTCGTATTCCACGGGTTTTCTTACAAGTTCGATGTTAGGGATGTTGTACGTGGTTTCTCCATCCTTAAGCTTTGTATAGAGAGGTGTTATTCCTATTAATTCCCCAGAATAGCCTCCAACCTCAATATTTTCGCCTGAAGCGAACGAACGGGAGGCCTGAAAGTAAATAGATGCGGCAAAGTTCATTAAGATATCCTTTGAAGACACTATAAACACTGCAACCAATCCCAGAGAGAATATACCAATTAGTAAGTTTATTACGAGCTCCCTCACACCCATAACCGCCATAGCAACTAGAATAGTCGCTATATACCCCACAGTTTTTGAAAGCTGTCCCATTATTTTGTAAGCCGGCGTACTAGGCTCAGAATCGTCTAGCCAGTCTGACATAGGTCCTGAGCGGAAAAGCTTGACTGTAACATCTTCAATATGGGTGGAAACCCTGAACCCTATTATAATCACAAGCAGAGCCAACAAAAGCCTAGGGACAAACTGCAGTAGTATATCCATATACTGGAGCACAAAGCTCATCCCCATGTAGTTAAATACTGTAAATATTACAAGCGCATAAATCGAATACTTTATCAAATCCGATACAAGATCTGTAAACGATCCGGAATAACCTAACTTCCTCAGCAACGACTGTACATCCGACTCAACCGCCAATTCATCCAGCGAAGTCATCTTGAGAAGCTTTTGGAATACCTCTGAGATTATCCTACCGCCAACTATGCCCACTACAACTATCACAGCTACAGATACAAGGTCGGCCTGTGGTATGTTCTGAAGTTCGAAGTACTGTACAAGTGACTGCCATCCCTGTTCCAGCATCGCACCTATCTGGCTCATGTTAATCGTATAGTTCTCCTCCTATAAGAAACTTGCCAGCCGATCACGTTTAAAAGGATTATCAAACAAAGTTTAACCCAGCTCAGGGAAAGCACTATTGCAAGTACTGAGCAGGTGATAAATATGCAGATAGTCGTCGGAACAAAAAGCGGAGAAACACATTCTTTCGAAACAAGTGAAAACCAGGAAAAAGGTCTGACCGGCCTAAAGATAGGAGAAGAGTTCAACGGTTCACTGGTCGGGCTGAACGGCTACACTCTGGAACTTAAAGGAGGAAGCGACAAGAACGGTTTCCCTATGAAAAAACAGGTACAGGGGCCTGGAAGACAGTCAGTCCTAGTAGAAAACGGTACAGGAGTCAGACATCTCGCGAAAGGAGAGAGGAAGAGAAAGACTGTCCACGGAAACACGGTATCCGAAGAAATCGTACAGCTAAATTGCAAGGTCGTAGAGGAAGGAGAAAAAAGTATAAAACAGATTCTAGAAGTCGAGACTCAAGAAAGCGAAGAAACTGGGGAAAAGGAGACCAGCGAAGAAGAACAAGAAGACAAAGAACAGGAAGAAGATGAAGAAAGAACTGAAGAAAACCACGAAGAAGGTGAGTGAGTGCCGTGAATGGAGAAAAACTACCTGAAGCTAACATAGGATTGGTAGGGCATGTAGACCACGGTAAGACCACTTTAACTAAAGCTTTATCAGGAAAGTGGACTGACGAGCATTCAGAAGAGTTAAAGCGTGGTATAACCATCAGGATAGGATACGCAGATATCAAGGTAAGGAAATGCAAGGAATGCGGAAAGTATACTACCAAAGAAAAATGTGGGGAGTGTAACGAGGAGTCAGAGCTGGAAAGATCTGTTTCTCTAGTCGATGCTCCAGGCCATGAGACGCTTATGGCAAATGTTCTATCCGGCGCAGGAATAATGGACGGTGCCATCCTACTTATCGCAGCGAATGAAGAATGTCCCCAACCACAGACCCGGGAACATCTTGCCGCGCTTGATATCGTTGGGATAGAAAATATAGTAATAGTCCAGAACAAGATAGACCTTGTCTCACAGGAAGAAGCAAAGGAGAACTACAAGCAGATAAAGGATTTTGTCGAAGGTAGTATAGCCGAGGGCGCGCCTATAATACCTATCTCAGCCCAACACGAAACCAATATAGACAAGCTTCTAGAAGTGGTGGAAAAAGAGATTTCTACACCTGAAAGAGACAAGGACGCGGATCCTAGGATGCTCGTGGCGAGAAGCTTCGATATAAACAAGCCAGGCACCCCGCCAAAAGACCTCCACGGAGGTGTGGCAGGAGGAAGTCTCCTACGCGGAAAGCTTAAGGAAGGCGACGAGATAGAAATGAAGCCTGGGATAGAGAAAGAAGGTAAATGGGAGACCATCCAGACAAAGGTAGACAGCATAATGCACGGTGGAAAGCCTGTGGAAGAAGGTAGTCCTGGTGGCCTGTTAGGTGTAGAGACTCAGATGGATCCTTCAAAAGCCAAGTCCGATAATCTGGTAGGAAATGTTATCGGCAAGAAAGGTTCCCTTCCCGATATAAAAGAGAAGCTTACCATAGAGGTAAACCTCATGCAGAGAGCAGTGGGTAGCGAGAAGAAAAAAGAGGTAGAGAATATAAAGGAAAAAGAACCTCTCCTGCTCAACATCGGTACCGCAAAGACTTCGGGAGTTGTAACACAGGCAGGCGATACTATAAAAGTCGATCTCAAGCGGCCTGTGTGTACAGAAGAGGGTGAAAGAGTAGCTATCTCTCGGAGGATAGGCACCAGATGGCGTCTCATAGGGCATGGAAGGATAAAGGATTCGAACTAGCTGTAGAGGTCTACTAGTTTTATACTCTTAAAGTTCTCTCAGTTTCTAGATTCAGGGCAGAATACTGGGTATTTTTCTTTAAAGTTTTTATACCGGGGCTTCAAAACTATATACAAGGTGAAAAAACAATGGAATTCTTAGGACTACAGATCGGATACAGTCTTTCGGCTGCAATCTCAGTTGCTATCCTAGCAGTGCTATGGGACTACAGTAGTCTAGACGAAGCACAGTGGAAGGAAATCACTGCAGGAGTCATGATGTTCCTATTTGCAGCAGCTATCAATATTCTATTTGGTAGCAACGGACTTGCAGCTCTTGGACAGCAGATCGGCGGAATCGGACAGGCTGTAGCCGTATTTAACGTCATCGGTGGCCTTCTAGTACTATTCGGAGCCGGAAAGAACGTTTACACCATGCTCTCAGAGAGCATGTAGAGGCTCCCCCTTCTTATTCTTTTTTTAAAGTTAGGTAGAAAGTAGGATTTTATGAGGAAGATACTGCTAGACTCCAATTTTTTAGTCCTCCCGTTCCAGTTCAACGTCGAACTCTTCGACGAATTCGATAGGCTTTTAGGTGGAAGTTATGAAGTATATACACTAGAAAGGACTTATAACGAAGCTTTGAGCCTGGAAGATGGAAAGTACAAGGAACTAGTGGCCAAACTAGTTGATGTAAAAAATATAGAAAAGATAGAAACAGAGGCCAAGGTCCCTGTGGATAGGCAAGTAATAGAGTTCGGGCAGAAGGGTTTTATAGTCTGCACAAACGACAAGGAGATCAAAAAAGAGCTTGACTTGGAAAACCTGCCTTTTATCTACCTAAGACAGAAAAACCATCTTGAGGTAAAGAACCTTAGGAAGGTAGGGTAGCCTTTCCGAAGAGGAATACTTAAAAAGGTCAGCTGAAACTGGTTAAATGTTCTAACAAAGGGTGAAAAACAATATGACAGACGACCACTGGAAAGACCTTCCAACCGGACCTGATGTTCCCGAAGTAGTCTACGCGGTAATAGAGATACCAAAAGGAAGCAGAAACAAGTACGAATACTCTAAAGAGCTTGGAACCTATACACTTGACCGTGTCCTCTACAGCCCGCAGCAGTACCCTGGAGAGTATGGATTTATTCCTCAGACCATCTACGACGACGGAGACCCTATGGATATAATCGTCCTAATGGAAGAAGACACCTATCCGGGCTGTATTATAGAAGCTAGGCCTATCGGTCTTATGAAGATGGTCGACGGAGGAGAACAGGACGACAAGATTCTAGCAGTTCCAAAAGAAGACCCGAGATACGAAGATATGAAAAACATAGACGACGTAGCCGCCCATACAAAAAAAGAAATCGCCGAGTTCTTCAAGACCTATAAAAACCTTGAGGAAGGAAAGCATGTAGAAGTGAACGGATGGGAAGACAGGAAGTCGGGCATAGAAGCGGTAAAACACTCTGTAAAACTGTTCAAGGAAAAGTTTAAAGACTAAGCGAAAAACCATGTACAAATCAGTAAAAATACAGGAACGGATAAGAGTGCCTCCTGAACTGCTAGGAAGGGAGGTAGAAGATTCAATAGAAGGAAGCCTCAGGGAACAGTACACAGGAGAAGTAAACGAGGTCCTAGGCGTAGTTGTAGCCGTAGAAGATATAGAAGAAATAGGAGAAGGAGAAGTAGAGCCTGAGGATGCAGGAGTGCACTATCCCGTAACTTTCAAGGCTCTAGTACTGGATCCAGAGCTACATGAGATAGTAGAAGGAGAGGTATCCGAGGTAACAGACTTTGGAGCCTTTGTAAGAATCGGTCCAATCGATGCAATGTGCCATATCTCCCAGATAATGGACGAATACGTTGACTACGACGAAAAACAGGGAATGCTGGTGGGAGAAGAAGGCAATAGAACTTTAAAAGAAGGGGACTCTGTAAGAGCAAGAATAACCGCGGTAAGCTTCAACGAGTCGGGTGAGGACAAGCTCAACCTTACCATGAGACAGCCTGCGCTAGGCAAACACGAATGGATAGAAGAAGATCTTGAAGAAGACGAGGAGGAAGAGGAAGATGGTTGATAAAGCCTGCAAGAACTGTAAGAGGATTGTAGAATCTGGAAGCGAATGTCCTATCTGTAAAAGCGAGGATTTGACAACAAGCTGGAAGGGAATAGTTGTAGTATACGATGTAGAAAGCTCTAAGATAGCTGATGAAGCAGACATAAACTCTCCAGGAAGATATGCTATACGTGTAAAATCATAGGTGACAAGAGATGGAAATAGAGACAAGAAAAGCTGAGGAAAACCCTCTAATGGAAAGAACCGAGCACAAGCTTAAGGTTTCGCATGAAGGAGAACCAACACCGTCAGAAAACAAAGTAAGGAAGAAGTTCGCAGCGGAAAACGATCTTGATCCTGAGAAGATCGAGATAGAGCATATCTATACCGAGTTCGGTAAAAAATACTCTGAAGTAGTTCTAAGAGTCTACGAAGACAAGAAAGTAGTCGAGCTAGATGAAACTGAGCCTGAAGAAGAAAGTAAAGAAGAACCAGAGGAAGAAGAAACCGGCGGAGAAGAGGAAGAGCTGGAAGAAAGTCCTGAAGAAGAAAGCGAAGAATCTGAAGAAGAGGAACCGGAGGAAGAGGTAGAAGAGGAAGAAAGAACTGAAGAAAGTGAAGATATCGACTACGAAGAGCTTGTAGACGAGAACATTACCGATATCAAGGATTTCGTGAAAGAGAACGATGTAGAGTTTGAAAAGTTGCTAGAGGCTGAAAAGGATAACAAGGATAGAAAAACTCTTAAGGAATGGATCGAAGGAAAAATGGAGTGATTGCAATGGGAAAACACGCAAATGTTAAGCGTTGGGAAAAGTACGACGATGAAGGAAACTTCGAAGGGAAGAAATGCCCTAGATGCGATTCGCTGATCGCGCAACATGGGAACAGAGAAAGCTGCGGTAACTGCGGTTATACAAAGATCCAGAAATAGTAGGAGTTAAAAACTTCTACCGATATTTCTAAAACATGATTACCCTAGGAATAGAATCCACCGCACATACCTTTGGAGTGGGAATAGTAGAGGACGGCACAATCCTCGCTAACGTCAAATCCGCTTACGAGCCGGATGAAGGCGGGATACATCCTAGAAAAGCTTCCGAACACCATTACGCCAATGCGAAACAGACTATTGATAACGCTATAAGCAAGGCCGATATAAGCGAAGAAGATATAGACCTCGTAGCTTTTTCTCAAGGTCCAGGAATACCCCAATGCCTCCAGATAGGAGGTACTGCGGCCAGAAGTCTTTCACAAAAACTGGGCGTTCCGTTAGTAGGCGTGAACCATTGTATAGCCCATATAGAAGTGGGTAAACTAGAGACCGGAGCGGAAGACCCTGTGACCCTATACGTCTCAGGTGGAAATTCTCAGATAATAGCTTACGCGGGCGGAAAATATCGAATATTTGGGGAAACGTTAGATATTGCGATAGGGAACGCTATAGACAAGTTCGCCAGAAGTATAGATATTCCACACCCAGGAGGACCGAGGATAGAGGAACTTGCAGAGAAGTCTGAAAACCTTGTAGAGCTTCCTTATGTTGTAAAGGGGATGGATTTTTCTTTCTCAGGGCTTGTAACACGCCTACAGCAGATGCTGGGCGACTACGATGAAGAAGATTTATGCTATTCTTTCCAGGAATACGCCTTTGCAATGCTTGTAGAAGCAACTGAAAGGGCGATAGCCCACCTTGACAAAGACGAGGTTCTTGTTACAGGAGGCGTAGCCGCGAACAAACGCCTTCAGGAAATGCTGGAAGTTATGGCTAAGGAAAGAGGAGCAAATTCCTACAAAGTCCCGAACGAATACGCGATGGACAACGGAGCGATGATAGCTTATACAGGACAGTTGAAATACAATTCTAAGGGGGAAACAGAGATAAACAGATCAGGTATAAAGCCTGATTGGAGAACCGACCAGGTAGAAGCGGACTGGAATGGCTAATATCTAAAAATAAGGTTGATAAAATATTGTTCTAGATGATATTTGAAACAACAGCTATCCAGGGATTTGCAGTTCTTCTATTTACCGCGACAGTCCTTGGTTTTCTTGCTAAAAAAACAAAGCAGCCGACCATAGTAGCCTATATAATAGCGGGGCTTGTACTGGGTCCAGTAGGACTATCTGCCGTTTCCGGGACTGAACTGACCGATCTATTCGCTGAACTAGGTCTTGCGTTCCTTTTATTCCTAATAGGCCTGGAAATGCGTCTGGATAAGATAAAAGAGATAATAAAACCTGTAACAGCCATAGCTATGGGGCAGATGGCGATTTTAGCCGGCATA
>JALIDQ010000012.1 GCA_022865275.1 Candidatus Nanohalarchaeota archaeon QJJ-9 | reverse complement strand
AGTAATATACTGGTTAGGTCCACAGTCTGCTATACCTCCCAAATCCTGGATATAATTTCCATTAAGGCTAACGTTCCCAGGAAACTCCGCTACAGGACTCCTGTCAGGATTTAAAACTAGTTCGTCTGCTCCAGAAACAAGAGAAAAACCTATAACAAAGAAGGCCAGTAAGGTCAGGGATTTTATTTTCTTGTTCATCTTATTCACCTAGGAGGGAAGATTCCTAACAATTCTTTGGACTGGTCGTCTATCCTAGCGACTGCTTTGCTTGAATTAAGATGTGAAATGTCGTGGTTAGCATTTAACTCTACTCGATGCAAGCTTCCATTCCTGTTAGTGTACTCAGCTTCGAACATGTAGCTTATGTTCGCTTTATACCTCTCAGAAAGTTTTTCACATACTTTTTCAATGTCTTTTGGACAGTTTACTGTGTATGAGATAGTTTCGCCTGTAGAACTGTTTTTTGGACCGTCAGTGCTGTTTGAGTGGTCAGTTATACATCCTGATAGCAGGATAGAGACCGCTGCTAAGAGTATCGTCAACTCCTTTAGTCCCATACCTAACTAATAGTTTTCTCCTTATTTATTAGTTACCTGCCTAGCAGAAAAAATAATACCTAACAAACAAAAAGGAGAAAACCTAATGGGATAGTATGAGCTATAAGCTAGATGTTTTTAAACCGGCTTGTTTACTACTAGTTTTTGTCTCGATATCAATCCATCTAGCTTCTGCAGAAGTGGTTATCGGTGAAGGGACTCGAATCAGTACAGGGGACGGAACCAGTATAAAATTTGGAAAAGATATGAACACTTCGGTACTCAGGCTCTCTCAGGAAAACGTTACGCTCAAAGAGGTAGTTTTTGCTGTTTCCAGTATTACTGATGTTAATATAACACTACTTGAAGTTAACAGAGCTGCCCCAAAAGGAAGAAACGTTATGGAGTTCAAAGCAAAGACAAGTGATGAAAAAAATGTTACATTTCAGGTCAATAACCTTCTCCCGGACAAGTACTACGTCGCTAAAATGTCCGATACCAGCCTTAAGTCGCTTGTAACAGGATCCAAAGGAGAGATAAGTTTTGAGGATGTATGGAGTGGTGAGGAGCGGTTCTTCCTCCAAAACAGTATTCGGCCTACATTATATGTTAACTCGTCCACTATAAGATTAGAGGTTGGGGAAACTGTAACAAAAGGTATTGGACTCCATAACAGAGAGCTCAGGGAATCACAGTATGTTTTAAGCTCCTTCACAGAAAGTGAGAAAGGTGGGTTGTTTACAGAGATACAAGGTGGAGAACTTGTAGAGGGCGGGAAACTTATTACTGTCTCTCAAAAGAGCCAAAAAGCTACATCTATGGCTATAGGAGCTTCTAAATGTTTTGCTGCTGAGTGTAGGGGTACTGTAACCCTTACAATGGAAAACAGGGAGACAGGAGATAAGGAAAGAGTCACCATACCGGTTGAGATTAATAACAGAAAGAAAGGAGCCGCTGCTCCTGGTATAAAGACTTTAAACATGTTAGTGATAGTATTAATAGCCTCAGGCATGCTTTACTTCCTAAAAAGGCCTTGAATCCCTTCTTAAATCATTAGTACCGGATACAGGCCCTACAACAGACGTCAACCTTGAAAGGAATCTTTCTATATCATCTTCATCAAGCTTTGCGCACTTATCCGCTTCGACTATCACGGAAGGAATGCCGTAAGTGGAACTGTACGAACAAAGCGGCAGTATCTTGCTTGCTATCCTATCAGCAGTGGTTTTTACTCCCCCAGAGTCCAGGAAGTCGATTCTTACAGGCCTGTCATCTTTTGCAGTCTTGAGATAGAAGTTGTAGACCTTCTTACCCAGCTCCCCTATGTCCTGAAGAACAGGATGGTTCTCATATTCTCGCGTGTATTCCGTTACAGCGGTTCTCTGGCCTTTTTCCAGCACATAATCCAAAATATTGGTATCACGGGTTGATTCCAGTACATTTTTGGCTCCAGAGTCCACAAAATCCTGCTTTGCAAGTATTTCCGAGAGGGTTGTGCCCCTACTATCCTCTATAACCCCTGCCAAAAGTATTTCTTTCTCCAGACATTCTTCAAAGAGCTTTTTGTACTCCTCTACAAGCTCATCGTACCGTTTGCGTAAAGGGGAGTTTTTAGACGGCCTATCAGTGTACTGGGGAACTATAGAACCATCAAGCAGAAGTAGGTCTAAATCTCCGGTTACAGCTTTTCTAGCCGTTTTTATCTCTTTTTTCAACCTTATAAGCGAGGTGGAAGTCCGGAACTCCTGGCGATTAAGAGGTGAATCGATGTGGATTATCTCGGGCTGAGGTTTCTTAGAAGGGATATAATCTGAACCCTTTAATTTTCCGTCCATGTATTCGAAAACCGATGCAACAGCTCTCGCTATCACTACCTCAATCCCGTGCATCTCTTTTCTTGCGAATCCACCGTCTACACCACCTATCTTATCATCTGTAAGGCTTTCTAACTCTATATCTTTGAAAAAGAATTCTTCCTGCACCGTATCGTCATCTAACTCTTTTTCCTTCCTCTTACTGAGCTCTTTTCCTATCTTTGCCCTCTTATCTTCGAGCTCTTTTATCTCCTGGACAACCTTCTCTATACTCGCCATACCAAAGATTTGGTAGGAAGTTGTAAAAAACTAAACCAAAAGTAGAACTAGCTTCCACTTACCTCACGTATAACCGACTTCAAATCGGAGATAGGGCAGTATGTCCTTATACCCGTATCAGAGAAGTGGGTTAACTCGGCCTGGTAACCCTTGTCCCTGAGCTTCTCTATAAGATCTTCTAACCTTGGAACCTGAACTTTTAGAATACTTGCAAGGTTATGCGTGTCATAGTAAGGCTTCTTGATCTTGTACTCTCTCTTGCACTTTTGCAGTAGTTCTGCAGATTCCGTGTATTCCTTCTCTTCAAGCTTTTCCAATGAATCCTCCGCGAAATCTTCTCTTCCAAGCTTACCAATCCAAAGTGGCCCTATTATCTCTAAATCTCCCCCACATTCCTTACATTCCTTGGAATCAAACCCTTCCACCATCTCTCGGAAACCACATTCTTTACAGTGCTTCAAATAGCCTATACTGTCCAGCATACGGTTTACTCCTTTTTTGGTCTCTCTCAACTCTCCCAGAACCCGGTAGTAATGTTTCTGCGCGAAAGAGATCTTAGGCCTGAAAACCTTGTCAAACCTTGCAAACGCCTCAAAAAGCGATTTCATGAGAATTCTAAGCCCTAACTCGTGGCAGTAACTCGTGGAATAAGGCTTTGACCCGTAACGCCTCATACAGGTCTTCTTATAAGTTCCACATAGTGGAGCTAAATCAGTCGCGGTGAAGCCAGCAAATCCTTCATAATCTATGCTCCTAACCGCTGAGTCAGCAAACTTTAGAGGAGAACCAAACGGGTCTATGTCGATGAAATCATACTCCTTTCTTCTAGAACTCATCAGAGCGTTCGCATCCTGGTTGGTTGTTTCCAGGTCTAGACCGTTGATTTTGGCATTTTTCTGGATGTTTTCATACGCTTCAGGTTTTAAATCATTGGCTGTCACTTTTTTTGCATGCCCAACCTCCTTAGCGTACCTTAAAGCCCTTATACCACTGCCGGAAAGCGCATCGAGTATGCGGAGGTTCTTTTTTCTAGAATTATATGTTTGTAGGGCGGCAATAGAAATGTCTCTGTTTCTGACCATCTCAGAGTTGTAGAAAACTTCTGAATCCTTTGTAGGCTCTTTTTCCTCTTCTATTTCAAGCTTTACTCCGCGTTCCTCGATCATTAATCTATCAGTCTTCTTCCTCAATCTCTTCTTCCCTTATCTCTGGTTTACCACCGCTTATATCTCCTTTGGCCTCCTTTGCTATCTTGTCCGTATCCAGTGTAGGAGCCATATCGCTTGCTTCACCTTCAGTCTTCTCCTGAAGGTCTCTACCCACTCTCGAGGCGAATTCTTTGGTCCTCTGCTTAAGCTCATAGAGCTTTTTGTCGTTGATATCATCTAGCTCTTTGTCCTTAACCTTCGAAATAACCTCCTCCCATTCCTCAAACATCTCGCTATGTTCTTCTTCGACGTCAAGCTGCTCTTTTACAACTTCGGGCAGGTCTTCTTTGTCCTCGGGTGGTTCAATCCCTTCGGATTTTAGTGCAGCTACGTTCGCCTTGAGGAAGGTTTTGTAATCGTCTACTATGTCCTTGACCTTCTTCCTAGTTCCTAACTGGCCTACAAGCTCGTGCATCCTTCTTATAAAATCGTCAGTCTTTTCAAGGTGTTCTCCTACTTCCTCAGGAGTGACTTTGTCCGGGCTCTTCTCGGCTTTATCCGCGAACTCGTGGAGTTCGTCCGCGATATCCGCGTATTCTTCGTCCATTATATCATTCTCCACGAACATCTCTCTTAGCACGTTCCCGACATCTTCCTTGTTCGGAGGGGTCTTTCCAACGAGCATTATCGGTGCCTGGCCCGCATTAGCCATCACCTGCTCGAGCGTATGCGGAATACTTGACTTCATCTTTTTCTCACTCTTTTTGTATCCAGCTGCCGCCATTTTTAATCGTTTTTTGACTGATTCTTGGGTAGATGAAATCTTTCCACGGTCAAGCATCCTTTTAGCGGGCATAAATACTCCTACGTCGTATACAGGCTCCCCTTTTCTCAATACCGCTAGAGCAAGAGGTTCTCCCTTTACAACCGAATCCCAGAAATCCGTCAGGAACTCAAAGTACTGGATGGTTATGCGCTCATCAGTCTGCTTTGCAAGCTTTGTAACTTTTCTCCGAATTTTGTCCTTCGCATCTGAAGGAACGTCTTCTTCAAGCTTTGTATCGTCCAGCACGACAAACGTATCGATATCCGACTCATGTGTATGCCTTCCTTCGGGGACTGAACCGTATACAGCGACACATTTTACTTTATCTTCCAGCTTCTCCACCAGTTTATCCGCAAACTCTTCAACCTTCTCCATACGCCTCTCTTGAGACTTTTCTTTCGCTTTGTTAAGTTTATCCTTTGAGCCCATAAGTATCACGCAAGAATCTTTTCCGCGAACATTTTAAACAGTTTTGTAACCTACTGATACTCTTCCTTGTTTATACGTTCAGGCTGACGCCTTTTATCCTTCAACTGTCGCTCACTACTCCAGCGTTCCTTAGGTTGTGAAAGTTCCATAAGGTCTTCTAGGGGTGCTAGTGCATGCTCATTAACTTCCTGCCACTCTATATGCCATTCCTCATCGGTCAGACCGTAAAACTTGAGTATCAGAAAGTCTTTAAGCTTAAGATCCTCGTTTCCCTCATTATACTTATCCCATAACCTGCCCACATCAGCCTTTTTTATCATATCTGAGGTTATACCTGCTTCAAGCATATTCATTATGAGCTTCAGCATGGAAACGGATTCCGCGGTTTCTCCCCCGTACTCGTATAGCATAATCCCCTTTTCATCATCTCTCTGGCAGTAACCTTTGTCCACAAGCGATTCGATATGTTTGAATACCGTCAAATCTCCATGCCGTATCACTCCATGTTCATGGCTTCTCTCGGACATCCCAGGGTGAGTTACATGTTGTTTCTTTATCATCCTCCCGTCTCCACTATCTAAACCCTGATAGCCTTTTTCTTCATTCCCTTCGATAACCCAGAGCGGGTCGACTCCGTTCATCATTATATGTTCCATATCTATGGTTGCACGCATCGCATCATATCTCTTACCGTTGATTTGCGTCTCGTTTATCGCCTTGCAGACCTTGATTATATCCCTAGGCTTCCATAGCTTGACATCCGAGCCGGCTTCAGGATTGTGAGACTCCCAGTGGATCTGTAAGTCCATCTCATCCAGTAGCTCTACTAGCGTCTTTCCGTTGTTAGACTTGATCTGGGTCATGTGTCCCCAGACAAAAGCTCCAGCCCCTGCAGCGATAATCTTGTCCTCGTCGTCCGACTCCTTTAGCTCTTTCAGTTTTTTGTTGTACTTGTCAAGGTTTGATAAACCGTAATTACTAGGGTCTATTCCAGTTATCTCTTCCCATATCCTCTTGACCTTCTTATTCTCTGCAAAAGGCATCCATCTAGGAAGTATCTGCCAGTATATAGTTGATTCACGGCTTATAAGATCTCTGAAACGCCCTCCTCCAAAGTTTATAAGATCCCTGAACATTACCTTGCCTTTAGAAGGCGAATCCCTGCTCTTTATCCATTCACGGAAGCCTCCGTAGCTTTCCTCTACCTTAAGCTTCTCGATGATCTTGTCCTTTATCCGATGCTTTATGTTTTCCCGTATAGCGTCGTTAGCCTTTCGGAAGTCCTCAGTATCGGTCAAGTCTTTCTTCCTGGTCCATATCTCTTTAGGAATAAGGTATACCCACCGTGAATTGGTGTACATATTCGGGTCAAACCTAGGGATGTTCTGCGCGATTGACAGGCCTTCTCTATGCTCTTCAAGCTTTTCTATAGAGTCAGGAATATCTGCCCTAATTCCTGCAATGTTCTGAATCGCCGAATTTCTGAGAATGTCCTTCGAACCCTGCCTAAATAGCACATCCTCGATGTACGCGTTCTTTCCCTCCTTGCTCATCTTTAGGTAAGCTTTGTGTGGGTTTTCCTCGGAGATTTCCTGGAGTTCTTCGTATCTCTCTTTAGAGTCGCTATATATCTCTTCCAGTCTACTATAAGGATTCATAGGTTTTTTTAAATTCTCCCAAGCGGGTAATGAAGGTAAATCCACTTCTCCTTGTTTATTTTTCGCTATCCAGGTTATATTTTCACGTATCTGATCGTCTTCGTCTATCCTGCTCAATGATTCTAGCATTGAATCGGTCAGATAGCTGTTGTTTTTCATGTAATCAACGAACTCTTCCCGTGAGATAATCTCATAGTCCCGAAAGTTTTCCAGCTCGGAAACTATGGATTGAAGAGTGTTAAAGCTATCCCTCAATCTTTCTTCCCAGAGGAAATGCTTGAAGAAGCTTACTCGAAACTCTGGGACATCGAAAATCTTCGATTCCATAATTTTTTTGCCAAAAGGATCGACTGAGACGCTTCCTGCCATCCTTTCTCTGTGGGTAGGTGTGGAAGACTTTACAAGATGGCCGTTTATCCCGTATATGTCCTGCACGTTCCCATTAACATCTTCCTGGTTTCTCAGCTCCTGCTTGAACTCTCCCCACGCGGTTATCATCTTTTTAAGAAATTCATGCCCGCCATAGAACCCCATCTGTCCCCCACCTCTCTGTTCCCGGTAGGGATTGGCGAAGTCGAGTGGAACCTGGACGTTGAGATGTGCATCATAGCTTAGTCCTAACTGCTTCGAGACCGATAAGAGATCGTCCCATTCGTTGTATATCTGCGCAGGACCCGCAGCAAAGAACGAAACAAGCGAAGCTCCTTGGTTCGAGGCCCATGCAATCCTCTTGTGTGCTTCACCAGGAATGTCCTCTGAAACTTTTATACCTGTAGAAACCGCTACCACATAGTTCATATCTCTCTCAACAGGGCCTTCACCGCCCATAAGATCTCTAAACTTTTGTTTTATTCCGTTAAGCTTTCCCATCAAGGACACCTACTTCATCACGTTAAGACCGAACTCGAACTCTATTTCGAGATACATAGGTCTTGCAAATCCTGGCCCGAGCATTTTTTGCCTTAGGTCCTCAGGATCTCCTACATAGAACTCATCCCCTATGCCCGCCCATTTCAGGAAGTTATGTTTAATCTGTTTGGATATAGGCTTTCTGTACTCCGTGTACTCTTTCTCCGTCCAGTCCACGATCTCTTCCTCGTAACTACTTCCTAGATACTCCTGAATAACCTCCTTAACCTCATTCTGCTTTCTCTTAATCTGGGGCCTGAATACCTCATCGTAGACATGCTTACAGACCAGATACTCTTTGAAAGAGATGTCAATAACTGCAGGCCCCTGAGAAGGTGCATTAGGGTTCTCCATTCCTCCTAGACCTGCCTGGGTTACATCCATAACTATAACATCTTTGTAACCGTCTTTTTTCTCTTCATCTTCATTAGTAACTGAAGGACCTACTCCCCGCTCTGCTATAACCTTAACCTTTCTGAGAGATGATGAGGCTCCCTGGAGGAAGTTTGGCTCAGTCATTCCTGCCCCTATTTCCGCGTCTATATCTCCTTCCATCTGTTTTATAGTCTTCACATGAGGCTTCAACCAGTTTTCTGTCTCCTTTATACCGCGCTCAATCGACTGGAGTCTTGTATTAACATCTTTTAACTTTCTTTCCAACCCTTTACTGAATTTTTCCTTCCATTTCTCGTATAGCTTGTATTTCTTCCTAAGCATGGCCTTCTCCTGCTCTGGCAGATCACTTAGATGGCCGTCCTTCAAGTCATCCAGCGACTCCATAGAGTAAAAGTCCGCGGTTAGGGAGGGAAAAATATTGTTCTGCTGCATCTGGAGGATGCTGTGCTGGCCAGTATGCTGATCAACCTGGTCTACAAAGTCCGCCTTTAACGCCTCCTCCATGGCGTTCTCTTTCTCTCTGAGCTCGGAATCCTCTCTACAGTCAGGACAGTTTATCGAGTCTTCCGCTTTTTCGTCAGTAAGAAGTTTGGTTGTCTCATGACCGTTCTCGCATTCGTATATGGCTTTTCTAAAATGCTCTTTCTTCGATTCAAGCTTTCTCTTGTCGTGCAAGAGGTTCTGTTTCTCCTGATAACGCTCGTTCATATTGGCTAAAACACTTTTCACCTGCTGCTCCGCTTCCTGTCTTCTCTTCTCCATCTCCTGGTGTAGCTGTGATCCTGGATTGGTGTGGAGCCATTCGCTGACTTTGTGGAGGTTATAATTGAATTTATTCTCTATCTGGTCCAGTACGACTATGTAGAACTCCTTAGGTGGGCCTTGACCGTTCGCAGATACTTTGAACTCTCTCTGGTGTGCATCATCTCCGTCTGCTCCTACATAGGGCTCATTGTCGCACCATTTATCCAATTTTTTTTCGGCTTCCTCAGGACCTTCTGTCCTCGCGACTTCTCTCAGGTCGTTGATGGTCTTTCCGTCGACCTCGCTAAGAGGATAGCAGCCGTGCATACATCTTTCATAATTGTTGTCTTTCATCTCCTAAAACCTCTCTTTTACAAAACAATTATTAAGTCCTCCGCATAATAATTTATTGACTCTGGATTTTAAACTTGCTGGATAAAATCAAAAGGTTTTCATCATGGGACTTGTAGACGATATAAAAGATAAGGTCGGAGGAGGCGATGGAGAAGGTTCAATGGACAAAACACCTAGTAAAGATTCTCTGGACAATCTTGAGTCCGATTTAGGCGGATCAAACGGTCGTGGGGGTAATAGAACCTCACAAAGCCGAGTTTCTCCATCCCCTCAGGGAAGCAGTCCTAGAAAAAGCCAAAAACAGCCTGAAAGGCAGAAAAATTCTCCAAATCCTCCAAAATCAAACGATACGGGAGGTAGAACAGGTGGAGGGCAGAATAATCCTCCTGCTTCCAACCAAGGCAGATCTCAGGACAGGAATCCCCAAAATACCACCCAGCCTAGAAGCGGTCCTGGACGAGGAAATGAGTTAAGCGGGGACACAAGGGGGGACAGTTCCATGACCGCCCAAGGACCTAATCAGAGCAATAATTCACTTTCCCAATCCCAGAACAGCTTTGAAGAGAGTTCTGGAGGGTTAGGAAATACTGGAACCTCGAAACTGGATTCAGGCAGTTCTTCTACCGGCGAACTAGGACCAGAACCGGATGAAAAACTGCCACCTCTCGAAGAAGAAAAGGCTAATGCACCCAGTCCCTCCGAAGACCGGTTTGATGCGCTTGAGAAACAGAACGAGCAGATGATCAGGATTCTGCAGGATATAAGAGACGAGCTTCAAGGTCGGAGAAGATGAGCTTTTTGGAAAAGATAATGAACCGGGAAGAAGAGGAAGAAGTCAAGCTAGATCCTTCTAATCAAAAGACCAGCCATAGGTCCTCCTCGAAATCAAGAGATATTGATACCGGTTCGGGCGAGGTAAAGCTATCCGAGGATAACAGTGAGGATAAGGAAGACAATGCAGGAGGTTTTCTACCAGGAATGTCTTCACAGGAAGATTCTACCTCTTCTTCTAGGACTGATAGTGCTGGTACAACCCTTGGAACATCGTCTAACAATGTGGAAGAGGGCGGGGAAAAGCTTGACCGCATAATAAAGCAGAACGAGAGGATTATCGAGCTTCTGGAAAAAATAGGTGATTTTAAGGGCAAGGATCCAAACTCTGAGGAGTTATGGTAGATGGGAAAATGGCTTTTTATGACAACGTCAAGGAAAAGGTCAGAAACGAAGCGGAAGGCGAAGAAAAGAAGGAAGATGGTGATAACATGGCATTCGATGAATTAATGGAGAAAGCGAAAGAAAGAAAAAAACCGGAAGAGAAAGAAGAGGAAACAGACGATACAAAGATAGAAGACCTCGCCTCAGGTAATAGTAAGACGTCTTCAGAGAAGTATGGAGACCCTTCAAAGCTTGAACTGGATTCTAATGATGATATAAACCGCCAGGCAGGGAAGGACGTAGATGAAAAAGAAGATTCCTCAATGACTGACCGAAGAAAGAGAAGGAAGATGGCTGAAAAGAGTGTTAAGAAACAATCCACTAAAAAACCATCAAAAGAGCAGAAAAAGTCAGATAAGCCAGCAGATAGGGAAGGAAAAAGCTCTGAAGAGGACTTAAAAAGCTTGCTGGAGGATATAAGGAAGCAGAACGAGGAGATGCTTGGGGTCCTGAGAGGAATCAAAAAGAACCTGGATAAGAGATAACTTCCGAGGTTTTAAGATGACTGAAGAGCTCTACAAAGAAGATTGTTATCTGAAAAAGTTTGATGCTGAAGTAGATAAAATAGGTAAAGGTTACGTAATCCTCGACCGTTCCTCTTTCTATCCCCAGGAAGGTGGACAGCCCACAGACCAGGGAAAGCTTTTGTTAGATAATGAAGAAGTCGATGTACAGGAGGTAAGAAAAGAAAAAGGTGAGATAAGACATTACCTCTCTTCTACCGATGGCATAACTAAGGGAGATAAGGTAAAAGGAGTTCTGGATTGGAATAGGCGCTACAAGTTTATGAAACTCCATACCGGCCAACATCTGGTCTCCGCGGTAGTCTTGGATATGTACAAGGCCGATACTGTGGATAGCAAGATACATTCCGATTACGCGGAGGTAGTATTCCGTCCTGTCAGTTTTTCCGAGGAAGACCTGGAAAAGATCGAAAACCGATGTAACAGCCTTGTAAAGGAAGATAGGGGGATTGAGGTTGTGGATATGCCGAGAGATGAGGTAGAGGAGAGAATGGAGCCTGGAAGAGCTCAGCTGGACAAGATACCCAGCAGTATAGATCCTCTACGTGTGATAAAAATCGAGGGATTGGACTTATGCCCTTGTGGTGGAACACATCTTCGTGATATTGAGGAGATAGGAGGTATAAAGGTTTTTGAAAAAGAGAGTCTTAGCGATGAGCGGGAAAAAGTCAAGTTCAGGACCAGGTATACACCGGTTCAAGGAACTATTGGAGAAAGTAGAGAAGAAGAGTTTTCAGGGCAATAAAAGACGTTACCACCGATTCAGGTATTCTTCTCATGACAGTTCAGCGGTTGCGGACTGCGTAGGAAGCAATCTCCGCTGTGCACATGAATGGGGGTGGTGTGAAGGTATTCTAAGTAAACCCACAAAAGGTAGACTTTACAGCCCCTCGGAAGTCGAAGAAAAACTCGTAGAGATGTGTGAGGAAGAAGGTGTAAAAACGGTGAGGTTTACGGGCATGGAACCGGTTATGGGGGATAGCCACCTAATTCAAGCTATAGAGAGGTTGGAAAGCTATAAAGTCCGGATAGATACCAATGGAATGTTGCTCACTCCAGAGCTCGCTTCCAAACTAGCTAAGTTTGATAATCTCTCTATACGCCTTTCTTTCAAAGGTTCAAACCCTGAAAACTTCTCCAAGCTAACAGGAGTCGAACCAAAACATTTCAAGAACCAGTTGAGAGCTTTCAAGGCCTGTAAAAAATATGGTATAGAAACAAATCCTGTCCTGGCAGGTGTATATGGTAGAGAAGAAGTTATGGAGTTACAGAGAAGTCTTGAAGGATTAGGCAAGGGTAATATAGGGGAATTATGCGTTGAAGACCTACATATCTGCAGGGAAAACAAGGAAAAACTTGAGAAAGCCGGTTTTGTCGTTGAAAGGTTTATCGGATAGATGGAGAAGCTATTTAATAGTTGAATCTTAGGTTTAGCTAAAATGCTTGAAAGCCTCACTAAGAAGCTAAAACAGGAGAATGTTGCAGTATTTATAGACGGTCCTAATACATTCAGGAAGCAGTTCGATATTGATTTAGACGAATTAAGAGAAGATATGGAGGTACTAGGAAGTATAAGGATTGCTAAGGTTTTCCTTGATCAGTACGCTTCTGAAAAACTGATTGAAGCGGTTAGTTCACAGGGTTTTGAACCTCTTCTGGGTTTGGGACAGGAAAAGAGCTCGGAATCAGATGTAGACGTTTATATGGCTGTTCACGCGATGGAAGCGGTCTATAATAGTGATATTGATAGAATCGTACTGGTTACAAGAGACGCAGACTTTCTACCGGTTCTTCAGGAAGCTAAGGAGAAGGGAAAGGAAACTATCGTCATGGGGGTTAAGGATGGTTTCTCTACAGCTCTAAGAAATGCTGCCGATAAGGTAATATTTATAGGTGACTAGAGCGATGTGGTGGGATGTTATAGCGCTTCTAGACGTTGCGGCTGGCATAACACTCTGGGCAGGTGATTCATTTCTTCCAGCCTTTATAACAACCCTGCTTGCAGGATTCCTTATATTCAAGGGTATTACAACGCTAGTAGAGCTGCATATCTGGATAGGGCCTATAAATTTTGCTGCAGGATTTGTAGATCTAGTTGCGGGTATAACAATATACTTTATTCCGTTTTCAGCGATGATGACACGTTTTGGAGCGGTTATAGGAACTTTCTTAGCATTAAAAGGCCTGTCAACTGTTGTGATGGGGCTTGCCTATCGTTAACTATTCTATCCTATAGCGTAAAACCGCTGCAACTCCTCCCATATTCCACAGACGCTCACCTTCTTCGTGTTTTCGAGAAATAATCTGTATCTCAGAACCCATCTGCGCTGCTTTCTCCTTAAACATTTTTCTAACCGATTTCTTTTCCTCCAGTTCCAAGGCAGAACCGCATTCCTCACATTCGTGGTCCTCATTCTCTGCTTTAAACTCGCTTGTATGCTTTACCTCGTTGTTCCCACATTTAGGGCATTCAAACCTTGCTTCGTACTTGTCAAAGTCTTCTGAAATCAGAATCTTCTTCGTTGATCCTAATTTAAGCGCTTTAGCAACCTCTTCCAGTCCATAGACTGACTTTCCGTTGTCCTTCTTCAAGTTCTTAAGAAAGTTGTTCACCGCATTTTTCTCTCTCGCAACCTCTGACTCCTCTATAACGTCTTCAGACTTGTTTAAAAGCTCTTTCAGCCCTTGCTCACCAGAGTAGTTAGTACCTTTAGTAGCGATTATCTTCTCTACCAGCTCATCGTGCAGGTATTCCTTATCAACAAGGTCCTCTTTAGAAAATCCTGGCCCTCCTACAATAAGGCCTAGCAATTCTTTCTCTCTAGCCTTCTCAAGGAAAGCCTTTTGTGATTTCTCGCTTACCTGGCTCATAAACTGCTCATACATGTTTTCACGGATTCTCTTGAACCTCTGCTGGCTGTTATGTACTACCAGCCCATCTGCTACAAAGTTCTTCTTGCCAGGAACTTCGATATCATAGAACTTATCCTCCTCTCCCCTGACTTCCTCCTTCTCCGATACCTCGGTCAGAGACAGGTCGCCTTCCGCTAATCCTTTAAGAAGCTCTAGTAGTTCTTCACCCCGCTTTTTCTGCTCTCCTTCCATTTCAGAGACTCTTTCTTCAAAAGTAGGGATTAAACTGGTCTTATAACGGTTGTAGGAAATATATTTCTCGTCCCTGAAATAAGGGTTGAACTTCTTGAAATCGTTTGTATTAAGTCCTATATCACGAGCCAGTTCGATTATCCTAGAGCCTCTTACAGGAATCCTGTCAGACCTTCCTCTCCCAGTCCTCTCCTCAGAAAGTCTATCCAGCTTTTCCTGCTTTTCAGAGGCAGTAAATCCTATGTTCTCCTTAAACCTCACCAAAGAGCCTTTCTCAGAGACTCTTAACCGATACTGGTGAGACTTTCCATCGGACCCTGCTAGACCTCCTGTATCGACCTCGTGTTCGGATATGCTGGCAGTTATTCCAAACCTCTGGAGAGCTATGCAAAGCTGTTCCATAAGCTGCTGGTTCACGGTTGAGATACTCACTTCATCCTCTGTTACCGAACCCTCAGCGTCGTAAAGACCCTGTATATAACTGGATAAGACTTTATCAGAAGACATCAAGACCTTATCCGGTATTCCTGCCTCTTCACCGTTATCAAAGAAATCCTCAAACTCACTCTGCAGGCTTTCGACGAGATCAAGACAATAAAGCCTGATACGGTAGTAGTTCTTATCCTCTCTAAACTTCACAGTAGGCTCCAGGTTGAATAGGTCTGATAGAAGTGATTTAATTTCTTCTGCGACCTCTTCTCTCTCCTCATAGAACTCAAGGCGGTTTCCGTCCACTGAGCCGTCTCCCTGGAAATAACCTAGAAACCTTGCAAACCCTGGTGTAAGCTTCTCTGGGGGTTCAAAGCTACGATCTTTTCTAACAAATTCTTCAAGAAACTCCTGATAATCCAGTCCCAGTCGATTCACCACCTTTTCCAACGTAACGGAAGCAGGGTTTCTTTCACCCACCTCAAACTTACTTATAGCAGTCTGTGAAACATCTACTTCGCTAGCAAGCTCCTTCTGTTTTAGTCCGGCTCCTTTCCTCGCTTCTTTAAGCCTTTTTCTTCCTTCTTCGGTCAGTTCGATCCTAAAACTAGTTTCCATATTCAAATCCTGATGTTCGGAGACTGTATCTAATTCTCGGGAAGTTATTAGAAAGTCTCCTTCCTCTATATTCTCTACAAACCTCTCCTCAAAGCCTTCCTCGTTAAACACGAAGAACCTATGATTTCCTGTCGCGTCTATCCGCCTTTGAGGGTTACTAGTACGGATTTGGTAGAAAGAGTCGTGCTGAGATGAGAAAACTTTAGACGCTTCGTCTCCAGTTACAGAGTTATCCTCAAAGTCTGCAGACAGAACTTTCAGCGAACCATCCAGCTCCTCGATACTTACTATCCTACCATCCCCTAGAGGTACTTTGGTCCCTGTTGCAAGGCACTGTCCTCCTTTACTAGTTTTTCCCGGAACTTTAGACTCGATTGTATACTCCACACTTAGCTGAGTCCCTCTTACATAACCTATAGCGGCTTCCGACTTGTCCAGGCAGATTAGACCGTAGATATCTTTTTCCACAAGAATATCCTCCAAAGGCTCTACTACAAAAGTCTTATCGCACCTGTAAAGCCTGGACTGAATCGGTTCAGGCGGCTCGACCTCCCATAGCTCTATATCCGGCCTACCTTCCTGTTCAGACACGTTTCCACCAAACAGAGCGATTCCATGGTCAGGTATCTCTCCTGCGTCCTTTAGCCTTCTTTGCAACTTATCTAAAGCAGACTGGACGTTTTTCCTAGTGTGCTTCGACTTTATATTCTCGGATTCCGACTTTTCAGAGGTCAGAAAGTCTACGATTTTCCTTAAATCATAATCTGGCGGGATATAAAGTGATACAAGTTCGGTATTCCGGCCTCTAATCTCTCGAAGTTCTTCTAGAGTATCCTTCAGCTCGTATTTATCCATCGCCATGTTTAGCCTCTGTAGAGAATTTGGCACAAACTTTCAAAAAATAATCCTATCTTACAAGAACAGCAAATTCCTCCGTAGTGACCAAGGTTCCCTCCTCCCCTTCAAGGGAGAACTCTTTTTCTACCTCAAAATACTCTCCAGAAAGCTCAAATTTTTCTCCACCGAGGTCAAGTATAAGCTTTCCTTCTCTGAGTTCTCTTCTTTCCTCCTGCTCGACCGCTTTTTCAATCTGCTTTACCCTGTTTCCGTAGTCTGGTCCGAGCTTGCTGTAGTCTAAGTTGATATTGGCGATTTTTTCCTCCATATCAATCTGCTCCTTGACCTGGTTAAGCTTTTCGACGTGCATTGCTTCCTTAACCACCTGCTTCGCCTCTCCGAGATCCTTGCTACCAAAGACCTTGACCTCGTCCAGTTCAGCGTTAAGCGGGAGGTTTTCCTGCGTCTTGTACTTTCTTAATCCCGAGATTACCTCGATAGCCGCATCTCCTAGCTCCTTCTCCTTTTCATACTGGTAGTCCTGTTTTTCAGGCCAGTCCGCTACGTGGATAGACTCTTCAGGCTCGAAGTCCTTGTAAAGGTTATCGTAAATCTCCTCGGTTATGAAAGGCATTATAGGCGCCAGCATCTTTACAACGTTCAAATACGCGTGGTAAAGCACGTATAAGGATGAATCGTTGCTTTCCTCGTAGAGGCGGGGCTTGACTATCTCTATGTAGTTATCCGCTAGATCATTCCAGAAGAACTGCTTTACCAACTCCTTAGAACGGTCGTATTCATACCTTTCAAACAACTCTGTTGCTCTCTTTACAGTCCCGTCCATCTTCTCAAGGAGCCACTTGTCCATAAGAGAAAGCTCGTCAGGTTTCTCAGGCTCTTCGTCGATGAACTGGCCTATAAACTTTCCAGCGTTCCAAAGCTTTGTTATAAGCTTTTCGCCCGCAACTAAATCGTCTTCCTTGTAGACAAGATCCTCCCCAAGCTTCACTTTAGAACTCCACCAACGCAAAGCATCAGCTGAATACTTATCAGCGACCTTTACCGGCTCAACGACTATTCCACGAGATTTAGAGAAGCTCACACCTTCCTCAGCCATTCCCATTCCAGATATCATAATGTCCTCCCAGGGCTTCTCTTCCATATGTAGATGCGACTTTAGCAATGTATAGAAAGCCCAGGTACGGATTATATCGTATCCCTGAGGCCTGAGGTCCATCGGGAAGATATCTTCATTTACCTCTTCACCGTCCCAGTCCGCGTTGGTTAGAGGGGTAAGAGAGGAGGTGAACCAGGTATCCATAACGTCTTCCTCGGGTTTAAACTCCTTACTGCCGCAGTTCGGGCATTTATCAACTGGAGGATCTTCTTCGACAGGGTCGATAGGCAGGTCTTCCTTCTCCGCCAGGACAGTCCTCCCACAGTTCTCGCAGTACCATACAGGGAAGGGAACACCGTAGAAGCGCTGCCTTGAGATACACCAGTCCCATTTAAGGCCGTCAGTCCAGTCGTCAAACCTGCCTTCCATAAACTCCGGGAACCATTCGACATCTGAGGCTCGTTCTTTTAAGTCTTCTTTTATATCAAGCATCTTTACGAACCACTGGTCGGCGAGGAAGTATTCTACAGGAGTATCACACCTTTCATGTATTTGTACGGAGTGTTCGTAGTCTTTCTGTCCTTCAAGCAGCCCCTTATCCTCTAAGTCCTGGAGTATTTCTTTCCTAGCCTCTTCTGAATCCATTCCCTCGTATTTACCAGCTTTCTCGTTTAGCGTACCGTCTTCGTTGATCACGAGATGGAGGTCTAGATCGTAGTCCTTCCACCATTCGATATCAGTCTTGTCTCCGAACGTACAGACCATGACTACTCCTGAACCGAAATCCCTGTCAACCTTATGATCCTCTTTTATCTCCACTGTTCTATCGGCAAGCGGAACTTCTATCTCCTCACCTACGTACTCTCTGTAGCGTTGGTCTTCAGGATGAACGAAGACTGCTACACATGCCTGTATAAGCTCGGGTCTTGTAGTTGAGATAGTTAGATAATCGTCCTGATCCTTCAACGGAAACCTGATATGGTTGAGCTTGGTTTCCTTGTCCTCGTCCTCTAGGTCGGCCTGAGCGAGACCTGTCCTACATTCTGGGCACCATATCACCGGGTCCTCTTCCCTATACATACGGTCTTTTTCGAAAAGGTCGATAAACGAGAGCTGGGAGACTCTCTGGCTTTTCTGACTGATTGTGGTATAGAGCAGGTCCCAGTCGACCGAGATTCCAAGACGGTTCCATATTCTTTTGTAGTTTTCTCTTCCTTCTTCTGTAACTTCTATGCATTTTTGCACGAACTCAGACCTTCCTAAGTCATGCTTATCCACGTCCAGCTTCCTTTCAACGTATCTTTCGGTCGGTAATCCATTATCATCGAATCCCATGGGGTAGAAGACGTTGTATCCCTGCATGCGCTTGAACCTGGCGATAAACTCTGCTTGAGTATAGCTCATAGCGTGTCCTACGTGTAAATCCCCGGAAACGTACGGTGGTGGCGTATCTATTGAATAGGTTGGCTTGTCCGAGTCAGGATTGTAGCTGTAGATGTCCATCTCGCTCCATTTCTTTCTCCATTTCTTCTCTACTTTATCGGAATCGTAGTTTTCTGGTAGGTCAGGCATAGTTATCGGGCATAGAAAACTCTTTTATAGAGATTTTTTATATTTAGCGATTCAAGAATTCATGCATTCTTTTTTCTCGGAGCTTTTCCTCTATCTCTTCAGCCTCGTTCGACTGGAGGTTGAACAGTTCCATCGCTTTAACCTGTGCTTCTTCAGAAATTTTCTTCTTATCTGAGTGGTAATTTCTTTTTATATAGTAGAACCGGGTATCTGAATGTAGATCATTTGGACGCCTAATAAGTCCGTATTCCTCCTCAAGATCTTTCCAAACTTTTGAACCGTACTTATCCTTTTCTAGATTTTTAAGGAGTAAAGTATAGACCTTACTATATGGTTTGCTCTTGTATTCACCTACTTCTGCTATATCTTCTTGTATCTGGTTCAAAAGCCATTCTTTCTTCTGAAGAGGGACCTCTAAAAGATGCTTGTCTAGTTTTTTCTGGACAAATGCTGAATATCTCATAGAATCTTCTACTATGGATTATCCCCCTTTAGTAGGACTCTCAATCCGAGAAGCGAGTTCTTTCCCCTGTTTTTCAAGTAGAGTAAATATTTCTTTTTCCTCGAGTTCTGGTTTCTCCAGTATTTCTTGGACGTTTATCTGAGGATAAGCTCTCTCTAAGGATTTAATACTTACATTAAAAGAGTCAATTCCTTTATCAGACTTTACATGGTCTTTAAGTTTCTTGTTTAGTCTACTAGAGCTAACAGAGTAAAGACTTGAAACTTCGTCTATAGAAAGATTGGAATTCAGCCATTCACCGTACAAAGACCTCCAATCGGAGCTTCTCGGAGCATCTTTCAGGTTGGGCTTGTCCAGTTCCTTATAAAAATCCTCGAATTTTCCGGATACCTTATAGAATCCGGTCTCTTTGACCTTTTCTTGATCAGGAGAAAAGATCTTTAAAACTTCTTTACCGCTATAAATGTTTTTACCAAAGTCTGGTACAAGACCAGCAACCCTAGCCGCTTCTTTTACACTTCCAAACTCTTTATTGTATCTTTCCATGCTTGGAAGCTCTTCGATATACTTAAATTCCTCTTTACCCGGTATCTTTCCCAGTTTCTCCGATTCATCCCTTAGTGTATATAAAAGTTTTTCTCTATCAGTCTCATCCTCCTGCATAGCATAAACAGAGTCTATAGAACTTCTTTTAAATCTTCTGGAACTGTTAAACAAGGAATATTTTTCAATTTCTTTCACTAAGATTGGCATTATGACAGTCGAATCAAGAAGGCTGGAAATCGAATTGGAAGCGGACGGAGGAATGGAAGACCTTACCGAAAAAGTTGAAAGGTTTGTAGAATCCTCGGAAGTAGAGGAAGGAGCGGTGACAGTCTACATGTTAGGTTCTACTGGAAGCGTTACAACTCTGGAATACGAGCCTGGACTGCAGAAAGACCTGCCTGAGGCGATGGAAAAGCTAGCTCCAAGCGGCAAGGACTACAAACACCACGAGACCTGGAACGATGGAAACGGTAGATCGCATATCCGGGCTTCTATTATCGGACCGGAGGTGACCATGCCTATAATCAACGGGGAACTAGTTCACGGGACATGGCAGCAGGTAGTGGCGATAAACTGGGACACAAAAAATAGAGAAAGAGAGATAGTTCTCCAACTGAGAGGTAAGTAATCTAGTCAGTAAATTTTCCAAGACCAGCACTTTCTTCCTCCCCAAGCTTGTAGGCCTTATTGTCCGATGTAAGGGTTATTGGAAGGTCTTCCGCGTTCTCTTCTAGCCATTCGATCTGGTCTCTAAATTTGTATGCGAACCTTAGCCCGAAATGCTGGAAAATAGCTTTTTCGGGTTCTATCTCCTCTACAAGCCTCGCACCATCTTTCAGATTTAGATGGCCTTCCCAAGAGTTGGTATAAGGCCGAAGAACGTTGATTACAAGGTATTTACAGTCCTCGTACTGGTCTATTATCCTCTTATCGTACTCCGTATCCGCTATATACCCTATCTTTCCATCTTTTGTACCGACCTTGAAACCTATAGTCTCTGTCCCTTCTTCGTGGTATGTCTCGGTTATCTCAATCTCTAGACCGTTCACATCCACCTTTTCATCCCTGGAGGGAGTTAGTAGTTCGTCCACACATTCTTTGTGATAGTTGCTTATATATGGAACATCATCCCCTGGACCTTCCAAGACCTGTTCTGTGGTTATAAGCTTCCCTCTCTTTTCTTTACAGCCGTCAGTCATAGCTTCGATAAGAACTTCAGCGTCTCCCTGATGGTCGAGATGGAGGTGCGAGACGAATATAGCGTCGAGCTCGCGGAAGTCTATACCGTTTTTCTTCCCGTAGACCAGAGCTCCAGGAGCCGGATCCACCGCTACCATCGCATCGTCCTTCTCTAGTACAAACCCTCCTGTCTGCCTTACCTGTTCGATCATATCGAACCTTCCACCACCTGTACCCAGAAAGGTCAGCTTCATAGGAAAAACTTTTTCCGGGAAAGATAAAAATGGTCGGAATGAAGATTTATACATGCCAACACAAGAAGAAGTCGACATATTCATGAACCAGTACGACCTGGATATAGAACCT
>JALIDQ010000011.1 GCA_022865275.1 Candidatus Nanohalarchaeota archaeon QJJ-9 | reverse complement strand
AGTTTGGGTATAACAGTGTTATACTAGTATATATTTAGTATTAGAAAAGATTAAGCTAAGTTTATATAATTACGAAAGTTGGACCCCTTCACTCCTATGTTTCATATGGAAAACTAAATGAAAAAATCAGAAGAGGTTATAAATATAACACTGTTATACCTCTATTTCTCCTTAATCTTAATTCCATATGAAAGTAAGGGGTGGTGGGGAAGGGTGAACCTTTGGTTCGAGTGGACAGAGTTTTAAGTGTGAGGGATTAAGTTGGATTTGTTCTTGTGATAGTATGGGGGAGGACCAAAAACTTCAGGATAAGTTTTCTCAATATCTAGAAAATGAATCTATTTTTAACGATAAGGATGTTTTATCTACTAACTATAAACCTAACGATATTCTACATAGAGAGGATCAAATTGAAGAGCTAGCCTCGATACTTGCTCCTTCTCTAAAAGGTAATGATCCTTCTAATGTCTTTATATATGGAACTGTAGGTACTGGAAAGACTTTAGTTGTTGATCATGTATGTAAAGAGTTAAAGTCTGTTGCAGAGAATGGTGAAGAGCCTTTGGATACAGTGTATATCAACTGTAAGATGAAGAAGGTGGCTGATACTGAATACCGCCTTACAGCAAAGCTTGCAAGGGAGTTAGGTGCGGATGTTCCTTCTACCGGACTACCTACTGAAGAAGTCTATGATAGGTTTTTTGAGGCTCTGAAGGATACTGAAGGAGTTGTTATAATTATATTGGATGAGATTGACTCTTTAATAAAGAAGATTGGAGATGATTTTCTCTACAACCTTACTAGAATCGATGACGACCTAGGTTCGACTAAGGTTTCTGTTGTAGGAATATCTAACGACCTTAACTTTACTGATTATATGGATGCAAGGGTAAAGTCCAGTCTTTCCGAGGAAGAAATAATTTTTCCACCGTATAACGCTTTAGAGCTAAAGGAGATCCTCAGGCAGAGAGCGGAGGATGGTTTTGTGGAAGGAAGTCTTGACGATGGAGTTATTTCTAAATGTTCTGCGCTTGCTGCATCGGAACACGGAGATGCAAGAAGAGCTATAGACCTTTTGAGAGTTGCTGGCGAGCTAAGTGAACGCGACAACAAGTCGAAAGTTACTGTAGATTATGTTGATACAGCTCAGGAAAAGATAGAGAAGGATAGAGTTGTAGAAACTGTACAGAGCCAACCCAAACATTCTCAGCTTACCTTGTATACTATACTTCAGCTTTCCAACAACGGAGGCAACGTTGTTACAGGAGATGTATATTCTAAGTATAAGGATATAGCTAGAAAAGCTGGAACAGACCCTCTTACACAGAGAAGGATCAGTGACCTTATAGACGAGCTTGACATGTTAGGTGTTATAGAGGCGCAGGTGGTGTCTAAAGGCAGGCATGGAAGAACTAGGAAGATTTCTATGGATTTAGGCGAACATATTGAATCCAAACTTGACGATATAATCACTGATAAGTTTTATCTTAATTGAGTAAAGGTAATATGAACCAGAAGGAGATAGTAAAGAAATTAACATCTCATGGATGCCTTGTAGAGCCTGATGCAGCTGATTGTCTTAATGAAAGACATCTTGACGCTATAGAGGAGATGAATCCTAAGCCTATGGTCGTGAACTCTGCTTTTCTTAAGAGGGTTGAGGAAAACCCTCCTTCCGAGCGCTCGGACCTGTCTTCGATTGATACAGATGTGAAGGTGCTTAAGCACTATGAAGGTAACCAGCGTGAAATCGATGTTGAGGACTTTGTGAGCTATTACAATGATCGTTTTGTGAAGATGAAGGATCTTTTGACTAACCGCATGGAACTTTCTAACAGCGTATCAATCGACAGGATGGATAGTGTTAGTGGGGATGGTTTGTCTATTATAGGGATGGTTATTGATAAGTACAAGACTTCTAGCGGCAAATGGATTGTTAATATAGAGGATGATACAGGCGATACAAAGCTTCTTGTGGAAGAGGATGAAGGGGAAAGAATTGTTGGAGATGAGGTTATAGGTGTTTCTGGGACATTAGGCGATGATATAATCTTTGCCGATGAGATCGTGAGACCGGATGTTCCTCTGACTAGAGATATAACTACTACTGAAGAGGAGGTTTATGCAGTTTTTACTTCTGATTTTCATTTTGGTTCTATAGATACTCTTTGTGACAAGGCTGATAAGCTTATAGAATGGCTTAAGTCTGATGAGGAGGTTGCTTCGAAGGTAGGCTATCTTTTCATAAACGGTGATATTGTGGAAGGGGTGGGCAACTATCCTGGGCAGGAGGATGAACTTGAGGTTATGGATATCTACAAGCAGTATGAGAGGTTTGAGGAGTTTGTTAAGAAGATTCCTTCTGATGTACAGGTTATAGTAACGCCTGGAAACCACGACTTTGTAAGGATGGCTGAGCCGCAACCCCCTTTACCTGAGGAACTTTTCGACGATATTTACGACTATGAGAATGTATATTTTGTTTCCAACCCCTCGTTGATTGAAATTCATGGATTTGATTCGGAGGGATTGGAGGTGCTTATGTATCACGGCTATTCTTTTGACAATCATGTGGATGCGATACCTGACCTAAGGGATAAAGCGTACGACGATCCTACTGTTGCGATGGTTGATATGCTTAAGCGAAGGCATCTCGCCCCGACTTTTGGAAGCAACCTGCTCTCTCCTGAGGATGAGGACCTGCTTGTTATCGAGGAAGTTCCTGACGTGTTTGTGATAGGCCATACTCACGGTTTTTCTGTAGATAACTACAAGGGAATAAATCTTATCTCTTCAGGAACAATGCAAAGCCAGACCTCGTTCCAGAAACGTATGGGACATAAGCCCGATCCTGGCATAGTGGGTGTTGTAAACCTTGAGACGCGTGACACGTTTGTAAAGGAGCTGTGATGTTATGCCTGACTTTGAGAGCTATTTTGAGAGGATAGAGGAAGAGACTGATTCCGCCTACAAGAAGGCGGAGAGGGCTAGGAATCAGGGTAGAGACCCTGAAAAAAAGGTTGATATACCGGTAGCGAAGGATCTCGCGGCTAAGGCTGAAGGACTGATTACTGCATCGATGTTCCCTGATCTTGAAGGGGAGGGTGTAAAGGATAGGATAAGGGAGCTCGAGGATAAGTACAACAAGAACGATGAACGTGTTGCGCTTGAAATAGGTAAGGAAATCGCGGAAAACAAGTTTTACAGCTTTGATTCTAAGGAAGAGGCGGTAGATGCGGGTTTGAGGGTAGGACTGGCTTATATGACTGGTGGAATAGTTACCGCTCCCCTAGAAGGTATTGCTGAGGTTAAGATAAGGGAGAATGATGATGGTTCGGACTATCTGGCAGTGTATTACGCGGGACCCATCCGTTCTGCAGGTGGAACTGCTTCAGCGATGTCTGTCCTTCTTGCGGACTATATTCGGAAGGAGGTAGGTCTGGAGAAGTACAAGCCTCGTGAGGAAGAGATAGATAGGTATGCGATAGAGGTTGAGGACTATTTTACTCGGGTTACAAAGAAGCAGTATACTCCTGAGAGGAAGGAGATTAAGATGATTGCGGAGAATGTTCCTGTAGAGATTACAGGTTCTCCTACTGAGTCTATAGAAGTATCTAACAAAAAAGATTTGGAAAGGGTTGATACTAACCGCATAAGAGGAGGTATGGCACTAGTCTATCTCGACGGCCTTCCTTTGAAGGCTCCTAAGATTAAGAAAAGGATTGAAAGCTATGGTGAAAACTTTGGATTGGAGCACTGGGAGTGGATAGAGGATTATCTTGACCTCCAGCACGAGATTCATTCAAGTGAGGAGGAAGAAGAGGAAGAGGAAGAAGATGAAAAATCTTACACACCTTCTAGCAAGTTTTTAGGTAATCTTGTCGCTGGGAGACCTGTTTTTTCTCATCCTGGAGGAGCGGGAGGCTTCCGTCTTAGGTATGGGAGGTCTAGAACTTCCGGAATAGCTTCTACAAGCTTCCATCCCGCGACTATGGAGGTAGTCAACCGATTTATGGCTGTGGGGACGCAGTTAAAGATTGAGTATCCTGGGAAGGCTACTGTATCAACACCTTGCGATTCTATAGAGGGCCCTGTAGTAAGGCTTGAGTCGGGAGAAGTAAGAAAATTGGATTCGAGGGAGGAAGTAAGGGGGGTTGAGGATGAGGTAGAGGAGATTATCTTCCTTGGCGACATTTTGATTCCTTATGGGGAGTTCGTTGAGAACGGAAAGGAACTTCTTCCTTCACCTTATGTTGTGGAGTGGTGGGTTGAAGACGTTAAAGATTCGAATGATAGAAACAAAGTCAACCTTGATGGAGACCTTTCTGAATATATTGAAGAGCCTTTTGAGGCTCCTGGATTCGAGGATGCTGTAGAGATTTCCAATAAATTAGGTGTTCCTCTACATCCTGAACATACTTTCCATTGGCATGACCTGGAATACGATGAGTTCGTGAAGCTTTATGAAGCGGTGGATGAATGTGACGAAGGACAAACTTTTCTGGATGATAAGGCTAAAAAGGCTCTTGAACAGCTTGTGGTTCCGCATGAAGTTGAGGATGAAGGTGTTGTTTTGACTGATGAGAGGATGAAGCTATTACGTCGATATCTTATGACTGACAAGACTTCTGTTAGGGACTTTGAGAAGGATATACCTGGAAAAATTGCTGATAATTTAGGTGTGGAGATAAGGGATCAGTCACCTATCTATCTAGGGGCGAGGATGGGACGACCTGAAAAGGCGGAAAGCCGCTCTCTGAAGGGTTCACCTCAGTTACTCTTTCCCTGTGGTAAGAAAGAGGGCGGACGTATGAGGAATCTTATGAGGTCTTACAACGAGTACGGGAAAGTGAATGAGGAGGTTATACAGAACTACTGCGATGGATGTAACCGTATTGTTCCGTTTAGCTACTGCCCTTATTGTGGAAAGGAGGCGGAGGAAATGAGGGTATGTGGAAGCTGTGGAAAGAAGACTAAGTCAGATACCTGTCCATCCTGTAACTCTAGGACTAAACAGTATAAGCGTACTGATATCCCTCTTAAGGAACTTATGAATATTGCTAAACGTAACTTGGATATGAATACTTTTCCTGAGCTTTTAAAGTCTCCGAGAGCGGTTACTGGAAAGCTCAGGCATGTTGAGCCTATTGAAAAAGGTTTGCTGAGGAAAAAGTATAATCTATATGTTAATAAGGATGGAACGGTGAGGTATGATTCTACTGATTTGTCTCTAACACATTTCAAGCCTAAGGAAGTCGGAACTTCTATAGAAAAACTTAGAGAGCTAGGTTACACAGAGGATATTCACGGCGAGGAGCTTAGGAATGATGACCAGGTTTTGCTTCTCAAGCCACAGGACCTAGTTATTTCAAGGAACCCTCATGGCGAGTCTGGTGCGGAATATATGTATCATGTGGCTAATTTTGTAGATGAGCTTTTGGAGAAGTTTTATGATTTGGATGCGTTCTATGAGCTTGATTCGATCGATGATATAGTAGGTGAGCTAGTTATAGGGCTGGCTCCTCACACTTCTGGAGGAATTGTTGGTCGTATAATTGGTGTTACAGATGCTAAAGGGACTTATGCGCATCCTTACTGGCATACAGCGAAGAGGCGTAACTGCGACGGGGATGAGGACTCTCTTATACTGCTTATGGATGGCTTGTTAAACTTTTCACGCCAGTTTTTGCCTGATCAGAGGGGTTCAAGAACTATGGATGCACCTTTAATCCTTTCAACCAGGCTTAAGCCTGATGAAGTGGACGACGAGTCTTGGAATGTCGATGTCCAGTCCTGTTATCCTAGAAGCTTCTATGAGGCAACCTATGATTTTGCTTCTCCTGGAGAGGTTGATGTAGATATCGCTGAGGATTTGATTAATGAAGGTAGTCCGTTTGAATTTGACTATACCCATACTACTTCAGATATTGATGATGTTACAGTACAGTCTAATTATGTTACGTTAGGCCAGATGGATGAGAAGGTTGACTCGCAGCTAGGCCTGGGTGAAAAAATTCGTGCGGTGGATGAGGATGATGTCGCTGAGCTTCTTTTGTCTAAGCATTTTATAAGTGATATTAAAGGAAATCTCAGAGCTTTTTCCAGGCAGAAGATGCGGTGTACTAACTGTAACGCTAAGTATAGAAGGGTTCCTCTAGGGGGAAGGTGTAAGGAATGTGGTGGAAAACTTTTGCTTACTGTATCTGAAGGAGCTATAAGGAAGTATCTTGAGTATTCTGAGGACATAGCTGATAACTTTGCTATTTCTACGTATAGACGCCAACAGATTTACCAGTTGAAGAGTCAGATACAGTCCTTGTTCGGAAAGGCGCATAGACAGTCTAGTTTAGGTAGTTTTGCGTCTTCTTAACTTTTTTTGTCTGTTTCATTTTTGTTCTGTGAATGTGGTTTTTCTTTATAAGCTAAGTTTTTCCGTATCTCTAAGTTCAGATGAAGGAATGTTTAGTAGAACCTTGCTTAGAGAGCCCCCTACTTTCAAGTAACGTTGTTATTTTTTGGTCAGGACGTTACTGGAAATGAAGGGGTTGGTGGTTTTCACGGATTTTCCCGGAAGTCGGGCGGAGAATTCCACATGAAACGAAGGGGTATGAAGCAATATTAAGTTTGGGTGGGTTCATGTGTAGGAGTTTTCTTTGTTCTGAGTAATAACTTATTTTAACCTACAAGGACTAATCTTTTCTTATGTATATAGAGGAGGAGGTTAAGCGAAAAAGGTCTGTGTTTGAGGTAGAGGACTGGAGACAGGCGTACAATGAGATAAAGAGTGTTCTAGAGAACCGTTTCTCTTTTGATAGGGTTAAGGAGGATGATTTTGAGCATTTTCAGGAGAGAGGGGAGGTTAAATCTACTATATATTGCTACAAAAAGCTTGATGAGAACACCAACCTTCAGCTAGTTCTCTCTGTCAAGATGAAGGAGTCGGAAAAATCTAGGGCTAAGGTTTCGCTTGCTACGAAGGCTATAGTTGTTACTGAGTACCCTGAAGACTCTTGGTTCCACGAATCCGCTTTTTATTTTGCGTTGAGAAGTTTTTGGGATAAGTTTGTCTACGGCTGGGCCCGTGGGAAGTGGAAGGATGAAGCGGAGCAGACTCTTATAGATGTACATTCGGAACTTAGAGGCTTTTTTGGGTCTGAGGAGACGAGGAGATAACCTATGTCGGAGGAAGAGACTGTTATGGATAGGATGGATAGGATTTACGTAGAAGATTTGGATGATGCGCTGGATTATTATAGAGAGGTTCAAGCCATCCTTACTGACCTAGAGTTTGATAGAGTAACTGAGGGTAGGGCTGAATCATGGGATACTTTACCTATAAAACAGACTATCGAAGCGGAGAAATGGAAGGATCCGTATACGAAGATTGAGATTGAGATAGGAGCTAGTGTCAGCGATCCTAATAACTACAGTCGAGAAGATCAGAATAAGGAGCTATACAAGGTTAAGATGGCTTATGAAGTTAATCTTATACGGACGAAGTCTCCAAGGAAGACATATCTACAGGAGAGGCCTGCCTGGTTCAAGCGCTCATGGGTCTATAGAAATGTTGTAAAGAGGTTTGCCTGGAGTTCGATTTTCAATAAGGATATAGAAAAATATAAGGAGGAGGCTGAGGAACTAGGGCTTGAGGTCCTCTCGAGGATAAGGGAGGCTGAGGAGTCGACCCCGGCTATAGGTAGAAGTAAACGAGAGTATATGGATACGGACTTTAGGGGGGATTAAGATGGAAGTTGAGCGCGATATAGCTGATGCTGAAGACTGGTATGAGACTACTGGAGTCACAGCTTTGTACGAAGCGTTTGTGGATCTTTTGACTGAGGAGTTAGGCTTTGATGAGGTGCATGAGACGTATTACGAGGAAAACGCTGATACTGGGCAGTTTAAGACTAAGATATACGCGGAAAAGCAGTTAGGTAAGGGGGGATTGTATGATATAGGATCTGATACAACCCTTGTACTAGAGTTTACTTACTTCCTTGCCCATGGTCCTTCTGAAAAAGAGGATGGAGAGTTTGCTCAGGCTAGGATACAAACTGCAAATATAAGTATTAAGGTTGATATGCCTGGAAAGGATCGCTGGATAGATTCTTTGTTCAGAAGGATATGGTTCAACCTTGTTTACAAGGACCAGTTCCATAGGTGGGTTGAAGTTGCAGAAGAGACTATGAACGATTTCTTAAATATCTGTAGGGACTTTTTAGGCTTTGAACCGGTTGTAGGTAAGGCTAGAAGGCTGGATTACGAGCCGCTAGAACATTCCATATGAGAGGTTAAAGGATATAAAATTTAGGAGAAAAAAGTTTCTATAGCTTACCTGCCCACCTCGGTCAGCAGGGTTGAAAACCCGCTAACGCGTAGGTTGATGTGGCTCTGTGTTACAGGTGGGCTATATTCAAACTCACTGTTCACAGGTTCAAGGTTCAGATGTCACAGTTTTATGTCAAGGTGGAAACCGACTGTAACTCGTTTGAAATAGATACTTCAGGTGATTACCCTAGAATAAAGCTCCAGTCCAAAGCTAGGAGAGGGAGAGCTAATAAGGAACTAGTAGAGAGGCTCTCAGATAAGATTGGGGAAGAGGTAGGGATAGTTTCAGGATACAAAAAGTCTAGAAAGAAGGTTACAGTTGGTGTTCCTAAAGAAAAAGCTCTTGAAAGACTTGAAGACTGATTTTTTCTGAACCTTGGGCTTTCACAAGGTGTCACTATGTCAAAATTATCACAGGCTTCATCAAAATATTCAATTAAAGCTGAAATGGATGCAAACGGAGTAGTAGAAAAACCTGATGTTGTAGGAGCGATTTTTGGCCAGACTGAAGGTCTTTTAGGCCCGGATCTGGATTTGCGTGAGCTCCAGATGACTGGGAGGATAGGAAGGATAGAGGTAGATGTTTCGTCTGAAAACGGTTCTTCTAGGGCGGAGATAAGGATTCCAAGTTCCCTCGATGCTACTGAGACCTCCTTGATTGCGGCATCCCTTGAAACTATTGATAGGGTGGGTCCCTGTACCGCAGATATCGAAGTTGAGGTGGTGGAAGATGTGAGGGTATCGAAGAGAGATTATATTGTCGATAGAGCCAAAGAGCTCCTCAACAACATGCGCGAATCTGTCCCAGAGTCTCAAAAAATTTCAAGGGAGATAAAAGAAGAGGTCAGGACTTCTGAGATAACTGAGTACAAAGGACTGCCTGCCGGACCTAATATAGAAGATTCGGACTCTATTGTGGTCTGTGAAGGACGTTCCGATGTTTTAAACCTTCTCAGACAAGGGGTAAAAAACGTTATAGCTATTGAAGGAACCTCTGTTCCTGAAGAGATAAAGCAGCTTTCTTCAAAGAAGATTGTCACTCTCTTCCTTGACGGAGATAGGGGAGGGGACCTCATACAGAAGGAGATGATGCAGACAGTAGACTTTGACTACGTTGCACGGGCTCCGGACGACAAGGAGGTTGAAGAACTCACTAAGAAGGAGGCATACAAGGCTTTAAGGGAGAAGATGTCTATAGAGCAGCTAAATTCGGAACAGGAATCTGAGGTGGAGAAAGAAGAAGTTGGGGAAAAAACAGAAGAAGAGACTGAAAAGACACAGGAGTTGGATCTTACGGACAAGGAGAGGAAGCTTTTCGGGAAGATAACTGGTGAACTCGTTGGTACTAGAGCCGCGTATTTCGTTGATAGTAACTTGCAGACGCTTGGAAAGTCTCCTATTCCTGAAGCAGAGTCTGCAGCGGATTCTCTCGACGATATATACGCTATAGTGTTTGATGGTGAACTGAACGATAGGTTTGTCGATATAGCGGAGAAAAACGGTGCGGAGTTTCTTGTAGGGAGGTCTGGAAACGCTGAATCTTCAGAGGTCTATTGTTTGACAGGCGAAGATCTATAGGAGGGTTTTGGTTTGAAAAAGCTAATAAAGCCAGCTAAAAGGGCAGTAAACCAGTGTTTGGATGTTAGAAAAGATGAAAAAGTCCTTGTAGTGACTGATGAGGATAGGAAAAGTATTGGAGAAGCGATTCTTCGTGCGAGCCGTGAAGTTTCGGCTGACTCTTCTTTAGAGATCATAGAGAAGACAGGAGGACATGGAAGAGAGCCTGGCGAGGAGGTTAAAAAAAAGATGGAGGAGGCTGATGTGGTGTTTGCTCCGAGTACTTACTCTCTAACCCATACGGAAGCGAGGATTTCTGCGTGTAAAAAAGGTACACGAGTAGCTACGCTTCCTGGTATAACTGAGGCGATATTTAGGGATTCGTTGGACGCGGACTACGAAAACATAGCAAGACTGTCGGAAAAGCTGTATAGGAAGCTCTCTAAGTCTGATAAAGTAAGAGTAGAAAGCCCTTCAGGTACGGATATAGTGCTTAAGGTGTTTGAAAAGTACTGGGAGACTGATACCGGTCTTATACACGATGAAGGTGAGTTTGGAAACCTGCCTGCAGGAGAAGTCGATGGAGCACCGGTTGAGGCTGAAGGGAAAATTGTCATAGACCAGCTTGAGATGAACGGTGCGGAGTACGCTCCTCCTGGCACTGAAGTCTTAATCAGGAACAGCAAGGCTGTTTCTATATCAGAGGATTGCAGGCTTTCCAAGGCTTTTCAGGAGGTTAAGAACGCTTCCAACCTGGCTGAGCTAGGTATCGGAACCAACCCTGAGGCGGATCTGATAGGCAATCTTTTACAGGACGAAAAGGTTCTAGGTACATGCCATTTCGCTTTCGGAGACAGTAGTTCATACGGTACAGGAATAGAGTCGGAGATACACTGGGACTGTATAATCAAAAAACCGACAATTTATTTTGATGGGGAAAAAATTATGGATAAAGGCAATCTCATGGTGGATACAGAGTGAGAGATAGATTAAGGCGTGTGGTTGATTCGCTGAAGGAGAAAGGTGCAGACTATGCAGATCTTAGATACGAGAACCTTGACGTTACAAAGCTTGTGATAAAGGATGGTGAGGTAGAAACTATAAAGGAGGGCAAGTCCAGAGGTTTGGGAATAAGAACCTTTGTAGACGGTTCCTGGGGATATTACTCGACTAATTCGCTCGATTGTTTGAAAGATAAGGCTGAAAAAGCTTTGAAATCAGCTAAAGCTCTTTCTAAGTCGTCTCAAAAAAGTTTTTCCCTCCAGGAGCTTCCTATGGTGGAGGAGAAACTTGGTTCTGAGGCAGAGATAGAGCCTGACAGTCTCCCAGTAGACCAGAAGCTCGCTATATTGGAGGAATCCGAGCGTTCTATGATGAAAAAGGACGGTATAAAATCCTCTAAGATTACTTATTCTGATTATTCAGGCAGATACGAGTTCTTAAATACTGAGGGATCGTATATATCTAAGAAACCTTCGCATATAGGGCTCTGGTGCGAGGCTACCGCTAAACACGAAGATAAGATGGAGAGCTATACTGAGAGGACTGGAACAGTCCGGGGCTTCGAGCACGTGAGGGAGAAGGATCCTGTAAAAATGGGTGAGGAAGCTGCTGATATGGCTTTAAACATCGTAAAGGCACCTAAACCTCCTTCAGGAAAGATGCCTGTAGTGATAGGAAACCGTCTAGGAGGCCTGTTCGCGCACGAGGCTGTGGGCCATGCTGCGGAGGCTGACTCCGTACTTTCAGGCGACTCAGTCTTTGAAGATAAAAAAGGGAGCAAAGTCGCCTCTGAGGAAGTTACGATGGTAGACAGTCCTACTTTAGAATCGAAACATGGAAGCTATACATATGATTCTGAAGGGGTTGGGGCTGAGAGGACTGAGGTGATTAAAAAAGGAAAGCTTAATAAGTTCCTCCATTCACGTGAAACTGCTTCAAGGTTTGATGAACCTCCTACAGGAAATGGTAGGGCTGACTCCTTTAAAGGAAAACCTTATCCTAGGATGTCTAACACATATTTTGAGGAGGGAGACCATTCTAAAGAGGATATTATAGGTTCTATAGACAGCGGAATATATCTGAAAGGGTTTAAAGGAGGCCAAGTCTCTACTGCTGAGGGTAACTTCATGTTTAGAACTACACACGCCTATATTATCGAGGAAGGTGAGGTCAAAGACATTGTAAGAGGGCCGTCTATCTCAGGAAAGACTCTCGAGGTTTTGAAAAAAGTCTCAATGGTTGCTGGGGATAGAGAGGTGGGCGACCCTGGCTACTGTGGAAAGAGAGGCCAGACCGTCTACGTCGACACAGGCTCCCCTCATATGAAGGTTGATGAACTGGTGGTAGGATGATTGACAAGCTAAAGAAAGCTATGGAGATTGAGGGATACGACCAGATAGAAGTTTATGCGGAGAAGGAGGAATCGATCAACTGTTCTGTCTCTGGCGATGGAATCAGTTCTGTGAAAAACCAGGAAGGCTTAGGGATAGGTGTACGAGCTATAAAGGATAATAGAGTAGGTTTTGCCTATACTAACAGCCTGGAAGACGTTAAATATACTGCAAAAAAAGCTTTAAAACAGACTAATGTTTCACAGTCGAATCTGATCGCTCTACCTATGGGAAACTCTTTTCCTTCAATATCTAACTGTGATGATTCGTTGATCCGATCTTTAGAGGCGGATGATCTGGTTGATGAGGTAAGAGGTGTAGTTTCTTCTGGCAAGGATGCTGTTTTTTCCACTGGAGACATTTCCGCAACTTCAGGCCAGGTTTTCCTTGTAAATTCTATGGGGATCGAGCAAAGTTTTTCTTCAACATATTTTTCAGGTTTTATGAAGGCTAACAAGGGTGAATTATCAAACTACTGGGTTGAGACCTCCCGTTCAAAGTTTGATGTATCTGATGTATCGGAAAAAGCCCTGGAACTGTTGGAAGCTTCTCAAGAGAAGACTAGTATAGATTCTGGAGAGTATGATATCGTTCTAACCCCTTATGCGCAATATCAGATTTTTTCACAGCTTTTATATCCTGCTATAGACGCGGAAAAGGTTCAGAGAGGCAAGTCTGCGCTTGAAGGTAAGGTTGATGAGAAGTTTTTTTCTGGTTCGCTTGACATTGTGGATAAAGGTCTCATGGACGGAGGAATAAACACCAAACCGTTCGATAGAGAAGGCTCTCCCCAGAAAAATACTAGGATAGTTGAGGAAGGTGTACTCAAGAGCTTTTTATACGATACTAAGAGGGCGGAAAGAGAGTCTAGGGAATCTACTGGGAATGCTTCAGGCGGTTACAACTCCACGCCCGAGGTATCCCCTACTAACCTTTATATGGATGGTGAAGAGGCATCTGAACCTGATTTAGAGGGTGTTTTAGTTATTCATAATATTTCAGGAGCTCATACAGCCAACCCTGTCTCTGGTGATTTCTCTCTCAATATTACAACAGGGTTTATACACGGAAAAGGTGGTAGAGAGGCGATAGATGGTGGGATGCTGGTAGGAAATATCTTCGAACTTCTCAAGTCTCACAGATTTTTCTACGGAGAGAGGCGTATGATTAATTCTCTTGTCTCACGTAATGCCTTTTTCGAGGATATTAAGGTTGTTTCTCAGTAATCTATCTCCCGCATTTTTCTTCTACTCACGCACCTAAGACTCACATCTTGTTTAGAATTTGTTCGATTAGATTGGATCTATGCTCTCTGCAACTATTTCTACTTTTCCGTGGTAACTGTCTATCTCGCCGGAAACCCGAATTTTGTCGCCTTTTTCAAGTTCATTTTCCTTTGTGAACTTCACTATTACCAAATCTGAATTTTCATGTAGGTGTATGAATGTGGTGTTTCCGCTGTATCTAACTTTCTTTAAAGTACCTTTAGTGACTATTTTGTTACCTATTTGGTCTTTTCCTATGTCTTCAGGAGCTATTTTAGGCTTTTTATAAATTAATTCTCCTGTATAGGCGGTTAAAAGCCCTAAAAGTATCAAAAGAAATGCAATTCTGTAGCTAATTTTCATTTAAGGTCTTTTTATATATTGTTTTGTGTTTAGCGCCTTTTTCTGTAAGTTTACTTTCCTTCATCTTTATTTCATCTATCTGTACTTTTCCGATCTCTTTTTCGCCTTTCTTCTCCAGGTATTCCTGTAGTTTCTGCTTTTCTTCATATCCTATATTCTTCAGCCTCATGAGGGTTATATGAGGGTGAAAGTCGTTTTCCTGTACGTGTTTCTCAGGAATTTTTGACCGTACTTTTCCCGCTATTTTCTCTGTTTTAGCATCTTTATCGTGGACTCCTGCCCATACTACTTTGATGTAATCGTTGTTGGGGAAGGCGCCTAACCCTTTCACTTTCACACCGAATTTTTCTGCTTCTAAGCTATTGAGTGAAGCTGTGATCTGTGAGATTTCTTTTTCATCTATCTCTCCTATGAAGTTCACTGTGATGTGGAAGTTTTCTGGGTTGGTGAGACTGTTGTTGCCCCATTCAGAGAGCTTTTCCTGCTCTTTTTCCAGGCTTTCTCTTACTTCTTCATCCGATATATCGAGTGAGATGAAGCATCTTTTACCCATGTAGGTAGGTTCATTGGAAAAACATTAAATAACTTAGTTCATCTTCCAGTAATTAACCTATTGGAAAGAGGGTTGATCTACGGTGAACTCAATATGAAGGAATGGATGGAAAAGTATGATTGGGGGGAGAACCCTTTCAACTTCAAGATTTATCCGGGTCTACTTGTAGGATACAAGGAGGAGATAAGGTCTCTTGCGGAGATAATTGATGCGGAGAACAAGTTTTCTATGGTAACTGGCCCTACAGGCGCTGGCAAGACCAATCTTTTGAAATGGTTAGCTTCTGAAAACGGTGATGGAAGGGAAATATACTATATGCCTAAACCTCCTACCAACGAGAAAGATCTTTTAGAGTACCTGAAGGAGGAGATACTTGAGCCAGGATTCTTATCTCGTTTCTTCAAGTCTTATTCTCTATATAATATTTACGGTGATCTCGAGGAGAGTATAGATAAACCAGCTCTTCTTATGGTTGATGAAGGACATGAAGCGTCGGTTGAGGTATGGGAGTGGATGCGCACCGCCCTTGATCACGTTGATAACCTTACTATTCTAGCGGCTGGTCTTGAAGAGTTTGAGGAAACTTTGGAGGATGAAGTGAATACTCTGTACAGTAGAGCCACTAAAATAGTTAATCTTCACAATCTTGGGAGGGATGAGACCATCCAACTGATAAGGAAGAGGATTGAGAAGGCAGGTGGAGATTCTATCGAACCATTCACTCAGGAGGCTTTGTTGGAGATTTATAGACAGACTGAAGGTTTTCCGCGTGAAGTTCTCCGCGCGTGCAATGACTGTGTAGTTAGAGCATCACGTGAAAAAATGTCTGTTATAGATGAAAATGATGTGAAGGAAATTGTTGGCAAGAATGAATCACAGGAAGATGATGAAGGAGATGAAAGTAGGGAAACGGTAGAAGATGAGTCCGATGAAGCTGATATGAATCTTACCCCTAAGCAGAAGCAGGTCCTTGAAGTCCTGAAAGAGGAGGGTAGATGTACTTCGGGTGATTTAGTCGATATAATAGGGGTTGAAGACTATTCAAGCAGATCTCACGCTATAAGATCTTTCAACAACATTTTAAGCCGTCTTCTGGAGAACGGGGTTGTTGATAGGGAACGCAAAGGTAGGTCTTACGTTTACTACGTAAAGGACTAGCGCCTCAATAAACTTTATTAATATGGTCTCCTACTATTTTTCTAGATTTAATGGTGATTATATGACTAACAAAGAGGGACGTATTAGAGGCAAAAATCTTATCGGCAAGACTGTGGTTAGCGAGGAAAAAGGAAGAAGATTCGGCGAAGTAGAGGACATGAGTTTTGTTTCTAACACAGGAGAACTTATGAATGTTCTAGTAACCGATACAACACAGCACATAGATGAACTCAACCTTGAGAAGGATAATAAAGGTCGTTTTATGGTTCCTTTCAGTGCTGTGAAGTCAGTAGGGGATTTTGTGATTGTCAGTGCCGACGATATAGTGTGAGTTCAATCCCTTTGAACATCCTTTTTTATTTTTCTAAGGGTCTACTATACCTTCATTTTTAACCTTAAAAACTGCTTCTCCTTCAGGAAGGTACGGACAGTCTACAAGCCTAGCTATTCTCTTGTCTTTCTTACTCTTTCTCAGGTAGAGGCGGAAGGAGGATGCGTGTCCTACTATATGGCCTCCCGAAGCGTTTGTAGGATCACCGAAGAGCTGTCCTGGGTTCGATAGCACCTGATTTGTCACTAGTACTGCAACGTTGTGGGCTGAAGCCAATCTCTGTAGAGTATGTATGTGTTTGTTAAGCTTCTGCTGTCTCTCAGCTAATTCTCCTCTTCCAACGTAGTCTGAACGGAACTGTGCAGTTAGTGAATCGACTACTACGAGCCCTATCTCGTTTTCCTCCATTATCTCCTGTGCCTTTTCAGCTAGGAGTATCTGGTGGTCTGAGTTGAAGGCTCTTGCTACGTAAATGTTGTCGAGAACTTCTTCAGGATCCATATCGTTTGCTTCTGCCATCTGTTTGGCTCTTTCAGGTATGAAGGTATCTTCTGTATCTATAAAAATAACTCCTTTATCCAATCCACCTTCTTCTTTAGGCATCTGTACGTTTACGGCTGCTTGTAGAGCGCATTGAGTCTTTGCGGAGCCGTATTCCCCGTATACCTCGGTTATGGCCTGTGTCTCTATTCCTCCATCCAGCAGCTCGTCAAAGTTATCGCTTCCAAGGGTTATTTTCGACATGTTCTCTCTTTCTTCCATCTTGTCAGTTCCTTTCTGGAAGCCAAGATTTAGCTCATCCCTTGCATTTTTTATGATCTTTTGAGCTGTCTTATTCCCTATATCTGCTACCTCGGACAGGTCTGCAGCGCTCATAGTTGCTATAGACATTATGCTGTCGTAACCAGCGTCTCTGAGTTTTTCCGCAGTTTTGCTTCCTACTCCGGACAGGTCTTCAAGTTCTTCGTCTTCAGACATTCTGTAATTCACCTAGCTTTGATTCGATCTCGTTGTCTAAGTCTAGTTTCCTCATCTCGTTTACGATTAGTTCTACGTTACCTATGTAGTCGTTTTCCTGGGTTCTTCCTTTTACTCTTACCCTTTTTCCTAGAGCCTTTTCAGCGTGGTCCTGTAGTTTCCGCGAGTTCCCCTTAAATTCAACACCCTCCGCATCAAGCAGTTTCTTCGCTCTGTCCTGGAAAAACACACATCTGAGGCTTCCCAAACCATCGTCTATCACCGCGGTAAGGGCTATGCGGTATTCAGGTTCTACTTCCCCGTGTTCACCGCATTTGTAGTCGTTGTCCTTTTTTAGAGTCTCTCCGCAGTCAGGACAGACTTGGTAGAAAGGATTTTCTCCGTATATGTCTATGACTTCTCCTGTAACTGAGTAATAGGCGTTTGTATCGATTACCTCGTCTATCTTGGCTTCCTTGTAGTTTCCGGAGCCACCAGAACTTTTTTGTTTTATCTCCCCTATGTCGTCTTCTTCAACCCTTTTTATCTGTGTATCGTCTCCTATTCTTATTTCGGCTCTTCCTTGGTTGTCTTCCTTTGAATAGGCGTTGGATATTTGTATTACGTCTCCTTCATCGACTTTTTTAGCTACTTTTGTCTGTTCGTCCCATAAAGTCATCCTTACTGTTCCTGTATCATCGCCTAGCACCATGTTCTGGACCTGACCTTCCTCTCCTTCGTCTCTTTCAAATGTGTTTATTTCCGATATATCCGCTACCTTCGCCTTTATGTTAAGCCGGTTCATTCCTGGAACTATGTTTTCGACCTTTAACTCCTTGTTAACGTCTTTGTCTACGGTTACTCCATGTTCCCTCGCGACTAGGTGGGCTGCTCCTTCTTCTGAGACTAGGCCGGAGAATTCTTCTGATTTTTCGTCTACTTTTTCCTTTACTTCTTCTTTATCCAGTTCTGTCTCCTCAGCTATCTTTTCTATTATCTCTTCTACCATCTTTCTAACCTATGGCCTTTTCTATATCGTGTTTTTTTACGACCTTCCTATCGTTTTTTGAGGCTATAGCGACCGCTTCCTCAGTTATATAGCCCGCATAGTTTTCTAGAAGTGAGTCAAACTCCTCTATAGCCTCTTTTTCTACCTTTCCTGCTCCTTCTTCACTGAAAAGCTTTTTTAATGTCTTCTTTGAGAACTCCATTTTCAGTTGTGGATTGATTACTGAAGTTGATAAATATGGGTGGTATTTCCAAATAAGTTGTTTCCCAAAATATATAATAGATACCTGTTGATTATATGCTGTAGAATAGCTACAGGGTGTGGGGTAAATGGATGATCTCGAAGAAGTATTTTTACATAAGAAGCCTGCGAAGATTCTTGTAGGGATTAAAAGAGGCCAGGGATCGAAGTACGCTTCAGTACTGGCTAAAGACGCTGATTGTACCTATTCCCATACTGTAAAGATTCTGAACAAGTTCGAGGAAGAGGAGTTGATAGAGTTTGACAAGGAAGGACGGAAGAAACTGATCCAGCTTACGGAAGAAGGCGAAGAACTTGCTTCAGATGTCGCATCTCTTCTGAATACATTGGAAGAAATGTAGTTTATAAACAATGTTTTCTATAAGTTGTTTTCCACTACAACATTATAGTGGGTGTTCGGACAGCTTGAACACTCGTCTATCTATGTTCTAAAAAACAAGTTTTAGAAAATATATTTCTTGGTAAATTTTACCTGGCTGAGTGTTCAATTTAAACGAACACCCACTGGCCCAAAACATGTACTACAGTACAACGTTTTTGTGGTTGGATTCTTCTTAGACAGGCATGGTGAGTTGAACAGAACTAGTCGAAACCCTTAGTTATACACCTGTTCTCTATGTTTTCTGAGCTTGAAGCGGTTTTCATTCTCAAATTTTTTCCCTATCTAAGCTTTCTAGGTCCGAGCGCTCGGACCTCTTTCAATATTTTCCCGAACTTTCCAAGGATTTCCGCCTTTTTATAAAGAATCCTGGTTTAGTGTGTTTAGCTATATTTTTTTCTGGTTTCATGCTGGTGGTGTGGCAGGGGTTTAAAAATGTTGATTATTTGGTCAACAAAATGGTTCTGCTTGTCTGCCTTTGTTGACTGTTTACTAAACTGTTTACTGTTTGGTCTATATGTTGATTTTTTAGTAAACTTTAAGTGTGGGTTCGCACAATTCACTGGTATGGAGTTAGACTACGATGAGGTCTCGACCAAGATGTCTAGGGAGAGGATGCTGGAGCAGGTCTTCCCTACCCAGGAGAAGTACTGTGCTGTAACTTCGGATATTCTTGACCTTTTTGTGGAGAAGTCGAAGAGGATTGATGGAAGGCAGGAGCTGGAGGTTTCTTCGGTTGTTTCTAAGCTTGAGGACCGAGGCCACAACAGGCATACTGTCTATAAGGTTTTGAATGATTTTCTGGTTCCTATGGGTTTGGTTAACTGGAGTAAGTTTGAGGGCTCTCTTCAGCTGTCCAAGCGTTTCGCTAATGCGATGAGAAACTTCTCTATCTCGTGGAAGAACTTTGTTGAGGCGGTTGAGGAGGGGGAGGCTGAGTAGTCTATGGGTGTGTGTTTTGTTTGAACTCTCTTTCCTGACTGAGTGTTCATGGAGAATGAACAGCAAGGGTGTTCGAAGGGCGAGAACACCCAGTATCTGAGAGAACTATTCGACCTACCTTTCCGCGTTGTTAGTCCCTTATTCCTACCTTATTGACTTTCTGTTTGGTATCTTGGGTTGCTTTGTTCACTGAGATATGGCTTTTTTGTTGTGATGCGATCTCGAGTTCGAAGTTCTTACATTCGATACACATTTTGGTCTCCTTTTCTTGCTACCTTCCTTGGGTTTTGATAAATGAAAAAAGTTTAAGTGGTTTGGTCTTATCGATGATACGAGGGTTAACGATTTTTTGCAGGGTCGGCGGAGGCCGCTTCATCCCCTTGCTATGCTGTGTATAGAGAAATAGTTTTGCCGCTAGCCAGTGTTCCTTCTTTATGTTTGAAAGTCTGGCTAGGGATGTTCATTACAGGCAAAAATTATTCCTATATATTTATAAATATTTGTTTGGTCTTCTTTCCGGATTGTTCTGGCTGTTTTTTAGAAAAAGAAAAAAAGGAAAAAGGTGGCTGCAAGATTTAATCTCTTGTTGCAGCCCTTACGTCCTCTCTCTGGACAGTCTTCCTGTCAGCGTGCTTTGCGTAGTCTCTAGCTGTCTTAGCTAGGTCAAGAGCTCTGTCTTCAACTTCGTCACGCAGTGCTTCTACTGCGTCGTCAGAAACTCTTTCGCCACCGGCACGCTTTAGGATTCTCTTCAGAGGTGCAAGTGGTAGTTCTGCCATGGTTTTAAACCCTATATAGATATTGTAAGAACCTGTTTATAAAACTTTGGCGTATTTTTGAGGCTTCAACGCTTTATTCGAGGCTGTCAAGCCTAGACTTTAACTTTTTGATCTCCTGCTCTGTCTCTTGCTTGAAATCCTCAAACTCTGTATGACCTACCTTTCCTTGAAGTTCTGTCTCAACCCTGTCTATGTTTTCACCTGCTTTACGGACTTCTTCAAGGAGTTTTCCGTATTTTTCGAGGGAATCGGTAGCTTCTGAGACCGCGCTTTTAACCTCTCCTAGAGCGTCTCTGGTCTCCTGGAGCTTGGGTCTGTATCTGTTTTCCAGGTCTTTTTCCATCTCTTTGTTTCTGTTCTTTACTGCTGAGATGGACTGTCTTAGACCTCTTTCGAATTCGTTGAGGTCTTCTTCCTGCTCTTCTTGCCTGCGTTTAACTTCTTCAACTTCTTTCTCCAAATTTTGCATCCTTTCCTCTAGGTTTTCTGTCACGTCCAGGATTCTATGCAGCTTTTCTTCTATCTGCTCCAGTTCTTCCTGGTTTTTCTCGCCTTTTTCTCCGAACATTTTTTGTTAGGCCCTCTACCTCTGTTTTTGGTTTCCTAGGTTTTAAACCTTCGAGTCGGTAAGAGACATAAAGGTTCAGAAGAAAGGTTCTAACATGGAGAAGGAAGCTTATCTGCTTGATGTGGACTATGTTGTTAGGGAGGGAGAACCGGTTCTAAGGCTTTTCCTGAGCGATGGGAATGATCCTCTGCTGGGCTACTACGAAGGATTTTCTCCCTACTTCTACGTGGTGCCTGGGGAAGGAGAGGAGGAAGAACTGGAGGATAGTCTTCTCGACTTGGAGTTTGAGGATGGAGATGATCGGGTAAAGGTCACAGGTGTCGATAGAGAAGTTAAGCAGGTGGATAATGAGGATAGAACGGTTTTTAAGACGTATGTGAATCTTCCTGTAAACGTTCCGAAGGTTAAGGATAGGGTAAAGGAATGGGATGAGGTTGAGACTAAGAGGGAGTTCGATATACCTTTCTACAAACGCTTTCTTGTCGATAAAGGGCTTAAGCCCGGCTCTTCTGTAAAGGTGGAAGGAGATGATTTCGAACCTTTTGATGATGAGCAGGATTCCCCTGCTTTGCAGATAGACAGGATCGAACAGAGTGATGAGAAGGATATTTTTGAGACCGAACCCTTGGCTTTTGACCTTGAAGTCCTTGACGACGAGATTATTATGTGTAGTTTCTTTTCTCAGGGTTTCAGGAAGGTGCTTGTGTCTTATGATTTTGAGTTTGATGCTAGTTT
>JALIDQ010000010.1 GCA_022865275.1 Candidatus Nanohalarchaeota archaeon QJJ-9 | reverse complement strand
CTCTTTTTCAACTCCTTCTAAGACATTAACTATAGCTTCTTCCGCTTCCTTTGACTTAAGCTCTTTTTCATCTTTTTGTACAATTTTTACTATCTCATCTAGAGTTTTTTCGTCTTTAAATCCTTCACAGTCCTCTAAAGTATTTTTTATATTCTTTAGATCTTTTTCAAGCTCTTTTAGTCCTTCTCTTTTTTTTACTATCTCTATTATATCTCCCAGTTCTTCTTCCACTTCTTCTTTGAACTTGTATATCTCTTTTTCAGCTTCTTCTTTCTTTTTCTTCTTTAGCACTGTCCCTTTTCTTGCTGAGTAGACTCTTTCTATTAGACCATCTTCTTCTAGGGCTTCTGCCCACGTCTTTATACGGTCGTTGGGTATTCCCAGTTCTTCTGAAGCTTTTTCTACACTTACCTGGCCTCTTTCAGAGACTAGTTCCAGAAGCTTGTCTATCTCTGTGGTTATTATGTTTTCGTCTATTTCCATCTTGTTTTCTAAAACAAATATTTTCAGTCTTCGTTTATACGGTTTTTCCAGTTATCCGGTAAACTATTTAATGCTGGTCCGGGATTTGGTAGTTATGCTAGGCTATCTCATATTCGCTGTAGCTTTTTTCGGCAGCCTTTCCGCGGCTTATCAGGATATAAGGACTACAGAGGTCTCGGATATTTTCTCGTTTATGATGGCTTCTATAGGGATACTGCTCTATGGGTCAAAGATTTTTTCTTCTGGCGTTCTGGTATACGAAAAATATCTTTACTTCGGTCTTTCGCTCCTTATCATAATTTTTGAGATTATTCTTGCTTCAAAGGAGTTTGGAAATCTGTCCGAGGACTTTTTGTCTGAAAGAATGGCGAGCATAACTTTTGGATTGGTTGTTATCGTTACTTTATACCTTCTTTCCCGCGCTTATCTTCTAGGAACTTTGGAAATCATACTAAGACCTCTGGCTTCTGGAATTGCTTTACTCGGTCTTGGCTGGTTCCTATACCTTCTTGGAGCCTGGGGTGGAGCTGACGCCCTTATATTAGGCTCTTTAGGCTTTGTTATACCTAATATACCTTCCTCGTTCAGTCCGATTTTTGAGGCGGCCTGGCCTTTCCCTTTAACTCTTTTGATGAATGTTTTTATTGTTGGTTCGGTCTACATATTCTTTTATTCTGCCTATGAAGGTCTAAGGGATAGCGAGGTGATGAGGAAGTTTAGGTCTGACCTGAAAGGCTACTGGAAGAGGATCCTACATATTCTCGGTATATACGTGGTTTTTTCGGGTATAGCAATGTTCTATGCTGTAAAAAGTCTAAATGCACCTTTTAAGTGGTCTTTCTACCTGCTTTTAGCTTATTTACCGCTTTTGATAGGGCTTTTAATACTTTATAGGTTCTTGAACTTCGTTCAGAATGTGGGGATGGTTGAAACGAAGAGAGTGGAAGAGCTTGAACCCGGTGACGTTCTTTCTGAGGGCTACAAGCTTGAAGGGCGCTCTGAGGGCGAGAAAGGTCTTGCTGGATGTTTTATAGGAGGGTTGAGGCAACTTTTTTCTTCCGTACATGCTAGGCTTTCTGAAGGATCTTTTGTGCATGATTTACTGTCCCGAATCGATTCTTCTCTTGAATCCTTTGAGGAAAAGGTAGGCTACCCGACCATCGTGGGCCTTACGGAGGATGAAATCGAGAAGTTGAGGGAGGAAAGGTCTGAGGTTAAGATAGTTCATGGAGTTCGGTTTGTACCTACTTTTCCTGTCGCTGTACTTGTTTCTTTTACTGTAGGGGATATTGTATTTGCTCTCTTCTCTCTTTTCTAGGGTTTAATTTTATATAGGAGAATGGGCTTAATTTACATAGAGGTTGAGATTTATGGAAAATCCAATAGGGAAGAAAGGCTTAGAAGCCTATCTGGTAGTTACTATAGCAGTTCTAGCGATTATAGTATACATGATGATTTCAGGGATGGGATTAGGTATGAACAAGGATTTTATGGTTCTTGACATTCTTGTAATCCTGCTTATCGGAGTGAACATCCTGAGCGCAATCGTAGAACTTAGGATACTTGAAAAATTGAAGAGTAGTTAGCTAAGCTACTCTACTTTTTTTATTTTTATTCTACAATCGTGGGTGAGTTATCTTCCATATTCTCTACCTTCTCTTTTATAGTTTCTATCTGGTCTTCCATCTCTTCCATCTTCTCCTTATTGTTTACTATCCTGTCTGAGAGTTTGTTTATGTTTTTCTGAAGCTCTTCTATCTCGTCTTTTCTAAGCTCCTTTTCTTCCTCTTTTATCTCTTCCTTTCTCTGGTCTATTTTTTCTTCAAACTCTTCTTCTTTCTTCTGGATAACATCGCTCATATGTTCTATCTTCTTGTTGGTCTCTTTCTGAACATCTCCCAACTTTTCTTTGAGCTTCTCAATCTGTCCCTTTATTTCTTCCAGATGTTCTGCTTGGGCACTTGAATCTTCCTCCAAACTATCAAGACGTTTTCCTGTACTGTTTTCAAAGCTCTCTATATCTGTCTTGAATCCCTGGAACTCTGTGTAAAAGTCGTTAAGTTCGTCTTCGTTCTCTACTGTAGAGGTTTCTAGTTTGTCTAGCTTCTGTTTAGTCTCTTTCTGGAACTCTTCCAGATTTTTCTTGAACTGTTTTATCTTCTCCTTATTTTCTTCTATTCCCTGAATTCTTTCCTGCTCTTTCTGGTTAAGCTTGTCCTGTATCTCTCTTATCTCGGAGGTTTTAGTCTTTATATCCTTTTCAAGCTGTTTAGTCTCCTCATCGAATGATTCTATAAGCTGGTCCTTGAACTTATCCTTTTCTTCTTCCAGCTTATCTACTATCTTCTCTCTTGTCTCTTCTGTCTCTCTTGCAGTCTCTTCTAAGTCTCCTACAAGACTGTTCAGCCGTTCTTTCTGTTTTTCTATCTCTTTCTTTTTCTCTTCTATATTTTCTATTTTGTTGTTGACTTTCTTTTCTATTTTTTCTTTTGTTTTTTCCAGTTTCTGGTCTATTTCACTGTCCTTCTCTTTTCTGTATTCTTCTAGTTTTTGTTCCTGTTTCTCTATCTCTTCTTTCTTTTCCTCTAGTTTCTGGTCTATTTCGCTGTTTTTCTTTTTCCTGTATTTTTCTAGTTCCTCTTTCTGTTCTTCTATTTCCTTGCTTTTATCTTCTATAGCGTCTATCTTTTCCTGCAGGCCGTCTCTTACTTCATTTTCTGCATATTCTATACCCTTGTCTAGCTCCTTGTTTATAGTCTCTATTACCTCTTCAAGCCTTTGGTCCAACTCATTTTCTTTCTTTTCAAAACTTGTATCCACGTCGTCTTTTAGTTCGCTGAACTCGGATTTAAGTTCTCTATAAGATTCCATTTGGTCCTTGAATGCTTTAAATATCCGCTTAAGCGTTTTCTTCGAGAAATCTTTATCTTCAATATCCTTGTTTATCTGCGATTGAAGTTCTTGAAGCTCGTTTTCAACCTTATCAAGCTCTTTGTGCTTCTTTTCTATCTTTTTTAATCTCTTCTGGACCTTTTCCTCGAGCTCTTCTTCTATATGGTTATCTATCTTCCCTTCTTCAAGATCGTCTAAACGGGTCTCAAGGTCTTTTGTTCTTTCATCGATTTCTTGCTTTAGTTCCTGCTCCAAATCAGAATTATCCACCTTTTCCTTCAGCTGTTCTATTTCTTCCTCTAGCTCAGACCTTAACTGGTTCTTAACCTCTTCTATTTCTCCCTTTAGATTTTCTATTTTCTGTTTGTTTTCCTGTGCTAACTCTTCTTTGAAACCGTTTACCTTTTCTTCAAGCGTATCTATACGGTTTTCAAGTTTTTTCTGGCTTTCGAGGTTTCCTTCTACTTTATCTACTATTGTAGAATCAGGTATGTCTTCTATAATTTCTTTTAAGTCCTCTTTACTTGCTTTACTGTCCTCTAGTTCCTTTAAACCCTTGTTTAGATCTTCTATTCTATCTTTCAGTTCTTCAAAGTCTTTTTTACCTATTTCTTTCTTTATAGAATCTATTTTGTTATCTATTCGATCCCTCACCCTTTCATCAAGGTTTTCGACCTCTACTTGCTGGACTCCTTCATCTTTTAACCTGTCCAAATCTTTCCTTAAACTCTCTATACGCCTATCGAGTCTTCTTTCGACTTCGTACTCTATGTCCTGTATATCTTTTTCGCTTGCTCCTTCTCCGTTCTTTTCTTCTAATTTTTCTTCAATATCTTCTATCTTCTTTTCAAGTTCTTCTATCTTTTCTGAGTAATCCTCGCTTTCTTCTTCCTGTATATCCGTTATTTTCTCCCTTATCTTTTCTATGCGGTCACGCAGAGTATAAAGTTTCTCTTTAAGGTTTTTAATCTGCTGTTTTAGGTCATCTGGTAGCTCTTTGCCTGTATTTTCTTCTTCTAAGTCTTCTATACGTGATTCAAGTTCTTCTATATGGTTTTTAAGCTCTTCTCTTTCCTCTATGCTTTCTTTAAGCTCTTTTTGCTCTTTGTATAGGTATTTTATTTTCTTGTAGACCTGCTGGGAGTCGTATTCATCCTTTATCTTGTCAAGAAGTTCAAGCTTTTCCTGGAGTTCTTCCTGACCTATCGAGTTCATGAGTTCTCTTATGCGGTTTATCTCTTCTTCAAGTGATACTTCTTCCAGATTAGTCATCATGTTCTTGTCTTCCAGAGCGTATACCTTGTCTTCAAGCTGGTCTATCTTGTCCAGCTTTTCCTGCACTTCTGCCAGCTGCTCTTGTAACTCCTCAGCTGATATAGAACTAGTCTCAGTTTCGCTGTCTTCGACCATAGGTAAAGGTTCGTTTGGTAGACATATAAAAATTTATGAGTATAGGTGTGTTTGCTCCACCTTTTTCCTAACATCTTCCCAGTTGAGCCATACAAGCCAGGCTATAAGAACAAGGAAAGTAAGGCCCCATCGCCAGAGAAATTTATGTATGAGCTCGTAGGGTATGCCTAACTTTTCCACCATGTACATCATAGATACAAGACGGACAATATTTCCTAAAAATACTAATGCTGTTCCTAAAACTATTCCATAGATTTTTTTACGTATTTTTTCTCCTCTGACAGATAATATTAGAGCTGTAAGAGCTATAAAGGATTTCCATCCTGTTGAATCTGTGGATACGTCTACTGTAAACGTATTAGTCTCGATAAAGGTCTGGAGCTGCGATGTTTCGACTCTTAAGAGGTTTAGTACAGAAGAGGAAATCTTTGCGTTAACTGTCCTTAACCATACGGGATTCCAGTTCTGCCATAGAAGGAAATAGACGGGTGCGGCAAGTATGGTGAACCTTACAAGAAACATGAAAACTTCCCAAAGTCTTCTGTTCCTCTCGCTTAGCCCTTTCTCAAACTCCTTCTTTTTCTCAAGAATCTTCTGTATCATTTTGCTCTGTACGCCTCCAGCCAGTCCATAAAGTTTTCTGCGGTTTTAGTTTCAGGTTCTAAAGAACCCAAATCGACTACCACGTAGTCTTCGAGCTCCAGAAGGCCGGTATTTTGTTTTTCTACTGCTTTTAATCCTTTTTCCATGTAAAACTCTTTGTCTTCTGTGTCTTCCACTATCGCAATCTTTGTTTCCTTGCTCGGTTCTGCCTGGACACCTTCCTCGATAAAAGCCAGCTCTTTTTCGTAGTTCTTGACTTCTTCCTCTGTTTTGAGTACCTTCAGAAGCTTTTCACTGTTGTAAGCTCTTTTCAATCCTTTTCTGTACTTTTCCAGCTTTTTTTCAAGCTTTTCTACCTTTTCTTCTTCTTTCTTTATTCTCTTAAATCGGCTCTTCGCCTTTTTACGCCATTTATCTACTTCTGAATCCTTAAAAGCTTCTTTCTTCCTTTTCAGCTCCATCTGGTCTTTTTCTTCTTCGATAGTCTCTTTTTCCTTTTTTAGATCTTCTATATAGTTCCTTAGTCTTTCGACCTCTTTTTTCTTTCTTTTAAGCTCCTCTTTAAGGTCTCGTGCCCTACTCTCCCAGTCTATTGAGGGTTTTTGAACCCGGCTTTCTTCTTCTCTTTCTTTTTCCGCTTTCTCTTTTTCCATCTGTGCAAGTGATTTTTTGCCTCTGAAGGCTTTCTCAAGTGCTAAGTCTTCTTTTTCAATCTTTCTTTGTTTGACCTGGTCTATAAGTTTTTCTAGTGTCTGTCTGTTTTCTTTAAACGCTTTTATAGCGGCGGAAATAGCGTCCTTGGAATGAGAATCTAGCTCATCTTCGTGTGTTTCTTTCACAATCGCTTCTTTTTCTTCCTGTCCCAGGTCTTTTTTCGGAGCGTAAAGCTCTGCGCTGAAGGTTGAGGCGATCTTTTCTACAAGGCTAGGAACCTTTGAGACGTCTGTAGCAACGATAAGGGGCTTCCCGAAGGAAATAATATACTCGTTTATCTTGCTCTCTGAAAATTCTTTACGGCTTTTATACCCTAGAAGCTCTCCTTCAAGGTTTATTACAGCCACTGCAGTAGTTGTTCCTGGATCTATTCCTACTATAGACCTGATTCTAACCACCCTGGTATTCTTTATCTATTATTTCTCTTATCCTCTCTGCTTTCCCTTCGCCTATCCCTTCCACCTTCTTCAGCTCGGTTTCGGAACTGTTGAACACTTCTTTTACTGAGCCAAACTTCTCTAACAGCCTTTCAGCGAGCTTGTCCGATATGTTTGGGAGGCCTGAGACAACGTATTTCTGCAGTTCTTTCTCTGTAGTAGGCCGCTGTTCTCCTCTTATGCTTATCCCTCTGTCCTGCTCTTCCTGTTCCCTTTTAGCTAGAGCAATGAGGTTTTCTACTGTTTCTTCCTCATCCTTAGTCCATACGATAGGGATCTGGTAGTCGAGGACTATGGAAGACAATGCGCCTCGTATAGCGTTGGGGTGGATGTCTCTATGTCCGTACAGGCTTTCTCCTTCGATTATGATTATAGGCTTCTCGAACTCTTCTTTGAGCTCCTGCACTTGCGTAAACAATCTTTGATCTACTATCGAATCGCTGAAATCCTTTGTAGTCTTTCTTTCCACAGCTGCTCTGTCGGAGACTATGAAGTCGGCTATATTTAACCTCTTCTTCCGCACCTTAACCTCTTTCTTGGACAGTTCCTTTGCTATGCGGTTCTCTCTATCGTCTACGTATATGATAAGGCCGCTTTCATCTTCTTCTGAGAAGCTGTCAAGTGTCTTCTGGTCGTTGCTCACTTGTAAGTCTTTGTCCTTCAGGTCTTTTAATATTGATTTCATCTTTTTCTCCTTGTTCTTCGAGCTCCAGTAGTAGGCTTCGTCCCGCGTGTTTTCTGCTATCAGGACGTATACGTTGCCTTCTTCCTGCCTTCCTGTACGGCCTTTTCTCTGTATTGTCCGTATTTCGGAAGGTATAGGTTCGTAGAATATCACGTAGTCTACTGCAGGTATGTCTAGACCTTCTTCACCTACGCTTGTTGAGACTAGGACGTTGTTTTTGTCTTCTTTAAACTTTTCGAGTATTTCAAGCTGTTTTTTCTGGGTAAACTCTCCTTTCTGCCCTTTGAACTTTAGTGGGTTGATATGCGGTAACTCTTCTATCTGCTGTTTTATGCGGTCGACTGTGTTCCTGTACTGTGTAAAGACTATAGCGGTATCTTTTTTGGTTAGTTTATTCTTAAAAAGTTTTTTGAGCTCTTTTAGCTTTGGATGGAGTTTCTCGTTATTGTACATCCATTCGCATACTGACCTGGCGTTCTGGAAGTCTTTATCGTTTAAAAGCCTTTTCGCGGCTTTGGAGTTCTCGTCTTTCTCCATTTTTTCGAGGAAGTCGTATAGGGGTTTTATTCCCTGGGTCTCAAGAAGTTCAAGAGCGTGGTCTACCTTTATCGCTGCGGCGGTTCGTGAGATAGCCTGGTATATTTCTGGATCGTCTTTGTTCGCTGCTTGTTTTCTAAGCTTTCCCTGGAGCTTTAGTAGGTCTTTTTTGTTCGAGCTTCCGTCCAGATATCCTTTTGACTCTAGTTTCTTTACTCTAGTCTTTTTTGCAGCTTCGAGATGTTTTTTGCAGCGTTTAAAGTTTCTATTGAGAGGTATGTTTTTCCAGTTAATGTTTTTCTTCTCTACGTAGGGCTTTACGTCAGGATCGTCTTCTGTCCTTACTTCGAAGTTGTCTATGTATAGGTTCTCCGCGACTTCGTCTATCTTCTCCTTATCCCCACCAGGAGAGGCTGTTAAGCCTAGGATCCTTGGATTTTCTGCCTGCTTTATGTATTTCTCCGCGATGAAGCTGTAGGGGTAGTCCCCTGTCGCTCTGTGACACTCATCGAATACTATGAAGGAGAAGTCTGTTAGGTCCAGCCTTCCTGAAATGAGGTCGTTTTCTACTACTTGCGGGGTGGCGAAGAAGCATCCTATTTCTTTCCACAGCTCTTCGCGCTTCTCTGGCCTGGTTTCGCCGGTCATTACCTGGAATATGTCTGTCTCTGTGTTCAGTTTTTCTTGGAAGTTTTCTTTGTGCTGCTCTGTGAGAGGTTTTGTAGGAGAGAGCATGAGGATTTTGGTAGAAGGAAGCTCTTCCAACCTATGTGCGGCGGTCATTATCGCTACAGCGGTTTTTCCGAGGCCTGTAGGCAGTACGCATAGACTGTTCTCGTCCCTTGCCTCCGCTGCTATCACTTCCTGATATGCTCTTGATTCCAGAGTTTCTTCTTCTATCTTAGGGTGCTCTATGTATTCTGGCATCTGGTTCTTCTTTCGGGGGAGAAATTGAAAAAGCTGTCTAAGGTTTTAGAGGAAGTTGAATACGAGAAATAGTATTCCTCCAAACAATACTGCTGCCATTATAGTTGCGATTCCTATCGGAATAGAGCTGTATGTAACTGTAATTAGTACGTAAGAAGTTAGATATGTTACAAAAGCTGATGAGATGTTGAAAGCTATTTTTCTCCTCCATATATGGAAGTAGTCGAATATGAGGATTATTAGGCCTGCTATAAGTATGAATAAGGCGGTCCTGGCCTCGAGGGTTTTTATGCTTCCTATAAGATTTTTTTCTATAATAAGGGACAGAGCTGTGGTGACTAGCATGGTGGAGTTTCCGACTGCGGAGTTCCATCCTAGTTCTTCGTACTTGTACTTTCCGAAGTAGAGCTCTAGGACTATAAATCCTACTATTATAGGCATAAGCGACGGAATTAACTCTGGATTATTTACTGGGAAGAGTAAAAGCGTTTCTAACCTATGAAGAACTAATGTATAGCTGAGCATCATGTCCTACCTTGTTTGAGAGCGGTTGGTGTTCCTCCTGCGTGCCATGAAAGTCTTGGCCTTATTCTTACTGAGTATACTCTCTCTGAGTTGTCGTCCAGGCATATCGCAGCACCTTTCTTCCGCGGCAGATTATCTATATAGGTCGATAGATCGTATTTCATGTATGTCTGCATTATGTTTTTGAGCGCTTCTATGTCTTTCTTGGCGGTAAGCCGATGGGATATAATGGTGTCGCACTGGCTTAGCGCGTCCGGGTGCAGTTTATACGGTTGCTGTGTCGCCATTACCAGACTGACTCCTGGCTCTCTACCTATCTTCACCCAGGAGAGGAGCGAATCTGAGGCAGGAGTTTTATGGTCGTTCGGTAGGAACTGGTGTGCCTCGTCTATTATCATCCAGACTATTGGTGATTCAGAGGTGAGCTTTCCTTCTGTCTCCTGAATCTCTTCCAACCTCTTTGACGCGAGTCTTTTCTGGAGGAGTTTTTTGGCGAGAAGCCCTACGACTAGAGACCTGACCGACCAGGTCCCTCTTATTCCCTGGAACATTGATACGTCTAAGACTTTTAGACCTCCCCTCTCTGTAAATTCTTCAAGGTCTGTTCCGTGCTTTGATAGGATTCCCCAGTCCTCCGCTGCCTGGAAACGGTTTATAAGGCCTTTTTTCACATCTTCTTCGAAATCCTCTGCTCCACGTATCTGTTGGATTATCTCTTCTATACCGTACTCTCCTTCAAGCTCTCTTAAAACTCGTTCAAGTAGTATTCCTCGAGGACTGTTTAATTCCATGTCGAAAGCCATAGCCCAGTCTGCCGCGCTTAGATCGGAAGGTTTCAAGGTAAATGTCTTGTCAAACGGTATTTCCCTGTCTCTGAATTTTTCTGCGTGTCCTTTAGGTATACATAGATCGAGGTCTATTGCTTCAGGCTGCTCGTCCCAGTCGCTTAGAAGTACTGCATCGTCTTCGTTTGGAAACTTCATGCTCCAGTAGATGCCCATGGAGTCTATTATTATCGTTGAGATGTTGTTTGAGACTTCTTCCTCTGCTTTAAGTAGTTCTTCAGCCATAACACCGAGTGTGTATGATTTTCCTTCTCCTCTTTTTCCAAACACTCCTACAACGTGCGGTCTGGCGATGTCCATTCTTACTGGGTTTGCTAGGTGGGCTTCACCTCTTTCTCCTACTATGTTTTTGCCGATTAGAGCGGTGGCTTTCTCTGCTCCGTACTGTTCCCGGTCTTTCTCGTCTCTACCGATTGTTATCTTTGGCATTGTAGGAAGTTTGTCTTAGCTGATTGAAAAGTTTGTGGTCTACCTATCAAGCTCTATATCTAAAAAGTCTGAACCTGAGACAAGGTTGATGTTCAAGGTGTATTCTATACCCGCGAGCGATTTGACTTTCGCGTCGATCTTCCCTTCAGGAAGGTTTCTACCCAGTGTTTCTGCCTCTGTGTAACCGAACCCGTAGGAAGAGCTTTTTTCACTGTTTATCGTAGCTCTTATCTCCGGGTTGCCTAACTTAACCCCAGTATCAGTGTTGTTGTAGCTTACGAGGAGGTTGTCCGTCCTGAAAAAGCTTTTCTTGAATATGTTCGACTTGTACCTTGCGTTAATTTCCTCCTGGCTCATTGCATAATCGTATATCGCAACCTCGTCTATCTTGCCGTCAAAATATCCCGCATCGTTATTTTGCATACCAATATATGTATTATACGAATCACTCAAGCCAACTCCGTCAAAACCGGAAATATCATAAGAATTATCGAGATTACCGTCCAAATATTCATTGACATTGCCATCTCTATCAAAAGACCATACAACAAAATACCATTGATTATTAGTTAAAGATGTTTTTGACCCCACATCAACTGTATTAATGTTAGTGGAACCATCAACGAGCCAAGTACCGATTTCACCATTTTCCACAGCTACTCTATATCCTGTAGCCTCTGTTCCAGCAACACCACCATCTCCTAGAATAACAAATTTACCTCCGCTTTCAAAATCATCTCCCTTAATCCAAGCAGTCACAGTAAAATCTGAAGTTCCCATATCCGTTTCCGCATTATCTGTAACTTCTACTATATCATCTTCTCCATCAAAACTCAGGGCGTTGTCGAACTTGCCTGAGGTCCATGTCGGGTCGTTTGTCTCTTCTGCTGTACTGCTTCCTAGTGTTCCTGTGTTGTTGTAGTCGGATAAGTCTTCTACTTCCTGTTCTTCACTTTCAAAGCCCCAATATCCTTTTAGTCCTTTCTGAATTTTTGGAACTGATTTTATACATGCTTCTACGTGTGAATTCCTTAATCTCCAACACTCTGTGCCGTTTACTGTAGACTTGTTAACAGTTACATCCGCACCAGCGGATAGCTGTACGTTGCCGAATTTTTTGGATGATTTAGGCGATACCAGGGAGGACTGAGTATCTATAACATATTCTATAATATCTTCTCCTTTATCAAAGCGGATTCTGCCTTGCTGGAATCCGATTGATACGGTCTGCCTTGTACCTTTTCCTCCTGAAGCCACTGCACTGTAAACGTCCTCTATCTCAGGCATCTTGTTCATCATTTCCTGTATAGTATTTGTCTCTGAGGTGGTCTTTAGTATAGGTTGTGTGAAGTTAGCTACCGTAATTACAGCTCCTGCAACAACTCCTATGTATAAAGCTACCGCTATAAGGTTTGAAGCTCCTTTACTCCTCTGTAGCATTGATACTCACCTTCGAATCTCCCTGGTTCTCGATTACAAGGTTGTGGATTCCAGGCCCTATGCTAATGTAGTTTGCAATATCTGCTTGTGTAAGCTCTAAGCTTACTTTAACCAGTATATGGTCGGCTAGCTCAAACGCAAAGTTTGGATTGAACTTTGATAGGAATTCGTTGGAGTCTATCATTCCTAGACGGTTCTCGATATCGAAATAGTCTCCTCTTGTAAACGGTATAAACCATTCTAGATTGTTCTGATTGTTTATATTGTGTTTTATCACTACTCTACCGCTCTCGTTTCTGATTTCTACATTGTGCGGAGGACTTCCTTCCCCTACTACTCCGGAAATTACCGAGGAGTTCTGTGCTGCGGCGTATCCTGGTAGGTCCGATGCTGTGTCGGTAATATTGTCTGAAGTTTCTTCCATATTAGCTACAAACGTCTTGTTGCCTGACATTGTAAAGTTATAGGCTAATGTTACATCGTCAAATACAGCACCGCACACCTGCCAGTCATAAATCCCGGGTTCGGCGATATGGTTCTCTACAGAATCGTAGATGGATACTATGGGTTTGCTGCCTGAAGGACAGTTCTTCCATACGCTTGTAGCGAGCTTTTTAGAGCATAGAACGTATTCGTTCCTGTCATCCTTGGCTGATAGATGAGCTATTCCTGAATCAGGTTGGTAGAAGGAGAGTACTGGGTTGGCTATATCCTCACATTCCTTCTTTATACCTGTGGATCCAACCTCTTCAGCGCATACCTGTAGGTTATAGAAGCCTGGTTCTGCAGCATGTGCATTGCTTTCGTTTGAGATAGAGAACAACGCGGTTTCATAGTCTTCACAGCTACTGGAGATGGAGAAATTTACCGCTGATACCTGTAATACAAAAAAGAGTACTAGAGCAGGGACGATAAACTTGCGCATATCATATCTTTTTGTTCTCCAGATTTTAACTTTTTCCCTCTATTCGAGAAGGGTCTGGTTGGAAAACTCGTAGCTGCAGTTGGTGATCTCCTTGTAGAACCCTGCGGTCTTGACTCCCTGATATATTTTTCCGTTGTGTACTGTAACTGGGATGGTTTTAACCCCTTGGTTTACAAGCTTCTGGGTTGTCTGGTTATCAAGCTCCTGGTAGAGTCCTCTCATGTTGTTAGGGCCGCCTAGTATCTTTATCTGTGTTTTTGTCGCGTTTAGATTGCTTTTTCCATAGATTGTCAGGTCTTTCTCCCGGAGACAGCCGAGAAAATCACTCATAGCTTTTGCTTTTTGAGTGTAATCGGAAGCGTTTATAGGGTTTTGAACTATGTATTTTCCGTCGCGGGTAAGGAATATTGAATTTATATCTTCTTCCGACTTTACGAAGACTTTGTAGAGATCTCCTTCCGTGGAAACGGATTCAATAGATACTTCTGCACCCCGCGCTTCTAGAGCTTCTTCTACAAGCCTTCCTGCTTTTTCTTCGGTTATGGAGTTTTTAGGACCTATGTAACCGAGCCCCCATGCTACAGTAGCTATGAGGATTAAACCTAAGGAAGCTGATATAAGCTTGTAACTGTTTTCTTTTAGCTCCATACTAATCACCTTACGGTCTGATTTTAATAGAGTTTTGGTCAATGCCCTTTCTCTGTATAAATTCCGATGAATACTCCGAGCACGAATAAGAGGGCTGTTGCGTAGTTTGGAATCGTTAAGAAGAGCATAAGGAAGGCTAGGACGGGTAGAGAGAGTACGCCCAAGGTTACATTGTCTCTGAAATATCTGTCCCTTAAACCACCCATTAAAAGGCCTGAAAGTATTGTTAAGGCTATGCTGGGCACTGTACTCATTTCTCCTACGACGAAAAACCCGAATATGAGAGCTGGGACAGCTAATATTGCTGTAATGATTACCATGTAGAGATAGGGGTCCATTATATTCTTTGGCATCTATATCAACCCGTTCAGTATCATGAGCAGGATTATCGAGAGAGCACCTGTAAAAATCCAGACCACAGGCTGCCATCGTAGTATCTTCGAGCCGTCAAGGGAGTTTGTTGGGACTAGTGAGAACAGTCCTATATATGTGTTGATCCTTGCCGCCTCTATGAAAAGGTTCGAATAGCTTGAAAAAGCTGGTTCAAGCATAAGGAATGCTACAGCCATGGATATACATATCAATGGTCCGGCTAAAGCTACTACTCCCATATGCTGAGGTTTAAGCTCTACAGACCATCTTCCTATTCTCTCTGTATATTCTGTGTACACCTTAGTACCCGCTACCGCTGCGGGTACAAACCCGAGAAAAGATCCCAGGATTGATAGTATGATTCCTGGAGCCCATATCTCGTACTTTGCATGGCTTTCCTGAGCGTTAGCTATGCTTTTCTGCCCTATTTCCTTTGCTATTATTGTGATTCCAACTATAGCTATGGAGAATACGAAGTACTTTATGAATTCAAGGCTGAAGAGAAATTCTATGCTTGAATTTCCAAAGAAAGCTAGTGTAAAGGCAAATCCAAGGCTTAGAGTGGTCAGTATTATATTCCTTACTTCCTGGTTGGTGTGCTTAAAAGCGGATTTTTCTATATCCATTAGTCTGCCTCCTCTACCAGCTTTTCTATGTTATAGTTCTCTCCGTTTCTTTTTATCTCAGGGAACTCTTTAATTTTTTCTATTGGAAGGCCTACTGCTTCGGTTTCGTACTTCCTATCAACGACTTTCCACGGAACGAGGAAAGCTTTTCTGGATTTACCTCTTCCACGCCTCAGCTCTACCGCTAAAAAGCCTTTGCGACCTGATTTCTCTACGAAGTCGGTTATACGCTCAACCTGGTGCTTGTCGTTTGCTTCGGAGAAGTGTTGGGAGAAATATAGAGTGTTGTTTTTGCTTGTCTTGAGCGACTTGTTCTCTATAGCCATATAGTAGTCTGGATGATCTGAGTCGACTAGTAAATCGCAGAACTGGCTTGAAAACCTGTGCTGCTTTCTTCTATATGCGATTCCGTCGATATGGTTTTCTTCGAAGAATCGGTTGAAAGCTTTTACCAGCTCTCTTTCGAAATCCGTCATAACAGAGTTTTTAGGCCTGCTGGTTAATACTTCTTTCCCTCAGCTCTTCTTTTAACCCTTTTATATGTCCTGCTCCTACCACTCCTAAGACTTTACCGTAACGTCGCTCTAGCTCTAATAGCCTCTGAGACATTATCTGGTTTCTTTCTTTGATTAAAGCTTGGTAAAGATTTGGGAAAGCTATTTTAAGCCTTAGAGTCATCTCCTCTACAAGTTCTTCCTCCGGAACCTTGTTTAGGTCTATTTCCATGGAAGAGAGGGGAAAAAGTAGTCCTACAGTAAGATATGCGAGAAGTTTTGTCTTTTCCAGTAAGGATATGCCTCCAATCTTTTTTGCTGTCACCTTTATATCCTGGTCAATCAGGGCTACAGGTATATCTAGTTTTTCCGCAGCTTTTGAAGCTTCAAGCATCTCAGTTCCAGGTTTTATTCCTGTTTCAAGGCTGAGCTGTTCCTGTAAAAAGCTTATTATCATTAGAATAGGGTTTTTAGGTTTTTCACCTTTTCCCCCTGTTTTGAGCGACTGGTACCTTCCAGGGTCAAGCTCTAGCGCGACTATTTTGGGATTTGTTTCGTTTATCTTCTGTTTAACTTCTTCAAGGCTTTCTTCTGCTATATGCGAGGTCCCTATCAGTTCTATCATCTTTTTTCCTCTAAAACAAAAAGTAGTGGGATTCCAGGGAGTGGAACAGCCCGGAGGTGCAGGAAACCACGCTTTCCACTCCATCCTGCGACCCTTCGAACATCCTGTCTACAGCTTAGGGCTGCTCCCGTCAAGGCCTGGCCCGGTTTACTGCAGGCAGAATCCCGAAGGACAGGACTTCGGCATGGAAAGCCTGGGCTGCAGTCTCCAAGGCTGTTCTCGTCCCTGTTTTCGGCTCCGGTTGTGAGGACTTCCGGTAGAGAGGGCCCCAAGTCCTCCAGCCTATCCCGGAAAAGGTTTGGGATAAGAGGTTTTTAAACCTGAAGTCAGAGCTTTTTTGCTGCTAAGTATAAAAAGAAAAAAGGAGGAAAGAACTCAGAAAAAGTTTCTGAGCCATCCTATGAGTTTCTGGAAAAGTCCTGGTTTTTCTGGGTTGTTAGCTATCTCCTTGGCAAAATCGCCGTTGTGGTAGACTTTGACTGTATGGCTAGAGTTGGTCTCTAGCCCTGCTTTGTACCGGATCTTTCCTACACAGTCTATACAGGTTGTGTTGGATTTTTCTGTGGTGATGTTGAACTGGTAGGTATTCTCTCCTACTTTTTCCACATCATGCCTAACCGTGTAACACGGATTACTGGTTTGAATTTCTCCTGTGAACTCTGTTCTGTTCTCTGTCTTGTTTGTCTGTATCTCTGAAAGGTTTCCTGACAGGCAATCTGTTCCTTTAGTCTCCACCCAGGCTTTCCACTGCGTGCCGTTCGGTCCTACTGCTTGCGAAGCGCCTGAAGAACCTCCCATTATATGGGGCTGATCCTTAGGACCGTCGTAGCCTACTACTGCTGTACCAAGCCCTGAAAAAGCCGCTACCAGAAGTAACAGTGTTGCTTTTCTCATGGTTAGTAGGTGGTTGGGCAGTATTTAAAAGTTAGCGGATCTGTTAGGTTGCCGGCTAATCCTCCCGAACTCTTTAAAAAATAGGTCGTTATTTATTCATACAATGGCTGGTGACCGTGTTTGTCTACGGTAAGATAGAAGATTTTATTTCTCCTAGCCTGAGCTTTGTTCCGACTATTTCTGGAGCTATTAAGAGGTTTTGGATGAAGAGTTTTATGGAGGTGAGAGTATGGTCTTGAGATTCTACAACACTATGAGCCGCGAAAAAGAGGATTTCAAACCTATTGACGATGATCTGGTAAGAATATACTCGTGTGGACAGACTATATACGACGATTTGCATATAGGCAATGCTAGAGCCTACGCGAACTGGGATATACTTAACCGCTACCTTTCCTGGAAAGGGTTTGATGTCTTTCACGTGCTGAACGTAACCGACGTAGGCCATCTGACAGACGATGCGGACCAGGGAGAGGACAAGGTTGAGAAGCGCGCAAAGGAGCGCGGTATAGAACCTAGAGAGCTTGTTACCCAGCAGTTAAAGCGTTTCTACGATGAGCTCGATAAGCTTAACATCAAACGCCACAACGTCAATCCTCGAGCAACAGGCCATATCCACGAGATGATTGAAGCGGTTAAGGATATTCTGGACAACGGCTATGCGTACGAGAGAAACGGCTCGGTTTATTTCGACGTTGAAAAGTTCCACGAAGATCACGGCTACGCGAAAATGTCGGGAATGGACCTTGAAGAGCTTCAGGAAAACGCTTCAGGCCAGCTAGGTGAGGAGGAGAGGAAGGAGAAGAAGAGTCCGCTGGATTTTGCGTTATGGATAAACGCTTCGCCGGAGCATCTCATGAAATGGGAGTCGCCCTGGAGCAATGGCTACCCGGGCTGGCATCTTGAATGTTCTGTGATGTCTACGAAGTATCTTGGAGAGCATTTCGACATCCATACAGGAGGAGTCGACCATATCTTTCCGCACCATCCAAACGAGAGAGCTCAGAACTACGCTATGAATAATCTCGACGAGGAACCGGTGAACTACTGGCTCCACTCCGAATTTATTACTGTCAACGGCGAGAAGATGTCAAAGAGCGAGGGGAACTTTGTAACGGTAAGAGACGTCCTGGAAGAGTATGTAGGGGAGGTCTTAAGGATGTTTTACTCTTCTAGCCACTATAGAAGCCAGGTAGACTATTCTGAGGAAGCTATCAAGAACGCAGAGTCCCGTCTAGAAAAGCTCTACAACACTCTCTGGAACCTGGAAAATGCTGAGGGAGGTGATGAAGACAGCCTTGAAGACGAGATACGGGAGGTCAGGCAGCAGTTTGAGGAAGCGATGGACGATGATCTAGACTCTCCTAGAGCTTTGGACGCGCTGATGCGGTTTGCTAAGAAGGCGAACAAGAGCTTGGATAATAGAAAAGAGCTCCTTGAAGAGGTTAAGGAGACTATACAGGAGCTTGGAAGGGTTCTAGGCCTAAGTCTTGAGCTTAAGGAGCAGGAAGGAAACCTAAGCGACGAACTTCTCGACCTGCTGGTTAGCCTGAGAGATAAGCTCAGGGAGGAAGGAGAATACGAGGAAGCTGACCGGATAAGAGATAGTTTAAAGGAGGAAGGAATCCAGCTAGAGGATACGGATGACGGAACAGTCTGGAAACGCTCCTAGAAAGGAAGAGTTCCTGTCTCCACTATCCCTGCGAGGAGAAGAGCTATCAGGCCTAGTATGAAGATTGTTGAGATGTCTTTTACTGTTATCTTTAGAGTTTCTATGCTATGCGTTCCGTGTCTGAAGTAATGTTCTAGGTGGAAGGATAGTAGTGTTCCTGAAAGACCGGCGAGAATATAGGCGGCTATCTCTAGAAGTCCGTGCGGAAGGTAGGCCATGGTTTTGAGGGGTACGTGGAATACTGTGGGTGATATACTTCCTACTTCTGCCCCAAGTATCGATGCGTTCCATATTAGGATGAAGACTATTCCTCCTGATACAAGGAATCCTAGTGCGAAGGTTATTAGGAAAACTCCGAAATTGTTCGCGAGTATCGAACCTATCATACTGTTCGCGGTTATGTTTCCTGCAGCGGAGTTCACCGAGTTAATTACAAGGCTTTGGGCGGAGAAGAAGTTTTTGTGTAGGAATATCCTTGAGATACCGTATACAAGGGTTGCTCCTAGAAATATTGTAGAGTATACAGCAAGCTCTGTTATATGTCTTCCTAGCAGGGTTTCCTCACTCCATTTCTTTTTAATCTCTTCGTTGTCCCTTGCTTTTATGTATCGCGTTACCGGATAACTTAGGCCTATTGAGGTTACTAGAACCGCGATAAGTCCGCAGAAGTTTGTACCGTCTATGTAGAAGGGTAGTATATACTTTGCTACGATTATACCGGCTATTGCGTAGAACACTGAGGCTAGTGCTATCTTCTTTATCTCTTCTTCCGGATTGTCTATATCTTCTTTCTTGAAAAACAGTGCTTCGAACATCTCTATAGACTACTTGGTTTTCCTTATAAAAATCGTTTTTCCTCAGAGAGGATAGGTTTCAAGTCTCGCTATTGCGAGAAGTTAGAGAGCCGGGACTGGGATTTGCACCCAGGTGAACCGCTTTATTCCGAAACCGCAGATCTGTTAGTTTATGTTTTTCTACGATTTGCGACTGCAGGCGGCCGCATAGCTACTCTGCCATCCCGGCTTTGGACCGGTTAGATTAGCTCATCCAGAAGTTTTAAACCTATTCCTCGTAGGGGATAGTCAGGACTAACCTGGAGAAAAAACACTGTTTTGTTCTCTATACGTACTGATCCCGGACCTCTAGCTTTTCATTGCTGAGCTGCTGGAGCAGCATTCCCTTGCCTTCAAGAGGCTTGAGGAAAAGCTTAGCCACTTTTCCATTACTTAACTGGCTGTAGTTAGGGGTGATAGTGTCCTCTTTCTCCTTGTTGCGGGTATGTATCTTGATATCATAGTCCCCTGGGTTTATTTGAAGATCATGATAGCTGTTCGGGTTCAACTTCCTTCTTACCAGTGCTTCCCCGCCTTCAAGGTCGATAGAACAGTTTTCTACCTTTAACTCATCGTTCCCGGTAATCTCCAGAATCTTCGCGTTTCCGAGATAGACTGCCTTCCTTGCTCCGTTGTACTCTGCTTTATAGTCCTTAGGGTAGATGCTGGAGCTTTCTATCCTGTCTATCTCATCGCCCACCTTGTTTTCAAACCCGTCACAGTGAGTCATCTGTTCCAGGTCTTCCAGGTAAAGTAGAACCTGTTTCTCATCAGCTTCCTCAAGATCTATCTTTTCAATCGGCCCGTCTGATTTGAATCTTTGTTTTATAGCCATCCTACTATACCATAATTACTCAGCATCCAATAAAAATCCTTCCCTGAAACCCCGGAATTACCGAAATAGAGACTCTGTACTCGAATACTGTTTTTGGACAGTTTGTAAACTTCTTTTCTTTCAGCAGGACTGTTATATAAAGCTTTTTCTGTTAGAAAGCGAGAAGATTTCTTGATAGAAAGATAACAACGATTTAAGAAGAGAACTGTGTTAGTGGTAGAGAGCCTTGACCAACCGCCTAAGACTCCTTCCCGATGTTAGGATCGTCCTCGATTATCTCCTCAGCTCTGTCACCTAGGAACTGTTTAACTTTTTCCTTCGCCTCTTCCTTGGACTGCGTCTTATTTTTCTTCTCTTTCCTCTTCATCTATAGCACCTATAGATTCTACTTTCTCCCTAAAAACTTCCTTTTCCACGTTTAAAGGCTTTACGTTGATATACCCGTCATGTGAAATATTCGTCGCGACCTTGTCTCCTCGGAAGCCTATATCGAACAAACCGAGGCTTAGAAGGTCTCTTGCAAGCTTTACAGCTTTATCCTTCGCGACTTCTTCCTCATCTCCTATCTCGTATTTTTCCTCGAAAACGTCTAGAGGAATATCTAAAGCTTCGTAATACGTCAGAGGCATGCTTGACTCTTCTATAACCAGCTCGACTTCATCCTCTCCGAATTCATCGAATACTTTTTCCAGAAGGTCCGCATAATACACTGGTTTAGGCATTAGGAACAGGTCTGCTGATTTGTAGTCGCCTCGAACCTCCGCGTTTATCTCTAGTTCTTCCATCGTGTTTCAAAGACTTGCTTTCCTAGGTTAAAAAGTTTTGCTTGGAGGGGCTGTTCAGAGAAAACGAACTCTCGTAGAGTTTAGATAGCCCGGCCTGGATTCGAACCAGGGTCGTGAGAGCCAGAGTCTCACATGATTGACCACTACACCACCGGGCTATTATGTTAATCCTCTTTCCGGTGAGTGTATCGAGCACCGTTAGGTGCGATCTACACCACCGGGCTATTGTTTAAATAGTCCTTTTTCCCCAGCACTCGAAGGTTTGTAGAAAAACTATTTTAAATTGACGCTATAATAAATGGGGAAACTATCAAACTATCGGAGTAGTTCGGATATAATCTCCCGGAAAGTTGTTACTAAGTATAGGTAAAATATTTTAAGTTCCCTGGGTAATACCTCTTTGGACTAGGTATAAAAAGATGGAGAAAGCCGGAGAAGTTTTTGAGAAAGTAAAAACTGGCGCAAAGTCTAAGATAGGCTATTCAGAGGATTACTGGACTAAAATCGGCGCAAAAATGGGTGGGATAAGGGAGGAACTGGAGAATATACAGAAAGCTACTAGAGATATTGAAGAGAAAGTATACGACCTTCCCGAGCTTGTAGAGAGGAGTATAGAGAATCTTGAAGAGATGAAAAATATGGAGCTCCCGGAAGATATCGAATTAAGTTATGAAGAGGAGGAATACAGTCTACAGGAGAAGCATACTGGTATAAAGGTAGAGAACTTAGAATACAGGCTAGCCAATCTTGAAGACTTCTCCGACTTTATGAGTAGGAAAAACCTGTAGAAAACCTCTTAAAGTTCCAGTTTATTTCTTTCTCTACACGCATAACCGGGGATGATATTCGATGCCTGACCATTCAGAGAAAGAGACAGAGGTAAAGTTCCAGGTAGAAAACCCTGAAGAGATAAAGTCTAAGCTGGAAGAGCTTGCTGAACCGGTATACGAGGACAACTTCCAGAGGACAAGGCATCTGGCCAACAGTTC